>JAHDHN010000068.1 GCA_020631295.1 Rickettsiales bacterium
TGGCTGCGAAAATGTGCCAAGCGTGCTGTGAGTGTAGGAGAAAGCTGCCAGGCCCAGCCTTGCTGTTTCCATTGAATATTGGCTTGCAACAGCGCGTGACTGTCTGCCGGTTTTTTACTGTTATGCCGCAGCAACAGCAGCATGATGGCTGCAGCGAGTGGCAGCAACGCAAGTGGACCCACCAGCAGTGTAAGCAAGGCCACACAGGCTGCGCCCAGCACAGCGCCGGCCACCCGCACCATGGGTGCCATGTTCCATCTATGTATCGCACATAATGCTGCGGTGCTTTTTAGCAATATCACACTGAAGCACAGGCTGAGCAGCACCGAAACGCTGCACCAGAGCAGCGCGCCTGTTGATTGTGCAGGGATAATATGGTCATAGAAGCGCAGCACAGAGAGTGGCACAGACAGCATAAGCAGCGTGGCAAGGCTGGCACTGCTGATGCAGAGTCCTTTGTCAAAATAATCTATGATTGTAGAACGTTTCATATAATGCCCGTATAGGTTGTATATGCTATTTTGCGTTCTGTTTCAAGTGGTTATTTGCACTTAAAAGTTGTGCTGTTATTAACGATATCAATTATGAAAACGTTTCTAATGTTATTATTATAGCGGAATCGTCTAACAATTAATAAACGATATTGTTCCCTGTGGTTTAACCACAGGGTCAAATGGTGATACAGCATAACTGGTAGATTTGATCCTGCGATCAAGTCGCAGGAAACAGAATTATGAATTGTTAAGCGATCTTACTATAGAAAGATTTTTGGCAGGAAATAACCAGTATATTAGATTTTCCCAACCAGCCAGAAATACAATCTATGCGGTAGCACGCGGGTGAGTAGTTTCATTGACCAGCTGAAGCGTTTGGGAAAGTGGATCTCAAAGCGATTTGGCTTTTGCAGGCCTTTTATAATATACTCCGCGGCTTTTTCGGGTGAAATCATTGCCGGCATGGAAAAGCTGTTTTTATCTGTGAGTTGTGTTTTTACAAAGCCGGGTGAAACCAGCTGCACAGTAATATCATAAGGCGCAAGATCTAGCTTTAACTGCTCCGCCAGATGATTGACACCGGCCTTGCTCACACCATAGGAATAGGCATTAGGAAGCCCTTTCCATCCGGCAATGCTGCCCACCAGCACAATATGGCCGGCTTGCGTTTTGACCATATCAGGCAGCATCACATCCAGAAGGCGCATAGCACCATGCAAATTCACATCCATCACCTGCATGGCCGCATCCAGAGATACCTCTTGCACCGGCGCTGGCTCATAGGCACCGGCATTATATATCACCACGTCATATGGCCAACAGGCGGCGTGAGCCTGCTGCATGGAGGCAATATCTGTTACGTCCAGTGATATCACCGTGTGGCCATTACCTGGCAGCCTGTTGCATAATGCGGTTAGCGTTTCCTCACCGCGTGCAGAAAGCTGCAATATTGCACCTGCTTCTGCCAGCTTCACCGCCAAAGCAGCACCAATGCCAGTGCTGGCGCCAATCAACCATATCTTTTTGTTTTCGAATTTGCCCATAGCTAAATAATACATTGGCCTGTTGTCTGAGGCAATATGTGACTACACTATCTAAGGTGCATTGCCTTTCTGTGTAATTCGCGCTATGTTGTTTATATGAAACTCTTTTTAGCACTTCTTGCCTTTGTTGCTTGGGCCGCCTTTGCTGCCTTTTGGATTGTGTGTGCCATTGGCAATGGCTGCGAGGCAGGCAGTGTGTTTGAACGCATCACCAGCGCCCTAAACCCGCTTGATAAGCCCACCGCATTGCTGGAATTTTTGTTCTTTATGCTTGGTGCCTTTTTGTTGGGCGTGCTATTTGCTTCTTTGATTGGTGTGGGAAGAAGCCGCACTAATACAGCACCGCCTGCTAAGGTGAGCCGTCAGAAAAAATCACGTATAGCGCAAGAGATGAGCGCACCTGCTGATACGCCAAGTACCACGGCATCTGCACCTTCTGCACCGCGTAAGAAAATGGATGTGAACGACCTCACTCTCATTAATGGTGTGGGACCAGCCAGTGCCAAGCAGCTCAACGCAATTGGTATTTATTCCTTAAGTGACGTGGCCAATTTGAGTGCTGCAGATGCTGCCAAAGTGACCAGCGCGCTGGAGTTTGACGATAAGCTCATTGAGCGCGATGATTGGCGCGGCCAGGCCAAAGCGCTGCTAGCGCAAATGAATGCATAATCAGCCGCAAAATACCCTCTATATTCCCTTGCTCCTGCGTATGAAATGTAGCATGTAGGCTGCTATGACGAAATTTATCTTCATAACCGGCGGTGTGGTATCCTCTTTGGGGAAAGGAATTGCCTCTGCCAGCTTGGGTGCATTGCTGCAGTCACGCGGATATAGCGTGCGCTTGCGTAAGCTTGACCCGTATCTGAATATAGACCCAGGCACGATGAGCCCTACGCAGCATGGTGAAGTATTTGTGACCAATGACGGTGCGGAGACGGACCTAGATCTGGGCCATTATGAGCGTTTTACCGGCGTGGATGCCCGCAAAGGAGACAATGTTACCACGGGTAAGATTTACTCTGATTTATTGAAGAAAGAGCGCCGCGGAGATTATCTGGGCGGCACGGTGCAGGTGATTCCGCACGTGACGGACCTCATCAAAGCTTTTGTGTTGAATGATACAGAAGACACGGATTTTGTGCTATGTGAAATTGGTGGCACGGTGGGCGATATTGAAGCCTTGCCGTTTTTTGAGGCCATCCGCCAGCTGGGCAATGATTTGGGCCGCGATAATGCCATTTATGTGCATTTGACCCTGGTGCCCTATCTCTCTGCCGCGCAGGAGCTCAAAACCAAGCCAACGCAGCATTCGGTAAAAGAATTGCGCAGCATTGGTATTCAGCCGGATGTGTTATTATGCCGTTGCGAAACGGAAATTCCGGCCAGTGAACGCCGCAAAATTGCGCTGTTCTGTAATGTGCCGGAAGAGGCAGTGATTCAAGCGGTGGATACGGATACGATCTACCGTGTGCCACTTAATTACCATGCAGAAGGCATGGACAAGGCAGTGCTGCAAGCGTGCGGCATGCTGGAAGAAGCACCAAAGGCAGAATTAAGCAAATGGCATGGCGTGGTAGACCGCGTGACCAACCCAGAGGCGCGCGTGAATATCGCCATTGTGGGGAAATATATTTCGCTTTCGGATGCGTATAAATCGTTGCTTGAGGCGCTGGACCATGCAGGCATTGCTAATAATGCCAAGGTGAATGTGCAGTGGGTAAATTCGCGCACCTTTGAGGATGATGACGCACATTTGCAATTAAAAGAAGTGGATGCAATTCTGGTGCCTGGTGGTTTTGGTCAAGGCGGTACGGACGGCAAAATGGCCGCTGCCACCTTTGCGCGGGAGCATAATATTCCGTATCTTGGCATTTGTTTTGGTATGCAGCTGGCTGTGCTGGAAGCGCTGCATAATATTGCCGGTGACACAAGTGCGACCAGCAGCGAGTTTGGCACATGTGATAACCCTGCCATTGGTCTGATGACTGAATGGGAAAAAGACGGCGGCAAAGAAACACGCAGTGCCCAGGGCGATTTGGGCGGCACCATGCGCTTGGGCGCCTATGAGTGTGTGATTGAAAAAGGCAGCCTGGCCGAACAGATTTACAGCAGCACCAGCATCAGCGAGCGCCACCGCCATCGCTATGAGGTGAATATGGCGCTGGAAGAGACGTTGGCAGAAGCAGGCCTGCATATTGTAGGTAAATCACCTGATGGTTTGTTGCCGGAAATTGTGGAACGCAAGGATCATCCATGGTTTGTGGGTGTGCAGTTCCACCCAGAATTTAATTCACGCGTATTCGCTCCGCACCCTCTTTTTGTAAGCTTTGTGGCCGCGGCCAAAACAGCAAAATCTTAGATAACGTCCTCGTACTATCTAGTTTTAATCGAAATGATAGCTTGCAAAATATAAGCAGATGGGTAGGTGTGCTGATCAATAAATAAGGTTATAGCTATAATGTCACAATCTAAACAATTTGCCGTTATTTTTCAGCCTGCAAATAGTGCTATGCAGTCAGCACCCACTACAGCAAAATGGAAATTAGAATTCACATCCACTTCTCCAAATACGCATGACCCGCTTATGGGCTGGATTGGATCTGATGATACGCAAAAGCAAGTATCTTTGGAATTTCCTACAAAAGAATCAGCCATTGCATATGCTGAAACAAACAAGATTTCTTACCGCGTAGAGCTACCACAAACACGTCGTATCAAGCCAAAATCATACGCTGATAATTTTTGTTAGATAGTGCCGACACTATCTAATTAATCTTTCAACACTGCATGCAGCACGGCGTCAACAAACGGACGCTCATGGCTTTCTAACAGGCTTTCGCTCAGCTTGCGGTATTGTGTTTTAATAATACCAATATCCGTGCCCAACTGGGTGCGTTCGGCCATTGCTGTGCGCAGGAGTGCTTTTGCAATAGGGTTCACACGTGCGTAGCTCCAGGCCTCATTGGTAAATGTTTCCAGCTCCGCATCCAGCGTGGCAATGAGCTTAGAGGTGGCAATGGTAAGTTTCTTGAAAAAACGGTCATCCGGCGGAATTGGCCTGGTGTCTTGCACGGCTGCATCGCCCGCTTTTTTAGCACGTGCGCGGGCGATCAAGGCCTCAATGCTAATCTCTTCCAGCTCCACATCCTCTTGCAGCTCTTCTGCCATATGTTCGCTAATCGCACGGAAACTCGCAATGGCAGTTTTATGCAAATCTTCAGATGCATAAGGCACATCAAGCTCACCTGTTACATCTTTGGCATAGATTGCCGCCACCGCCATCAGGCGAGAAATAGTCTTCTGATCACCTGCATTATATTTTTCTTTAGGCATTATTTTGCCATTTCTGTTTTAATGCATGCAGGCTTAAGGCAGCTTCCACTGCACCAGCGCCTTTATTGCCCTCTGTCACATTGGCGCGTGTCATGGCCTGCGTTTTATTTTCTGTGGTTAAAATTGCATTGCCAATGGCGGCATTGTGATCAAGTGAAAGCTGCATCAAGCCACGTGCACTTTCATTGCACACCGTATCATAATGTGAGGTTTCACCACGCACCACGCAGCCCAATGCCACATAGGCATCATAGCGCTTGCTCTTTATTGCCAATGCCACCGCAGCCGGAATTTCCAGTGCACCGGGCACTTCTATTATCTCATACTCCGCGCCGGCATCCTGGCAGGCAGTAATGGCGCCCAGCTCCAGCTGTTCAGCAATCGCATCATAGTAACGGGAAATGACCAGTAAAATTCGCATGGAAAAGCTGTTACAGCACTGCTATAGGAATGTCTATGTTTACTAACTTATAGGCCTATGTTTACTAATCTATCAGACAATATCACCAACGTATTTGGCAAGTTAAAAGGCAAAGGCCTGCTCACAGAGGATGACGTGAATTTGGCCATGCGCGAGGTGCGCATTGCGCTTTTGGAGGCCGATGTGGCCCTGCCGGTGGTGAAAGAATTCATCAATAGCGTAAAAGCCAAGGCGGTGGGCGAAGAGGTGATTAAGAGCGTATCGCCTGCACAAATGGTGATCAAGCTGGTGCAAGATGCCATGACAGAGATGTTGGGCGATGAGGCAGCGGGCCTAAATTTACGCACCACGCCACCCGCCGTGGTAATGATGGTGGGCTTGCAAGGCTCGGGTAAAACCACTTCGACTGCCAAGCTTGCATTGCATTTACGTAAAGAAAAGAAGCGCGCATTGCTGGCAAGTTTGGATGTGTATCGCCCTGCCGCGCAAGAGCAGCTGGCCACGTTGGGCAAGCAGGTGCAGATTGATACGCTGGCCATTAAGGCAGAGGAAAAGCCAGAGGCAATCACCAAACGCGCATTGAAAGAGGCCAAAGCAGGCAATTACGATGTGCTGTTTTTAGACACGGCCGGCCGTCTGCAAATTGATGCAGAGATGATGGAAGAGCTGCAACAGGTGAAGAAATTGGCCAACCCAATCGAAACCATGCTGGTGGCCGACAGCTTAACTGGGCAAGATGCGGTGAATATTGCCAGCAGCTTTAACGAGCAGGTGGGCATCACCGGTATTATGCTGACCCGTATTGACGGGGACGGCCGTGGCGGTGCGGCACTCAGCATGAAGGCAGTGACTGGCTGCCCAATAAAATTCTTAGGTACCGGTGAAACACTCTCAGAGCTGGAAATATTCCACCCAGAGCGTATTGCCAGCCGTATTTTGGGCATGGGAGATGTGGTCTCGCTGGTGGAAAAAGCCGCAGCCTCCATTACCGAAGAAGACGCCAAACGCATGGAGAAAAAGCTGCGCAAAGGCAATTTTGACCTGGATGATTTGTCCGACCAACTCAGCAAAATGCAAAAACTGGGCGGTATGGGCGGCATTATGAGCATGCTACCTGGCATGGGCAAAATGAAGCAGAAAATTGAGGAATCAGGCGGCATGGATGATGCTGTCTTTACCCGTCAAAAAGTGATGATCAGCTCTATGACAAAGAAAGAGCGTCAAAATCCGGATATTTTGAATGCCTCACGCAAGCGCCGCATTGTGGCAGGCAGCGGCACCAACATTCAGGAGCTCAACAAGCTGCTTAAGACATTCAAGCAGATGCAAGGCATGATGAAAAAAGTGGGCAAAATGAATAAAAAAGACCTGATGCGCAATATGGGCGGTCTGTTAGGCCAATAGCCACATATAATAACAATAGTTTCCTGCGGCTCGTCCGCAGGATTAAATCTAAGAGTTATTTCACCCATTCTGCAGCCCTTGCGAAAGCGAGGGCCTAGGGCGAAATGGAAAGATAGTGCTTGTTAACCCTGGATCCCCGATCTGCGCTTCGCTTGTCAGGGATTGCATGGAAAAATTAAATGAAATCAATAGAACAGTTATGCTACATCAGTATTTGACCCTGTGGCTAAACCACAGGGAACAATATTTTTTGTGAATTGTCAGATGAAGCAAACATCAGATGTCTTTTTCCTTGCTGTTTACCTCAATTTCCCGATGCTTGGCGTTT
Organism: Rickettsiales bacterium; assembly: GCA_020631295.1. Classification (GTDB taxonomy): domain Bacteria; phylum Pseudomonadota; class Alphaproteobacteria; order Rickettsiales; family UBA8987; genus JAHDHN01. The sequence continues at coordinate 7,024 of JAHDHN010000068.1, forward strand.
ATAAAAGTGAGAGTGTAGCATGATTACATTAAATAGTGTGCGGATTAGCGGCAAGGATGTGTTGCCCATTATTGA
>JAHDHN010000069.1:0-4372 GCA_020631295.1 Rickettsiales bacterium
CTGTCTTTATAAATGGCGCCTTTTGCTTCCAGCGCCTTCCACAAAGCTTGCGCTGCTTCTTTATGGCGCGCTTCTGTGGTGCGGATAAAATCATCATTCGTTACCTGCAGCAAATTATCACCCGTTTGTACCAGCGCACGAAAATGCTGCGACACCTCATCGGTGAGCGCTTGCGGCTCCATATCACGTGCTTTAGCAGCCTTATCCACCTTTTGCCCGTGCTCATCCGTGCCAGTTAAGAAAAACACCTCCTCACCACGTAGGCGGTGAAAGCGCGCCGCCACATCCGCAGCAATGGTGGTGTAAGCATGGCCCAAATGCGGCCGGTCATTCACATAATAAATCGGTGTGGTAACATAATAACTCATAACGCAGCAGGCTTTATCGCAAAGGATGCTATCTGTCATTAGGTGTTTTTATACAGCATAGCCCTCAAGAAATAATTGAATTAATAATTTATTTATGATAATAATTTAATTATGTCCTACATACCATCACTAAAAATATCATATTGTACAGCTTGCATGGACAGAGTGGACCATCTTAAGGTGACATTACCCAAAAACATTGCTAGCGCAAAAAAAGACTTAGAATCTCTAGATAATGTAGGAGTAGAGTTTGTTGTGGTTAATTATGGCCAATACAACCGCGCTAACGAACTAGAATCCTGGATAAAAGATAGGTTTCCTCAAGAAATTGAGAATGGCATGTTACGCTATGTTCGTCTGGCAGAACCTCAATATTTCCATATGAGTCACAGTAAGAATGTGAGCCATAACTGCGCTACAGGAAATGTGTTATGTAATGTGGATGCCGATAATTGTATTAATGATGGATTCACTACATTTATTGCCAACGAATATAAGCGTTCTGGTGAAAAAATCTTCATGCGACCGTCTACCATTCAACGTGTGTTAAGACAAAAACCCACTCCTGTACAAGGGTCAGGAGGCAGAATTATTATCTCAAGTAAAACATTTCATGAAATAAATGGTTACGATGAAATAAATTTTAACGGCTGGGGAAAAGAAGATAGTGATTTTGCAACCAGAGTATTCAAAAAGATATATAAACCACCTATAGATGTTCCAGATCGTTTCTTAGAAAATGGGATTATACACGGAGATGAACTAAGGAGTTTACTTTATGATGATAAAGGCAAAGAAATATCTATAAAAAATCTCAGTAAAACATTCTTATCATGTGCAGGAAAAATAGTTAAATTGAAAGATTTCATAGAAAGTAAAACCAACTCCTTTTTAAACTATGGTGTCAATGCAGATGGTTATGGAAAAGGTCAAGTAAGCATTAACTTCTCCCAAGAAACTGAAGAGGCATATACAAAAGTACTTAGCCGACCTATTTAGCTCTTCCCAAGCCCTGCAACCCACTGTAGTTTTTTTTGCAGTTGGGTGATGCGTCCTGTGGCGTCTGCGGCTGGAGCAAAGGGCATGAAGATCGTGTGGTCTGGGCGTAAAATAATGGCATCTGGCTGCGAGGCAGCCATAGTGATAAGTGTTTCTGGCTGCAAGCATTGGTGGTTATGGAAGGTGATCACAGCACCCTTTTTGCCCAGCTCTGCCTTGGCAATATTGGCCTGCACACAAAGATGTTTCAGCTGCACAATCTGCAATAAATGCTGCACTTCTTTTGGCACTGGGCCAAAGCGGTCGGTCAGCTCCACGGCCATGGCATCAATGGCGGCCTGCTCTTCTAAGGCCGCAATGCGGCGATACAGGCTCATGCGCAGCCCAATATCCTGCACATAGCTTTCTGGAATCAACACCGAAATACCCAGCTTGATCTGCGGGCTAAAGCGCTCTTTGCCTTCCTCGCCCTCATCACCCTGCAGCTGGATATTCGCAATCGCCTCTTTCAGCATATGCTGATACAGCTCCACACCCACCTCTTTGATATTGCCCGATTGTTCTTCGCCCAGCAAGTTACCAAAGCCGCGCATATCCATATCATGGCTGGCCAGGGTAAATCCGGCGCCAAGCTGGTCCAGCTTTTGCATCACTTCCAGCCGCTTTAGCGCCTGCTTGCTGGGGATTTTGCGTGGCGGCAAAGTGAGATACGCATAGGCACGCAACTTGCTGCGCCCTACCCTACCACGAATTTGATAGAGCTGCGCCAGGCCATAATGATCAGCGCGATGCACAATAAGCGTGTTGGCCGCGGCAATATCCAAGCCCGATTCGATGATGGTGGTGGCAATCAGCACGTCAAATTTTCCGTCATCAAAATCCATCATCACCTGCTCCAGCTGCTTAGGAGCCATACCACCGTGCGCGGTGACGGTTTTAAGCTCCGGCACCAGCTTGGCCAGTGTGTCTTCCACCTCTTCTAGGTCTTTCACACGCGGGCACACATAATAGGTTCTGCCGCCGCGATAATGCTCCCGCAGCAAGGCTTCACGGATGATATGGCCATCAAACGGCAGCAGCTGAGTGCGCACCGCCAAACGGTCCACCGGCGGGGTGGCAATCAAGCTCAACTCACGAATACCGGTGAGTGAGAGCTGCAACGTGCGCGGAATGGGCGTGGCAGAAAGGGTAAGCATATGCACATTGGCGCGCCAACGTTTCAGCCGCTCCTTTTGCTTCACGCCAAAGCGCTGCTCCTCATCCACCACCACCAGACCAAGGCGTTTAAAGCGCACATCGTCTGAAAGCAGCGCATGGGTGCCCACCACAATATCCACAGAGCCGTTTTGCAGCCCTTCTTTCACCTCTTTCGCCTGTTTTGGTGTTACCAACCGGGAAAGCTGCTTAATGATAATATCCGTGCCTGCAAAACGCTCTTGCAGATTCAAGAAATGCTGGCGGGCCAGCAAGGTGGTGGGCGCCACAATGGCCACCTGCCCGGCTTTGTCTGCATCCAGCCGCTCGCCTTCCAGCACTGCTGCTTGCGGACAGCTCACAATATGCGCCGCGCGAATGGCGATCTCGGTTTTTCCAAAGCCCACATCGCCGCAAATCAGGCGATCCATCGGCTGATTGCTGGCCAAATCACCTTCCACATCTACAATGGCGCGCAGCTGATCTTCTGTTTCATTATACGGAAAACGCGCACAGAACGCGTCATATAATCCATCGGCCGGTTCATAGCTTTCTGCCGTGCGCGTGGCGCGCTTGGCTGCCACGGCCAGCAGCTCTTCTGCTGCCATTTTTATACGCTCTTTAATCGCCGCATGGCGCGCCTGCCAAGCCACACCGCCCAGCGTGTCTAGCTGCACGCCTTCTGTTTCTTCGCCATAGCGCTTGATCAGATCCACATTTTCCACCGGCACATAAAGCACATCACCGCCGGCATAATGCAGTTGCACCATGTCATGCACCGCGCCCAGCACCTCCATGGTGATCAGATCCACAAATTTCCCAATACCGTGATTGGCATGCACCACAAGCTCACCCGGCGTGAGATTCATGGCCTCTTGCATCAGCTTTTCAAACGGCTTTTTTCGCGCATGTGCCTTGGCACGCATGGTGCTGCCCAGCAAATCTTGTTCGGTGATGGTCCACCATTCCTTGCCCTCAAATCCGCTTTCAGCCGGCAATACCAACAACCCTAATTTACCGCCCTTGCGCCTTAAGGCTTTGCGATCATTTAGCTCATCCACTAAAACTATGTTTATTGCATACTCTTCCAACATCTGCTGCACGCGCGCACGCGCGCCCTCACTGCTGCAAAGCAAGAGATTGTAGGTATGCTTCTGTTTTTCCAGCTGCTGCTGCAATAATTCAAAACTATGTTTTTTACCTAGTTTAGACTGATGAAACAAATCCGGCGCGGCGTTATACACATTTACCGCTGTTGCAGGCGCTGCATTTTCCGCCCATTTGGGAGAAAGATCGTACAGCAGCGCAGGCGGCGCAGGTTTGTAACTGCCGTCTGTTACTTCACAGCGCGCGGTATATGCATCTTGCACCGCATCAATCCGCTCTGCGGCCGCCTCTTTTGCCAGTGGCAGCAGCAACCACTCAGCATCCGGCACATAATCCGTAAATGAGCCAAGTGCATAACACATGCCCTGCCAATGCTCCATGCCGGCATATTTTCGGCCGGCAGAAAGCGCCTCATAGAGCGGGTCTTCTGCCATCTTGCCACCAAACTCAGCGCGGTATTGCTGCTTGAAACTATCAATCGCAGCTTCCGAAAGCAGCAGCTCACTGGTAGGCAGCAATTGCAACGAATCCTGCTGCACTGCAGAAGAAAGTTGCGTGAGCGGATCATAGCGCTTTATCTGCTCAATCTCATCGTCAAAAAAGTCAATCCGCAGGCCATATTCCTTGCCCGCAGGCACAATATCCACAATGCTGCCGCGCACTGAAAACTCACCCGCATCCGTGGCCGCACCGTTATGCTGATA
>JAHDHN010000069.1:4472-6962 GCA_020631295.1 Rickettsiales bacterium
TGCTGCCGCGCACTGAAAACTCACCCGCATCCGTGGCCGCACCGTTATGCTGATAACCGTTATGTACTAAAAAATGCTGCAGCTTGCTGCGCGATATCTCCAGGCCAGGCTTCAGCTCCAGGCAGCTTTCTTGTACAATCGCTTTGGGCAGAACGCGCTGTGTCATCGCCGCTACTGTGGTGATAATAATCGCGTCCTTTGCATCTGGCTGCATTAGGCTGTGTAGGCAAGCCAAGCGCTCTGTCATAATCGCATGATGTGGCGATACGCGGTCATAGGGCAAGGCATCCCAACCAGGAAATGTTAGCACTATGCGGTTCGGCGCAAAAAAATCCAGCTGCGCCTTTAACACATCAATATCGGCATTATGCAACACCACCAGCATGGTCTGACTAGCACAATGCTCCGCCACATAAGGCGCAATCGCACTTTGCGGCATATCAGAAACTATGGCGGGAGGTTGCTTCATCGCGCTGTGTTTTACATCAGCATTATAAGGGTGTAAATGCGTTATCTATATTGTTCCCTGTGGTTTACCGCGTCCGGCGTAGCTCAAAGAGAGTAGTAGGATCCACGCTGGTCTCCCCATAAGGACACGGTTGGTAGCCGGAAATCCCACGAACACATTGTGGGATGACGAGGGCATTGTTAAGTGATTTCGTTATATACAAAAAGCTTACTCACCCATCCCAATCACCGCATCTACTGCAGTGCGCCATTGGCTATAGAGCTTTTGTTGTAGCTCTGGCTGCATTTTGGGCGTGAAATGCGTGTAATTATCAGTGCTACCTGTTGTATTATCATATAACCCCACAGCCAAACCAGCCAACCAAGCAGCGCCCCAGGCTGTAGCCTCGGCTTGATTAGCGCGACGTACCTCCATGCCCAATATATCTGCCTGAAACTGCATCAGCAGTGAATTTTCACTAGCACCGCCATCCACATGCAAGGCCCGCAGCTGTTGCTTTGCATCTTGCTCCATCGCGTCCAGCACATCTTTGGTTTGATAGGCCAGCGCATCTAATGTTGCGCGAATGATGTGATCCTTGGTGGTTTTACGCGTAAGCCCAAACATGGCACCTTTGGCTTCTGCACACCAATAGGGTGCACCAAGGCCAGCAAAGGCCGGCACCATAATCACCCCCTCCGCATGCGGTACTTTGCGGGCAAAAAACTCAGAATCGGGCGCTTTATCCAGCCATTGCATGCCATCCCGCAACCACTGAATGGCGGAACCGGCCACAAACACAGCACCTTCCAATGCATAGGATACTTCACCGCCTATTTTCCATGCCACTGTGCTTAAAAGCCCATACTGCGAGGCAACGGGTGTATCACCTGTATGCATCAGCAGGAAACAACCCGTGCCATAGGTGTTTTTCGCCATGCCTGGCGCATGGCAACCCTGGCCAAATAACGCCGCTTGCTGATCCCCAATCATACTTGCAATCGGAATATTTGTTCCAAACACCGCTTCATCTGTATGCGCTATCACACCGCTGCTGGCAGTAATGTCTGGCAAAAGCGCACGCGGAATGTCAAATAATTCCAGAAGCGCATCGTCCCATTTACCAGTATGAATATTGCACAGCAAGGTACGTGAGGCATTGCTCAAATCCGTTACATGGGTGTTACCCAAGGTAAGATTATACACCAGCCAGCTGTCTATCGTGCCGCATAAAAGTGCACCCGCTTCTGCTCTCTCACGTGCAGTTGGCACATTATCCAACAGCCACGCAATTTTGCTGGCAGAAAAATACGGATCTAGCACCAGGCCCGTTTTTTGGCGCACCATTTCTTCCACACCCGGCTGCGCCTTTAGCTGCGCGCAATATTCTGCCGTGCGTTTATCTTGCCACACAATGGCCGGTGCAATCGGTTTGCCTGTGGCCTTCTCCCATATCACAATCGTTTCACGCTGATTGGTAATGCCTAGTGCGGCAATCTCTTTTCCTTGCACATTGGCATCCTGCAGCACCTGCGTGGTAACATGCAACTGTGTGCGCCAAATCTCTTCTGCATCATGTTCCACCCAGCCAGGCTTCGGGAAATGCTGGTTAAATTCCTGCTGCGCGAGCGCTATAATCTGCCGCTGCTCATCAAACGCCAAGGCCCGGCAAGAGCTGGTGCCTTGGTCCAATGCAATAACAATGCCCATGGGCGCATGGTAACATAGATAGTGTCGACATGAAATTAACTATTATGGAAAGAGACTATTTTTTTTGAGAAACAAGATAGATTTTTGCTTGCGATGCGGTGCATCGTGACAAAAAGCTATCGCATGTTAATCGAGAAAATAGTCCTTTTCTTCAATGCCCCACAGAGCGACACTAGCGTCGTTACATATGTTGCCCGTAAGCACCGCTACGCGCTGTCATATGTGCCTAGCTATTGCCGCTCTGTGGGGCACCATAATGGAGTAATTTCATGACAACACTATCTAGCATTGCGGATATTGCTAGCCAGTGCTGCAAAGCTCGGATATAGAGC
>JAHDHN010000070.1 GCA_020631295.1 Rickettsiales bacterium
ACGCAATAGATTATGCCTTTAAATATACGTAATTATAAAACTAAAATACTATAATCCTATTCAGCCAAAACAGGAATTATTGCCCGTAAAGCAGCTTAATTTAGAGCATATGCCAGAGCCTTTACAGCTTAGAATTTTGGATATTGCCCACCGTATGCAATGCCCTGTGGATTATGTGGCTGCTAGTATGGTTGTGGCGCTTGGTTCTGTAATTGGTGCAAGATGTGCCATGAAGCCTAAAAAGGAAGATGATTGGAAAATTATCCCTAATATTTGGGGTGGTGTTGTGGGAAAGCCCAGCACATTAAAAACGCCATCATTAAGTGAGGTGATAAAGCCAATTCATACGCTTGAGAGATTATGCCAGAAAGATTTGGCAGAATTGCTATTGAAATATAAAGTTAAATGCAAAGCCTTAGATGCAGAATCTAATGCTTTGAAAAGCGATTTAACCGCTATGCATAAAGGGCGTTACAAAGGCGAAAAAACCGAAGAAGACATATCCCAACGTCAGCTTGAAATAGAAAAAGAGCGAGAGCAAAAACCAGAAGCCAAACGCTTTATAACCAACGATGCAACAATTGAAAAACTAAGCGAGATTTTATCTGCAAATCCGCATGGTATTTTGGTATTTCGTGATGAATTAATGGGGCTGTTAAAAAGCTGGGAAAAAGAAGGGCATGACGCTGACCGTGCCTTTTTCCTAGAGGCTTGGAACGGCAATGGCAGTTACACAACCGATAGAATTGGCCGTGGTACAGTGCATACTAAAAATGTATGCGTAGCGATTCTTGGCGGCACACAGCCCGAGAAATTGGCTTCATATCTGCATCACTCTTTACGCAATGTAGGCAATGATGGTTTGCTACAGCGGTTCCAGCTATTGGTATATCCTGATCCAGTAAAAGACTGGAAGTTAATTGATAAATCTCCTGATTTTGATGCTAAACACACCACACAAGAGGTGTTTCAATCACTTTGTGATAATGATTATATATCGCTTGGTGCAGAGGATTATGAAAGCGAGCCAAGGCCATACTTTACCTTTGATGAAGATGCTCAAAAGTTATTTTATGAATGGTTGCATGACCTGCAATTAAACAAGCTTGATAACCCCCATGAAGAATCACTCATTGTTGAGCATTTAAGCAAATATCGTAAATTGATGCCTGCATTATCGCTGATTTTTCATCTAGCAGATTGTGTGTGTAATAATAAAACTGGCAAAGTTAGTCTGCAAGCTACACAGCATGCCATCGAATGGTGTGAATATCTAGAAACCCATGCAAGGCGTATCTATAATATGGTGCTAGATAGTACAGCACCCTCGGCTGCAAGGTTAGCTATCAGGCTACAACGCAAAGATTTAGAAGATGGTTTTTGCGTGCGAGATATTTACCGTAAAGGTTGGACATATCTCTCGGATAAGGAGCTTGCAGAAGCAGCATGCGATGAGTTGGTGAAACTTGGCTGGCTGTATGAATCAGTTGTGCCATTATCTGGCAAACGTACCCGTGTAACTTACCTGATTAATCCTAAAATTCATCAACATAAACAGGAGGTAAGCCATGCCTTATAACCCTCCTGAAATATCAGATAACAAGGATTTTTTAGAGCAGGATAAATTGTTCAAAAAGATTCAGAAACAAGTGGATGAATTATACGGAAACGAGCTTAATGAGTTCGAATCATTCAATGCGACCCGCAACTTGATAGGGTTAGTGGAAACATTGCTTGATATCAGCAATACAACTGAAAACGAGGTACATCATGACAAATTACAAGGACATAACGGGATTTAAATCGAGTGTGAATAAAGCGGTTATTCTCTCTCGTGTATCCACTAAAGAACAAGAAGAAGGCTATTCTATTGCAGCACAACGGCACAGGCTAGAGCAATATTGCGAACGCAAAGGGCTAAAAGTGCTACAAATCTTCGATTTGGTGGAATCATCAACCAAAGGTTCGCGCAAAGCATTTATGGAAATGATCAAGTTTGTGAAAAAACAACGATCACCCATTGCCATTGTTGCCGATAAAGTGGATCGGGTACAACGCAGCTTTAAAGAGTTTCCTATGCTAGATCAACTTGTGCAAGCAGGAAAGATTGAACTGCATTTCAATACTGAAAATTACATTATTCACAAAGATTCAGTATCACAAGAGCGGTTAATGTGGAGCATTGGCGTGGTGATGGCACAAAGCTATGTGGATAGCCTTAGAGATAATGTAAAACGGAGCTTTGACCAAAAAATACGCCAAGGAGAATGGATTGGCGTTGCACCTATTGGTTATTTAAATGCCAAAGATGAACATGGCAGAAGTACCGTTATTCTAGACCCTGAAAGAGCACCTCTTATGCGCAAAGTATTCGAGGAATATGCAACAGGAAATTATAGCCTGCATACGCTTGCGGAATACACCAAGAAAATTGGCTTAATCAATCTGCGTGGCAATAAGAGCTATATGAATAGATCGCAACTAAATTACATTATGCGCAATCCATTTTACTATGGTGCTATGCGTATCAAAGGTAAATTATACCCACATGTGTACGATAAATTGATTTCAAAGCAATTATTTGAGCAATGTGAAGCAGTTCGCACAGGGTGGTGTAGAAAGCCTCATAATTACAACATCCATGAATTTATCTTTAAAGGCCTGGTGCATTGCTCTGTTAGAAAGGGTGTTGCCCATATGGATCAAAAACGCCGTACCAACAAGTCAGGCTATCATGAGTGGAATTATGTGATTGTAGGCGACCCTGATAGGCCCAAAAAGAAAATGTGGATAAGGGAAGAAGATTTACTGGAAATGGTAACCAATGCCTTTCGTGAGTTACATGTACCAGAGCATCTAATGGAGGATGTTTATAATTACATTAAGCAAACAAATCAGCATGAAAGAGATTTCCACAGAAAGCGTATTTCGGGGCTTAAAAAGGAATATACGGAACAGCAAAATAAGCTGGATAAATTGATGGATTTATTCATCGACGAAGCCATCACCAAAGATGAGCATGATCGCAAGAAATTACAGCTTAAAGAGCGACAGCAAGCAATCACTTTAGAAATTGAAGAAGTAACCAACGCTGATGATATTTACCGAGAAACAGTAACAGACCTTGTAAGTATTGCCAGCCAAGCCCCACAGCTATTTAACAAAGCTAATCTGAAACAGAAAAGAAGACTGATAAATTTCGCCTTTTCGAACTTAACTTTAACAGGGCGAAACCTGCAGTATACGTGGAATAAACCCTTCGACTTGTTTGCCAAAAGTGGCAATTGTCCAGAATGGCTGGGGTGGCAGGATTCGAACCTGCGCATGGCGATACCAAAAACCGCTGCCTTACCGCTTGGCTACACCCCAACAACATTGTGGTACCAAAGGCCTGCAAAGGCATGCACATATGGCACCAAAGAGAAATTAACGTTTTGAGAACTGGAAACGACGACGTGCTTTGCGACGACCGTATTTCTTACGCTCTACCACACGGCTATCACGTGTTAAGAAACCACCGCGACGCAGTGCAATATGGTTGCCTTCTGGATCAAAATTATCCAATGCACGGCTAATACCGTGACGTACCGCACCCGCTTGGCCGGAAAGACCGCCGCCTACCACTGTAGCTACCACGTCAAATTTATTATCCGAATCCGTAGCAACAAACGGCTGATTGATGATCATGCGCAATACTGCACGCTTGAAGTAATCTGCATTTTCTTTGCCGTTTACCGTTACTTTACCCGTACCAGGCTTGATCCACACGCGCGCAGAAGCATCCTTACGACGACCTGTGCCGTAAGCACGGCCCTGCTTGTCTAGCTTAGGCTCACGCTTTGCAGGCGCTTCCTGTTGTGTTTCTGTGTTTTCGGTTGCTTGTGCAATATCAATCATAAGATTACTCTCTTAAGCGTTGTCGTAATTAGTGTTTTTCTTGTTCTTCGCAGCAAAATCAATCACCGTTGGATTTTGCGCTGTATGCGGGTGCTCAGCTCCTGCATATACATGCAGATGTGTCATTTGCTTACGGCCCAGCGGATTACGCGTAATCATACGCTGTACCGCTTTGATGATCACACGCTCTGGGTGCTTGCCGGCCAAAATCTTGCCTGCAAATGCTTCTTTAATACCACCAGGGAAACCCGTATGGCGGAAGTAATTCTTTTTCGTACGCTTATTGCCCGTAAGCTTCACCTTCTCCGCATTGATGATAATCACATTATCACCCATATCCATATGCGGTGTGTAGCTTGGCTTATGCTTACCACGAAGGCGCATTGATACTTCTGCTGCTAGACGTCCTAGCACCACATTTTCTGCATCAATCACACACCACTCGCGGTTGATATCCTTGGGAGTTGCTGTATATGTTTTGCGCATTGCCTGCCTCATTTAACAAAAAATTAAGAGCGGGCTTTATAGCAACAGGAAAAACCGTGTCAACGCTTAAAACATATATAATAGACTCTAGCCTTGCCGGCAAACGGCTGGACCATGCAATTATAAGCCTGCTGGAGGAAAGCATCAGCCGCAGCCGTGCCCAGCAGCTTATAAAATCCGGGCATATTTTGGTGAATCAAACCGCACAAAAGCGGGCTTATGCGGTGGAAGAGGCCGATGCGATTCAGATCACCCTGCCCGATGCCACGCCCATGCATCTCTCGGCAGAACATATTCCGCTGGAGGTGGTGTATGAAGATGAAGCGCTGCTGGTGATCAATAAGCAGGCGGGCCTCACCGTGCATCCGGGCGCTGGGCAGCGTGATGGCACGCTGGTAAATGCGCTATTGCACCATTGTGGGGAAAGCCTTTCCGGCATTGGCGGTGTGGAACGGCCAGGTATTGTACACAGATTGGATAAAGACACGACAGGCCTGATGGTTATCGCCAAAACGGATAATGCACACACCCATTTGGCGAATCAACTGCAGGAACGGCAGATTGAGCGGCGCTATCTTGCCTTTTGTTGGGGCACGCCGCCAGTGTTGGCTGGCACCATAGAAACAGAGCTGGGCCGCCACCCGAAAGACCATCGCAAGCGCGCTGTAGTGCCGAATAAAGGCAAGCATGCCGTCACCCATTTTCATGTATTGGAGGCCTTTGGCACGCGCACGGCAAGCTTGATAGAATGCCGTTTGGATACCGGCCGTACGCACCAAATTCGCGTGCATTTAGCGCATAAGCGCTGCCCGCTGATAGGAGACACACTCTATGGCGGCACACGCAATCACCCTAATATTACTCCCTTCCCGCGCCAAGCGCTGCATGCCTATAAGCTTTCATTTACCCATCCGCTCACACACCATATTGTAGAATTCACCAGAGACTTTCGCCAATGTGAGGAAAACACAACACATAATGACGAAAATAGCGCAGGGTCTGACCTCATTGCACTGTATAATCAGCTGAAAATGCTTGAAAAGTGAGTGATAAACGCGCTATAATATGGGCGAAAATAACCATAAGGAAACTATGAGCACCTATTTACCCGCATTAACGGATAATTCACTCAGCCACTATATTGCTGAGGTGAACCAATTTCCTATGCTTTCGGAGCAGGAAGAAATGCAGCTGGCCAATCAATGGGTAGAGCATGAGGATGTGCAAGCAGCCCATCGCCTGGTAACCAGCCATCTGCGCCTGGTAGTAAAAATCGCCATGGGCTTTAAGGGGTATGGCTTGCCGATGAGCGATGTGATTGCAGAAGGCAATGTGGGGCTCATGCAGGCAGTGAAGAAATTTGACCCAACCAAGGGCAATCGCCTGAGTACTTATGCTATGTGGTGGATCAAGGCGTCTATTAATGAATTTGTGCTAAAAAGCTGGTCTCTGGTGAAAATTGGCACCACTGCTGCGCAGAAAAAACTGTTCTATAATCTCAAGCGCATGAAGCAGCGCATTTTGGGCGTGGAGGCCGATGGCAGCCGCATGCTCACTGCGGATGAAGCCTCCCAAATTGCGAGCGATCTTTCTGTGCAAGAAAGTGATGTGCTGGAGATGGACGAGCGGATGAGTGGCTCGGATCTTTCCATTCACCGCAAAGTATCGCATGAAGATGACACCAGCGAATTTGGCGATTTTCTAACGGATGAGAGTGACAGCCATGAGCTGGTGCTGGCTGAAAGCAGTGAAATGCAATGGCGTAAAGCCAAGTTTTACGAAGCCATGCAGCAGCTAAATGCGCGCGAGCAAGATATTTTGCAGCAACGCAAACTGCAAGAGCCGCCTGCTACGCTGGAAGATCTTAGCGGCGTGTATAATATCTCTAAAGAACGCGTACGCCAGATTGAGGCCCGCGCCATCGAAAAACTGCAGCAGCACCTGCTGCCTGCGGCTTAGATACTGTCGAGATATTCTACCCCTTTAGCAGTTATAGTAACCTACATAATTAATACCCACTCACCAAGTTATTGAACAATGTTTTATATTATGATATAGAGATGTTGATTAACAATTCATAAAAAGTACAGTTCCCTGTGGTTTATCCACAGGGTCAAATGGTGCGATAGCATAATTTTTGTATTTGATCCTGCGGCTCCGCCGTCGCCAAGGCTATGGCGGACAGGCAAATCGCAGGAAACAAGATTATGAATTGTTAAGTGACTTTACTATATAAGGCCAGATATGCATATGAAATCTAACAGATTAGCCTCACGCCGTTTTATTCCGCTGCTCTGCCTGCAGGCCTTGGGTGCGTGTAATGACAACATCTATAAAAACGCACTGGTGGTGCTGATCACCTACCGCCTGGCTAGCAGTGAGGCCGAAGGGCAGCTGCTCTCTGTGCTGGCTGCCTTTATATTTATTCTGCCGTTTTTTCTCTGCT
>JAHDHN010000071.1 GCA_020631295.1 Rickettsiales bacterium
CCGTGTCTCAGTCCCAGTGTGGCTGATCATCCTCTCAGACCAGCTATAGATCGTTGCCTTGGTGAGCCATTACCTCACCAACTAGCTAATCTAGCGCGGGCTAATCTTTTAGCGATAAATCTTTCCTCCGTAGAGCACATCCGGTATTAGCAATCGTTTCCAATTGTTGTCCCAGACTAAAAGGTATATTCCCACGTGTTACTCACCCGTTTGCCACTTTATACACACCCGAAGGTGCTTTAATCGTTCGACTTGCATGTGTTAAGCCTGCCGCCAGCGTTCATTCTGAGCCAGGATCAAACTCTTAAGTTTTGATCCGACTATTCATCGGTTATTAAAAATGCATCACTTAAAGTGATGCGGAATTGTACTTTCCCGACACACTATTCTTAAATAAATAAGAACGTAGCTTATAAATTTGCATGAAAAAAATTCCAACAATAGTGTGCGAGTGAAGACCTATTATGAGTAATAAGTCATAGTTGTCAGCACGCTACTGCCTTCCTTTTCCTGATGATTCCAAACTTGTCAAAAACGGTGCCATTTTACTGTAAAATTTCACCATACGTACGGGGCGAAAGACGCATCCTCTCCCCGAAAAGGACGCCCTGTATAATCATCGCTTTCCTACCCGTCAACGGCTAAAATCACTTTTTTTCACTTTTTTTATTTTGAAGCAAAAAATGGGGGAGAAGAAAACACTTCAAGCAACTTACAAACCCAAATCCTAGACCTTGAGAAATATGCACAAGACCGTGGAATGGGTGTGTAGTTAATACTCTCCATACTCAATATGGCCGTTTCCTGCGGCTCGTCCGCAGGATCAAATGCACCAGTTATGCTGCATCACCATTTGACCCTGTGGCTAAACCACAGGGAACAATTCTTCTTAATAAGTTAAGCGATCTTACTATACGCTACCCCTTCCGCAGCACTATATAATACGCACCGGTGCCGCCATGGGACGGGTGGGCGCAGGCGAGGCACAAGATGCGTGCGGCCAAGGCGGGTTGTTCGCACCAGCGCGGCAGGGCGGTTTTCAGCACCCCTTTATTTTCGGCTCCTTTTCCGGTAATTATCAATAAATTGCGCTTGCCGTCCTTGCGTAAAATACACTGCCGAAAGGCATTCTCAGCCGTATCATGCCGCATGCCATGCAAATCCAGCATCGCTTCATACACAAATTGCCCGCGCGCCATCTGCCGCTGTTTTTGCTTTGAAAGCCCGCCCATATTCCCCAACATGGGAATTTCCGATATCACGCCACCCGCATTTCGCCATTCTGGTGCATTTTCTTGCTGCGTTTCTGGCTGCGTCTTTTTCGGTTTCTCCATTATGGTGAGAGGCTTCACACGCGCCTTCTTCGGCAATGGCGCCACTGACTTGCTAAAATTATCCCAATCGTTTTTGGTCATGTTACGCTTTGCTCAACACCTCTTGTATCCCCGGGCGAAGACCCGGGGTCCAGGGTTACCAAGCACTTTTCTTGCCTTGTTGCCCTGGCCCCTCGCTTTCGCAAGGGTTTCACTATTAATTATGTCACCAACTGGCGGAAGATGGTTTCTAAATCCGTTTCCTGCGTGCAGATATCCTCCACCGGCAAATCAGAAAGCGCAGCCAGCTGCTGGATGGCTAACGCACCGGAATGATATGGCAGCAGCAGTGTTTTGCCATCTGCCTGCAATTCTGCACCTTCCAGCTGTGCAATCTCAGCCTTTGTTGCGTTGCGCTTCAGCGTCACACATATTTGCTTCGCGCCAAATTGCTGCTTCATCTGCTGCATCGAATCGTTAGCAATAATTTTCCCGTGATTGATAATCGCCAGGCGATCACATAAGGCCTCGGCCTCTTCCAGATAATGGGTGGTGAGCAGCACTGTTACCCCCTCTTTATTCAGCCGCGATACATACTCCCATAGCTGACTGCGCAATTCCACATCCACACCAGCAGTGGGCTCATCCAGCACCAAAATGGGCGGCTGATGCACCAGCGCCTTGGCAATGAGCACACGGCGCTTCATGCCGCCAGAAAGCCGGCGCGAATTCACATTGGCCTTGTCCTGCAGCGACATATCTTTCAGCAAGCGCTCGGTAATGCGCTCCTTCGGGCGCACGCCAAAATAGCCGGCATAATGTTCCAATGTTTCTGCCACCGTAAAAAACGGATCCAACACCACTTCTTGCGGTACAATGCCCAGCTGCATGCGGCTTTTGGTTGGCTCTGCATCTTGGTCCAGCCCCGCTATTTCCACCCTACCCTCTGTTTTACGCACCAGCCCAGCAAGAATATTAATCAGCGTCGATTTTCCTGCACCGTTGGGCCCAAGCAGCCCAAAGAAACTGCCCTGTGGAATGGAAAGCGAAACATCGTCCAAGGCGGTTTTGGCGCTTGCCCCTTTGATGGCATAACGTTTTGTAACCTCAGAAAGTGCAATGGCGTTTGACATGCCGCATGTAATATACTTTAGTGCCCAAATACGAAAGGGAAATTATGGATCCGATTAGTCTGATTGCATTGGTGCTTGCCGTGGTGGTGGGGCTAAAATTGCGCTCTGTATTAGGCGTGAAAGATGCCACGACCGATGAGCTGGAGCAGCGCCAACAGCAGGTGGAAAAAGAGCTGCGCCAGAAAAAGCAAGCGCAAGCCAAAGCAGAGGCCGCCAGTGAGGCCATGGCCGCAGACATTCCCAACTCCATGGTCACTGTGGTAGAAGAAATCCGCAGCATTGACCCTGATTTTTCCCTGCAGCATTTTTTGGACGGTGCCGAAGCAGCCTATGAGATGGTACTGCATGCCTATGCAGACAGTGACCTTTCGCCGGTGAAGGCCTTTTTGCATAAAAGCGTATATGAGGGCCTGGCCGATGCGATAGAGACACGTGCCAAGGCAGGCACGCAGCATTACAGCACCTTGGTACGCATTATGGCAACCGACATTACCCATATAGGCATGGGCACACGCAAGCGCGCGGAAATAACAGTGAAATTTGAAGGCGAGCAGCTCTTTATTACCAAAGATAAAGAGGGCAACCCACAAGGCAGTAGCACCACCAAATTGGTGACCGATGAGTGGGTATTTGCCCGTACCCTCACCAACCAGAACCCGAACTGGACGGTGATTGCCATATGATACGAGGAGTACATAGGACAAACTATGTTTTTTCCATAGTATTACGCCGATTATCGCTTTTATTCTCTGTATTTTACATAGTTTCAACACAGGCCACTAATGTGCAGCAGCTTTATGGCTGGGAGCTTTCTGCCAAGCATGACGACCATGCCGGCATAATGCAGGCCTTTTTGCGCTCCTGCAGCGCCATTGAAAAGCCCGCCACTGTACTGCCAAAGATGATGGGCAATAAGCAAGATTGGCTGCCTCTGTGCAATAAAGCAAATGCGCTGAGCAACCAGCAACAACACCCTGGCTGGCGTGATGCGTTTTTTCGTAAATACTTTACCCCTGTGACCCTGCCTAGCATGCGTGAAGAAGGCTTTTTCACGGGCTATTACATTCCCACTTTAAAAGGCAGCTGGACGAAAACCACGCGCTATAAGCACCCTATTTACCCCACACCCAACAGTGATGGCCTGCGCACCAAATATACCCGCAGAGAGATTGATGCAGGTGCGCTGACCGGCAAGGTGACACCGCTGCTTTATGTGGACGATCCTATCGAGCTGTTTTTTCTGCATATTCAAGGCTCTGGCCAGGTGATTCTGCCCGATGGAAAACAGGTAATGGTGGGCTATCATAACAAGAACGGCAAGGCCTATAACTCCATTGGCCGGCATTTGATTGATAAGGGCTATTTTACCAAGGAAGAAATGAACGGTGATGTGCTGAAAGACTGGCTGTACAAGCATAAAAACAAGAGCGTGCAAGTGATGCACCAAAACCCGTCTTATGTGTATTTTCGCTTGCTAGAGCACGGCTTTCCCATCGGCTCGCAAGGCGTGCCGGTTACCCCTATGCGGAGCTTAGCGGTGGATAAGCGCCATATCCCCATGGGTATGCCAGTATGGCTGGAAACAGCGGTGGAACAAAACGGCAAGATCTATGATTTTACCCAGCTGATGATTGCGCAAGACACAGGCGGCGCCATTAAGGGTGCCGCACGCGGTGATATTTTCTTCGGCGCCGGTAAAGAGGCCGAGATGCTGGCCAATCTGCAAAAATTCCCAGGCTATCTCACCGCCATCATGCCCAAGAAATTGGCCAAACGCCTCAAGCTCTCATGCTCCCGCTGCTAAGTTTGCTATTATGCGGGCTTGCACTGGGCAGCTTTGTAGCTGCGCTGACCTATCGCCTGCCGCGCAAGCAAAATATTGTCAGCCAACCTTCCACCTGCCCCAGCTGCAATGCAAGGCTAGGCATAAAAGACCTGGTGCCGGTATGTTCATGGCTGTTTTCACGTGGGAAATGCGCCCATTGCGGCGCGGCAATCTCCTGGCGTTACCCGCTCATTGAACTGCTCACCGCAGGCGGGCTTTTGGCGCTCTATGCAAGCAGCCTTGCACCGCTCTCCTCGCCGCTTTTTTATTTGTATGCCGCCTTGTGGCTGGTGATCCTTACAATTATAGTGATTGACCTGGAACATTACCTTATTCCAGATAGGCTCACTTTTTGCTTCATTCTGCTGGCTTTCTTGATCATCTGGCAAACAGATCATAGCCTGTTATTTGCGGTTTTGCGTGGGCTTGCGCTGGCCGGCGGCTTTTTTGCACTTGGCTGGATTGTTAGCACACTCAAAGGCAAGCCTGCGTTGGGATTAGGCGATGTGAAGCTACTACTTGGCATTGGTGTGCTGCTTTCATGGGCAGGAATAATCGCTTTTCTTTTTTACAGCGGCGTGCTAGGCATTTTGCTTGGAATAACCTGGAAAATTGTCAAGAAATCCGACCATTTTCCCTTTGCCCCAGCGCTGCTTGGTGCACTGATTTTAGCATATTAAAAGCGTCATCCCGTGGTTTATCTACGGGATCGAGGGCGACTAAGAGAGAGATAGCGTTGCAGCTCTGGATACCGCGGTCACGCCGCGGTATGACGCAGAAAAAGGCACAAGGTATTACTATGAGAACACATATTATTTCAGGGTTTATTTTGGCTAGCTCGCTGCTATTATGCAGCTGCAATGATCTGCGCATCAATGGCAATAATGTGAGTGACGCCACCAGCCGTGAGCGTGACTATGCCGAGCAAAATTTTAAACAGAACGATAATTGGCAAGGCGAGCTAAAAGCACTGCCCGCAGCTGCGCCCACCACTAACGCGCACAAAAACCATTACCATCATGTGATGGGCATTGAAATGCCAAGCAGTAACAGCGCCAATTTACCCACACATTTTCGCAGCATTGTAACGGTGAATGCCACCAGCGCTGTGCCCGCCAAAGATTTGCTGTTGGAGCTTGCACGCAAGGCAAAGGTGAATGTGAATATCGCCAATAATGTGACAGGCGGCGTGACCCTTTCTGCCTATGACACTCCGTTCATTGAGGCCGTATCGCGCATTTGTGATCTGGCCGGGTTGCGCTATAGTATTCAGGGCAATGTGCTGCATGTGGAAGATGATGCACCGACCATGGTGAATTACCGCTTCAATATTCTAAACCTAGACCGCACCTCCAGTGGCGAGGTGAATGTGAACACCGATTTAGGGACCGACAGCACCGGCAGCGGCACGAATACCGGTTCCAAGAATCAGATTAAGACCTCCACGACCGATAGTGATTTTTGGAGCACGGTGGAAGCAGGCGTGCGCGCCATGCTGCAATCATACGGCGATGCTGGAGATGAAGCAGATGCAGCCACGCAAGCAGCGCGCGTGAGCATCAACCGCGCAGCAGGCATTATCAGCGTGTTTGGCAATGCCAAAACGCAACGCGCAGTAAAGCGCTATTTGGATGCCACCCATGCCAGCCATAGCGCCCAGGTGATTATTGAGGCCAAAGTGGTGGAAGTGGCACTGAATGACCGCTACCGCACTGGCGTGGATTGGAATTTGATTAATAGCAGCAACCCGAATGTGAGCGTGGCAGGCGCCTTTAATGCGGCCACGGCCGGCACTGCAGGCACGCCCGTGTTGCTTAATTTTGCGACCTCTGAGCTGTTTGGCATCAGCGAGAACACCACGCTGAACCCCACCGTGCAGCTGCTGGAAGAATTTGGCGTGACCAAAACCATTTCCAGCCCGCGCTTGCACGCCATGAACAACCAGCATGCCGTGCTGAGCTTCGCGCAGAATTATGTGTATTTTGATCTGAATGTGGAGCGTGAAACGCAAAGCATTGCCAATAATGACACTACAAGCCGTACCAATGTGGAAAGCGAGATCAAGACCGTGCCCATTGGCGTGATTCTCTCGCTGCACCCATCCATTGATGTGGAGAAAAATGAGGTGCTGCTGAATATCCGCCCGAGCCTGTCGCGCATTACCGAGGAGCGCAGTGACCCGGGTGTGGAGATTGTGGCCGCGCAAATTGCTGCGGATAATAACGGCGTGGATGTGAGCAACATCACCTCGCTTGTACCGGTGGTGGAAGTGCGCGAGCTGGACTCTGTCGCGCGATTGAAAGACAATGAAATCATCGTGATTGGCGGTCTGATTGAAGAACGCATGGTGAACCAAACCAGCGGCGTGCCGGGCGTGTCTCGCTTGCCATTCGTGGGCAATGCCTTCCGCAGCACCCAGAAAGACACCGAGATGGTGGAAACAGTTATTTTCCTCAAGGCCAATATTGTGCCTGGCGGCGGTGTGAGCGTGGAAGACAAAGCATTCTATGAGCGCTTCATGCAACAACGCGCCGATGGCGTGAATTTGTA
>JAHDHN010000072.1 GCA_020631295.1 Rickettsiales bacterium
CAGCGCTTTCTCAGCTGGATTGGGTATGGCATTGCGCTGGGATTAGGGCTCTATGTGCATATGGGCATTTTGTTTGCTGTGCTGGCCACGCTGTTATATCTGGCGTCTTATGCCGATACGCGCCCGCTTATATTGCGTGGCTTGCTGCCAGCGCTTATTGTGGCCTGCCTGGTTGCTTCGCCACATTTGCTGTGGCTAATTGAGCATGGTTTTATCACCTGGAAATATATGCTCAACTCCATCAGTGAAAGCGGCATTGCATTCAATCTGGGCGGTGCCTTTGCGTTTTTATACCAGCAGCTGCTTTCCTTCGGGCCCATTTTGTTTATTGCGCTATTTTTATGCTTCATCATCCGCCCTGCATTTGGTGTGAAAAACCGCCTGTTGTCACTGTTTCTGCTGCCTATGTTTTACACGGCGCTGCTGCTGGCAGCTTTTACGGATATCTCACCCACATGGCTGGCGATGATCTATGTCACCGCGCTGCCACAAGTGGTGCAGGCGCTCTTTCGCCAGGGCAATGAGAAGCTGGTGATGCTGTCGCTCCTATGGGCGCTGGTGGTGTTTTTTGGTTTCCATGTGGGCAAAATAAACACGCTGCAACACCGTACCGATGCCAAGCTTTATTTGCCCTATTACGCACCGATTTACGACAAAACCCATGAGCTTCTGGTAAAGCATAATGGCTATGCCGTAACCGATGACCGCACCATGGCCACGGTACTGAGCTATATGTTCCAAGACCCACAAACCGGTGCACATTACCCAGTATTTAAGGTGGATGATGCAGTGCCACCTACCGATGCGTTTATGGCGCGCTATCCGTTCAGCGCTGCAGAGGCAGAAGGCCGCGTGGCACTTATGCTCAGCCGCTATAATGATTTGGAAGACCAGTCTGGCCAGTTTGAAACCATCAAATTACTGCCCAAGGCACTCAATGCCGAACGCAGCGATGTGTTTTATTTCTACCAGCTGGTGCCAGTGAAGTAGCTGTAATTTTCATGATAACACTATCTGAATATATTTGACAAATGTAGACAATAGTCTACATATATGCTATGATAAAACCGTCATACCCATTTGATGTTATTGTTTATGCTACTAAATCAGGCAAGGAACCTTATACTCAGTGGATAAAAGAGCTTAAGGATATTAGCACAGCCACACGTATTATGAAGCGTGTAGGAAGATTGTCACTTGGTAATATGGGTGATTATAAATCTTTGGGTGGTGGTATATTTGAGTTGCGTTTAGATTTTGGCTCAGGTTACCGAGTGTATTTTGGCAGAGACGGTGAAAAGATTATCGTGCTCTTATGTGCTGGAAGCAAACGTACTCAAGCACAGGATATAAAAAAAGCACGTGCCTATTGGGCACAATATGAGGAGTAATAAAATGACCACTTTACGCACAATAGATGCAGTACATGCAGATATTTTGTCTTCACCAGAGAGAGCGCAGTCATACCTACAGCTCACATTGGACGAGTATGCCAAAGACGGTGATGTGCATGAGTTTCTACGTGCATTAAGAGACGTTGCGGCTGCACAAGGAGGCATGTCAAAACTTGCAAAAGATACAGGGTTTGACAGAGCTGGGTTGTACAGAGCCCTTTCGGATAAAGGCAACCCACGTCTTGATACATTGGCCGTAATTTTACATCAGCTAGGCTTTAAACTTTCTGTTGATCGGCTAGCATAAATGCAATTGCTGCAAGGATTTTGGGCACGGTTTAAGCGCAACAGGCGCGCATGGGTAAGTTTTTGCTGTTTTGGCGTGTTATTTGTGCTTACACTTGCAGCGGAATTTGTGGCGAATGACGCACCCATATTGCTGCGTTATGACGGCAAATTCTATATGCCCATTATGCAGAGCTACCCTGAAACCACCTTTGGCGGCGATTTTGATACAGAGGCCGATTACCGCGATCCTTATGTTAAAACACTCATTCAAGAAAAAGGCTGGATGATCTGGCCACCCATCGCCTTTTCTTATGACACCATCAATTACGAGCTGGAAGCCGCAGCACCCTCACCGCCCAGCCTGCAAAATTGGTTGGGCACAGATGACCAAGCGCGCGATGTGCTGGCGCGTTTGCTTTATGGCTTCCGCGTAAGTGTGTTATTTGGCCTGGCGCTCACTGTGCTTACTGCCATTATTGGTGTATTAGTCGGTGCAGTACAAGGCTATGTGGGCGGCTGGTTTGACCTTATCGGCCAGCGCGTGTTGGAAATTTTCAGCGCACTGCCCACTCTGTTCATCATCATGATTTTATCCAGCGTGATCACACCCAATGTATGGTGGCTGTTTGGGATTATGTTATTATTCGGCTGGACAGGCTATGTGGGCGTGGTACGCGCCGAATGCTTAAAAACCCGCAAGCAAGATTATGTGATGGCCGCCCGTGCCATTGGCGTGCCAAGCTGGAAAATATTGCTGCGCCACGTACTACCCAACAGCTTGGTGGCTACCATTACCTATATGCCTTTTGTGTTGGCTGGCTCGGTCACAGCGCTCACCTCGCTGGACTTTTTGGGTTTTGGCCTGCCACCTGGCAGTGCCTCACTGGGCGAATTGCTGGCACAGGGAAAAAATAACCTGAACGCACCCTGGCTGGGCCTCACCACCTTTGGGTTGCTCACCTTCACCCTCACCGCATTGGTATTCATCGGCGAAGGCGTGCGCGACGCACTAGACCCACGCGTGGAACGTGTGTGATGGGTTTGTTTTATGCTTCACGTGAAGCACAATTATGAGCATACATTTAGCGCTCACGTGTAAGTAGTGCTTTGCGCGCCTCTATCAATTTTGCAAAACTAAGGTTCACTCGCTCTGTATCCATAGAAAAATGTACAGATTTAATGGCATCTATAGCCGCATCTCGTTCTGGTTCTTTAGTATCAAAATCCCGCTCTAATAAGGATGAAAATTTTAAGAAAGGTTTTACCCAATGGGAGCGCTTCTTTCCAATACATGTCTGCATTTGAACAACTTCATCTTTAAAATAATCGCTGATTTCAATTTCTTGTAGATTATGGCGTTCCATAGCAACTATCATTTTACCCATGAAACAGTCATATAACGCACTAATATTATGGTTCTGTAACTGTTCATTAGTGATATAGCTACCATCTACATTTTTAAGCTCTGCCATAGCATGCCTAAAACCCATATCCATCATCTGATGTGGTTGAATATCAGACATGCGATAACTATCTTCAGGTAAATAATAATAACGCATCATGTGCTGCTCTGGTGCAAAAAGACATAGTGCAACTTCAAAAAAATGGGAGTGCCGTTCAATATAGATAAATTTCTTTGTTGCTTTAGAGGTATCAATAAAACGGATCGTTGCTGCATCTGTGTCCAAATTATGGAACCATGTATGCTTCTCCATTTTACCAAAATCAAGTGCCACTCCATAACAGCTCATCTCATAGAAATAATCTACGAAGTCGTTAAAAAAACTCTGACTCTGGTTAGATAATTTCTGGAGTAGATCTAAGCTCCCAATTTGTGCCTCAAGTGCCTCGCGGGAGATACCTTTCTGCCGTTCTGGTGTGCTGTATAATGGGGAAATAGTCGCCATTAAAGCTTGCCCATTTTCAAAAGGCCAGTGTGCAACATCCGTTGAGGCAAGTGTAGTGGAACAAGATAACTTAAGCATAGCCTTATAAATTCGTATGTTATCATATTGATCTAAATCCACACCTATTGGCAAATCCCCTTCATCTGGTCGAGATTCATGTAATGCATGTAATAAGCCTGGCACCGCAGACATATCAAACACTAACTTGTCTTTTCCCAACATAACATCGGTGTGAAAACGCACCTGGTCGACTGTTTCTAAAAAACTACCTTTCATAGGCACATCAAAATAGTTCTGATAATGCGCACATAAACACATATACACGGCCTCTTCTGCGCCATGTGCTTCATAAATTAGATGATAGTCTTTTAGCTGTTCTTCAGGTACAAAAGAATCTGTTGTTTCTAAATAACCAGATAACTCATCTATTACGGCCTTAAACGCCTCTTCTGTAGATTTATTTGAGAGCTTAAGTGTCTTTAACATATTTTGCCTGGATGAAACAAATGCAGCATGAGCTATTTTCACAGCCAGACGGTAAAATTCAGCATCTTTCCTATTATAGTTTTCATTCATATGCTTGTTTCTTTATGCATAAGTTTAACAGCTATTTCTCTTTGGCACTGTAAGGACAAAGTGTTAAAAAAATATTAAAACGCTTAATATAAACACTTCTTTGCAAGAATGTCATAAATGCAAATGTGGGCCTACATTATCTTATGCTTCACGTGAAACATAATAATTGTCCTATTTCATCCCTATTTCACCTCACAGATATTATATTGCAACTGATTCTCAGTCTTAACAATGCGCTTTATCGTTGCATCAGGGGTGGGGGCTGTGGCATAGTGCATGCCACAAGAATGTAAAAGACTGAAAATATAAGCATTAAGGACGGGCACTATGGTAACGCCAGATTCTGCAATTCGCAAAGCCAAGCAATCGCTTCAAACACCAGACGACAGCAAAAACACATTGCTGCATCTCTATGAGCAGATGTTGATGATCCGCCGTTTTGAGGAAAAAGCCGGCCAGCTCTATGGCATGGGGCTGATTGGCGGGTTTTGCCACCTGTATATTGGCCAGGAATCCGTGGTAGTAGGCTTGCAGGACTGCATTAAGCATGGCGATCAAGTGATCACCACCTACCGCGACCATGGCCACATGCTGGCCATTGGCACCGACCCAAAAGTAATTTTTGCGGAGCTATTAGGCCGTGAAACTGGCTGTTCGCGCGGTAAAGGCGGCTCGATGCATATGTTTGATACAGAAAATGCGTTTTATGGCGGCCACGGTATCGTTGGCGCCAATGTGCCGATTGGTACAGGTCTTGCCTTTGCCAATGACTATCGTGGCAATGACCATATTTGCCTCACCTATTTTGGTGATGGTGCGGCCAATCAGGGCCAGGTCTATGAGGCATTTAACATGGCGTCTTTATGGAACTTGCCGGTGATTTATGTGATCGAAAATAACGAATATGCCATGGGCACCAGCGTGCAACGCTCAAGTGCTACCACGCAGCTTTATCGCCGCGGTGAGGCCTTTGGCATTCCTGGCAAGCAGGTAGACGGCATGGATATTGATGCCGTGCGCAAAGCAGGCATGGAAGCGGTGGAATATGTGCGCGGCGGCGAAGGCCCCATGATTTTGGAAATGAAGACCTATCGCTATCGCGGCCATTCTATGTCGGATCCGGCGAAATATCGTAGCAAGGATGAAGTAGCCAATATCAAGGAAAATAAGGACCCCATTGAGGGGCTGAAGAAGATATTGCTGCAGAAAAAATATGCGAATGAGGATGCGCTAAAGGCACTGGATAAAAAAGTACGTGCTGAAGTGAATGAAGCCGCAGAATTTGCGCAGAACAGCCCCGAGCCGGATGCAAATGAACTTTACACTGACGTGTTGCGTTAAACAGAGGACGGGAGACGGATGACAGAGGACAGAAATATGACAAAAACAACAGTTCGTGTAGCCCTAAGAGATGCCATGGCGGAGATGATGCGCCAGGATAAAGATGTGTTTGTGATGGGTGAGGAAGTAGCCGAATATCAGGGCGCCTATAAGGTAACGGAAGGGCTGCTGGATGAATTTGGCCCCAAACGTGTGATTGACACTCCCATTACTGAGCATGGCTTTGCGGGCCTTGCAGTGGGTGCTGCCTTTGCAGGCTTGAAGCCGATTGTAGAATTCATGACCTGGAATTTTGGCATGCAGGCCATTGACCAGATCATCAACTCTGCTGCCAAAACCAACTATATGAGCGGTGGCCAAGTGCGCTGCCCCATCGTATTCCGCGGCCCTAACGGTGCCGCCAGCCGCGTGGGCGCGCAGCACAGCCAATGCTATGCCAGCTGGTATGCCCATGTGCCGGGCCTAAAAGTGGTGATTCCGTACGATGCCGCCAGTGCTAAAGGCTTGCTAAAAGCCGCCATCGCAGACCCTAACCCGGTAGTATTCTTAGAAAATGAGATGATTTACGGCGAAAGTTTCGACGTGCCCGATGGTGATGATTTCACCTTGGAATTAGGCAAAGCAGCGGTGGTGCGTGAAGGAAGCGATGTTACCTTGGTGGCCTATGGCATTACCGTGGGCACCAGCCTGCGTGCTGCAGAGGCGCTGGAGAAACAAGGCATCAGCGCTGCGGTGATAGATTTGCGCACGGTGCGCCCTTTAGATGTGACGACTATTAAGCAAAGTGTGGAAAAAACGCACCGTTTGGTAACGGTGGAAGAAGGCTGGCCGGTGGCTGGCATGGCCAGTGAAGTGGCAGCTATTGCCATGGAACATTGTTTTGATGCGCTGGATGCGCCGGCACTTCGCGTATGCGGTGCAGATGTACCGCTGCCCTATGCCGCAAATTTAGAGGCACTGGCCTTACCAAAAGAGAGTGATGTGATTGATGCCGTGGAACAAGTGTGTTTCCGTAAAGACGCTGCGTAATAAAAGGAGTGTAGCAATATGCCAATTCAAATAACCATGCCGGCCTTATCGCCTACTATGACAGACGGCACGCTTGCCAAATGGCTAAAGAAAGAGGGCGACGTTATCGCGCCGGGTGATGTAATTGCCGAAATTGAAACCGATAAAGCGACCATGGAAGTGGAAGCGGTGGATGAAGGCACGCTTGCTAAAATTATTGTGGCAGATGGCACCACCAATGTGGCGGTAAATAAGGTGATTGCGTTGCTGTTGGAAGACGGTGAAGATGCTTCTGCGTTAGACA
>JAHDHN010000073.1 GCA_020631295.1 Rickettsiales bacterium
ACGGCTGGGCTGGCTGCGGCTGGGCGTGCCACCACAGTTGGGCGAGTGGCCTTGCCACCAGCCTTACCAAGCACAGCCTCAATACGACGGTCTACAAACTGCCATCCACCATTATTTTCTGGCTCTTCTTGTACCCACACTACCTCTGCATTTTTATAACGCTTCAGCTCTTTTAGTAGGTCAGATTCTGGGAATGGGTAGAACTGCTCCAAACGCACAATCGCCACGTCTTTAATGCCCTTTTCTTCGCGCGCATCCAGCAAGTCGTAATAGACCTTACCGCTACAAATCAGCACCTTGCGGATTTTACTATCTGCAGTAATCTCTTTGCCTGTTGCAATCTCACCGATCACACGCTGGAAGCTCGTGCCCGTTTTCATCTCATCCAAACTGGAGGTGGCACGCTTATGGCGCAGCAATGATTTTGGCGTGAACACCACCAGTGGTTTACGGAAATCACGGTGCAACTGGCGGCGCAGCGCGTGGAAAATATTGGCTGGCGTGGTGCAATTCACCACCTGCCAGTTATCATCTGCAGAAAGCTGCAAGAAGCGCTCAATACGTGCCGAACTATGCTCTGGCCCTTGGCCTTCATAGCCATGCGGCAACAGCATTACCAAGCCACTCATGCGCAGCCATTTGGCTTCTGCACTGGCAATAAATTGGTCGATAATGATCTGCGCTCCGTTCACAAAATCACCAAATTGAGCTTCCCAAATGGTCAGCGCGCTTGGGTCTGTCATACTGTAGCCATATTCAAAGCCCAGCACCCCAAATTCAGAGAGGTTCGAGTTAATAAACTCATAGCGCACATCGTCGCTGATGCGGTTTAGCGGTGCATACACCTCTTCTGTCTCTTGGTCTACCATGCCGGAATGACGGTGACTGAACGTGCCGCGCATCACATCCTGCCCGCTTAAGCGCACTTTGTGCCCTTCTTCCAGTAAGCTTGCAAATGCAAGGCCTTCACCCGCAGCCCAATCTAGGCCCTCACCAGACGCAATCATCTTGGCCTTCGCATCCAACATGCGTGCCACTTTATTGTTCAGTTTAAAGCTCTCTGGCTTTTCTGAAAGCAACTTACCTAAGGATTTTAGTTTTTTGATCGGCACACCTGTGTCTACCACCGGCTTTTCACCGCTGCGAATATGTTTCAAACCTGTCCATTTACCTTCCAGCATATCGGCCTTGTTTGGCTTAAAGCTTTGTGACGCAGCATGCTCTTTTTCCAAGTAATCATCCCAATCCGATAGCATCTTGTCGTAATCGGCTTGCGTAATGGTTCCCTCAGCAATCAAGCGCTGCGCATAAATATCACGCGGGCTGTCTTTCTGCTTAATTACCTTATACATTTTCGGCTGGGTGAACATCGGCTCATCACCCTCATTATGGCCATGCTTACGGTAGCAGAAAATATCAATCACCACGTCTTTTTGGTAACGCTGGCGGTATTTTGCTGCAATATGTGCGGCATGCGCCACCGCTTCTGGGTCATCGCCATTCACATGGAAAATCGGTGCCTGAATGGTCATCGCCACATCGGTCGGGTATGGCGAAGTATGGCCATTTTCTGGGTTGGTGGTAAACCCAATTTGGTTGTTGACCACAATATGTACCGTACCACCGGTTTTATAGCCCTCAAGGTCGTTAAACGCCAAGGTCTCTGGCACAATGCCCTGACCACAAAAAGCGGCATCACCATGCAACAAAATACCCATCACGGTTTCGCGGTTAGCATCACTCGCTTGGTCTTGCTTGGCGCGGACACGGCCGCATACCACTGGGTTCACCGCTTCTAAGTGCGATGGGTTAGGTGTAAGCGACAAATGCACCTGATTACCCTGAAAATCACGGTCTGCAGAGGCACCTAAATGGTATTTTACATCACCTGAGGCTTCAATATCTTCCGGCAAAGCCAAATTACCCTGAAACTCTGAAAGCATGGCAGCATAAGGCTTACGCATAAAGTTCGTTAGCACATTCAAGCGGCCGCGGTGTGGCATGCCGACTACCACCTCATTCACACCCATGCTAGCAGCCACATTTACCGCTGCATCCATTGCCGTAATCAAATTTTCACCGCCCTCTGCTGAGAAACGCTTCGCGCCTGGGAATTTCTTGTGTAAAAATTCTTCAAAACCCACCACTTCTACCAATGTTTGCAGTATGTTCTTTTTCTCATCTGCATTCAGAGATGGGCGCCCAAGCGTGCTCTCAATCTCATTCTCCAGCCACTGCTTTTTCTCCAAGCTTTGAATATGGATAAATTCAATGGCAAAATTTTGGCTGTAAGATTGCTTTAGGATGGTAATAATATCGCGCAATGTGAGTTTTTCGTAGCCCAACCAGCCATCCAGATAAATCTCTGTATCCATATCATCATCAGAAAAACCATAATGCGCCGGGTCCAACTCTGGGTGAGACTCACGCACCGTTAGTCCCAAAGGATCCAGATTCGCCAACAAATGGCCACGTACACGATAGGCACGAATCAGCATATGCGCACGCACAGAAAGAGAACTGGCGCTGTTATCGGCATTATCATTAGCACCGGATTTTGCAGATGCAGCACGCGCAGCGCGTTCTTCCTTGCTCACATGGCCTACAATCTTGCTTGGATTTGCATCCCATGCTGGGCCACCAAAATCTTGCTCTAGCTGCGTGCTATTATCACCCAATGCAGCAAATTGCGCCTTCCAACTTGCATCTACACTGTTTGGATCCAGCAAATATTGCTCGTAAATCTCGGCAATATAGGTGCTATTTGCACCAAAAAATGGGGTAGATCCGCGTAGTTCCTGATCGTTGGATGTCATAATACTCGCCTTTTTAAAAATGCTGTGCTGGGCATTAGCCATTTGCAGCACGGAGGTCAAGTGTAGTCGGCGTATTTTATCTGTCACAAAAAAACTGTGTTGTAGTAAAAAATAGTTTTATTAAAATAAAATATAGTATATATTAGAAAATATAAGTGTTATTAGGTGCAGATTTTTCTATACCTATTAGCATTTATCCATAGCGTTGAATGCAACGTGTTTTTGTCTCTATATTCACCAGTTTTGGCTCTGCATCTCGTTCTTTATGCTCTAAATAATGGTCATTGCAGAATGCTTGCAACGCAGCAGCAGTATTCTTTCCTTTAATGCCATCCGCACCTTTAGTGTTATACCCTAATGCAGTGAAGCGAGGAATCTCATGCCCGGATGGTGAGGCATATATAAAAGCTGCGTATGCCACAATGTAGAGATACTCACCATAAGGGCATACTCCATTCCAAAACAAGGCGCAGCTATGGTGGCACGAGATTTCTCGCATCCCTCCTACGCCAAGGCTTCGGAGGGCAGGTCGCTCGAAATGACAATGATGTGCCTCAAGATGACATCACGCCGCCATACGAGGATGACGTCAAAAAAAGAGGCTGCGTATTGCTACGCAGCCCCTCTCTTGAATATAATAGTGTGAAAAGGAGGTGGGTTAGAAACCGCCCATGCCGCCCATGCCACCCATGCCACCCATATCAGGTGCACCGCCGGCATTGTTGTTTTCTTCAGGAATATCGGCCACCAATGCTTCGGTGGTGATCAACAGACCCGCCACAGAGGCAGCATCCTGCAGAGCAGTACGCACCACTTTGGTTGGGTCGATAATACCGGCCTTAAATGCATCCACATATTCCAGATCTTGCGCGTTGAAGATTTCTGCATCAGACGTGCTTTCCTTCAGCTTGCCGGCTACTACAGCACCGTCTACGCCTGCATTTTCAGCAATTTGGCGCACAGGTGCTTCTAATGCACGGCGTACGATCTTAATACCGGCTGCTTGAGACTCATTAATCGCCTCAATTTTTTCCAGCGCGATAGATGCACGCAACAAGGCCGTACCACCGCCTGGTACAATGCCTTCTTCCACCGCTGCACGGGTTGCGTTTAGGGCATCATCCACACGGTCACGACGCTCTTTCACTTCGATCTCCGTAGCACCGCCCACTTTCAACACAGCCACACCGCCAGCAATTTTCGCCAAGCGCTCTTGCAGCTTTTCACGGTCATAGTCAGAGCTTGTGTTTTCGATCTCGTTACGGATTTGCTCCGCACGTGCATCGATCGTTGCTTTCTCACCCACACCGTCAATGATGGTGGTTTCTTCTTTGGTGATGTTCACCTTCTTGGCAGAACCAAGCTGGTCCAGCGTCACATTCTCCAACTTCTCGCCCAGCTCTTCAGAGATCAACTGACCGCCGGTTAGCACAGCGATATCTTGCAACATTGCCTTGCGACGATCACCAAAACCAGGTGCTTTCACCGCAGCAATTTTCAACCCACCGCGTAGCTTGTTCACCACCAATGTAGCCAGCGCTTCGCCTTCCACATCTTCTGCAATGATAAGCAGCGGACGGCCCGACTGCACCACAGCTTCAAGCAATGGCAGCATGCTTTGCAGAGAAGAAAGCTTCTTCTCGAAAATCAAGATATAAGGGTTTTCGAACTCTACAGACATTTTCTCCGGATTGGTGACAAAGTAAGGAGACAGATAGCCACGGTCAAACTGCATGCCTTCAACCACATCCAGTTCAAAGTCCAGGCTCTTGCCTTCTTCTACTGTGATCACGCCTTCATTGCCCACGCGCTGCATGGCTTCCGCCAGCTTCTCGCCCACTTCGGCATCACCATTTGCAGAAATAGTACCCACCTGTGCAATTTCGGCCGCATCGTTGCTTACGCCTTTTGATTGCGCCTGAATCGCTTCAATGGCTGCATTGGTAGCAAGGTCAATACCGCGCTTTAAATCCATTGGGTTGAGGCCTGCCGCAACAGCCTTAGCACCTTCTTGTACAATGCCTTGTGCCAGCACTGTGGAGGTAGTGGTACCGTCACCAGCCAAATCATTGGTCTTGCTGGCCACTTCTTTTACCATCTGCGCACCCATATTTTGCACCGGATCTTCCAGCTCAATGCCTTTTGCAACGGTCACACCGTCTTTGGTCACACGTGGCGCACCAAAGGATTGCTCCAGTACCACATTGCGGCCTTTAGGGCCTAAGGTTACTTTTACGGCGTTTGCTAAAATATTCACGCCTTCGATCATTCTCTCGCGGCCTTTAGGGCCTAGTTCAATTTGCTTTGCAGCCATGGTTTTTCTCCTTCTATATATAGTATGTTAACTTAGGCAGCTTCGATGATGCCCAAAATGTCTGATTCTTTCATGATCAACAGCTCATCACCGTCCACCTTCACTTCCGTGCCACCCCATTTGGCAAACAGCACAGTATCACCTTCTTTCACATCCAACGGCACCACATTTCCGTTTTCGTCTTTGCTGCCTTTACCGGCGGCTACAATTTCACCTTTGGTTGGCTTTTCCTGCGCGCTATCTGGAATGATAATACCGCCAGCGGTTTTTTGTTCTTCTTCAATGCGCTTTACCAATACGCGGTCGTGTAATGGGGTAATTTTCATGGGTATCTCCTTTTATATATACACGGTTATGTTGTGACGGTATATTCACCGCTGCTGCACATATAAGCAGCTACGCCTTGGTTTCAAGAGGTGAGGGTAATTTTTATGCATGTTTCACGTGAAGCATAATAGTAATGTCATCCTGAAGCGGCAGCTGAAGGATCTCATGCCCGGATGGTGAGATGTTCATAAAAATACAGTATGCCCCATTTTTTAAGCCTATGCATAGTGGCATACGTTACTATAATATAAGGCTCACTAGCAGTGGCACGAGATTCCTCACATGCGTTCGGAATGACATAATATATGTAATGCTTCACGTGAAACATCACAGATATACTGCCAATATTGTGCCACCACCCTTTATAGCCGGAATTTCAATATATAGGCAGGCTCATACTGAAATAGGCTATATTTTGTGTAGAAAAAACACCATATCGGGGAATATATGGGGAAAAGTGAGGTTTTTTGCGGCTTTTAGGCATTTTTTTGCTTGCAAAGGCTGTTGAAATGCTGTTGTAATTGCTCTGTAACCGTTACTGAGAGTGGGTTTGCGCGTATTTTTAAACAATGTTTTTGGCGCAACAAACAGGATCATGCAGTGGTTGCGCTATTAACTAACCTTAACTTGGAGATATCCTATGAACAAAAATCAACTTGTAGAAGCTATTGCAAACGAAGCTGGTACTACCAAAGCACAAGCGGAAGCTACGCTTAACGCTTTCATTGGCACGGTAACAAAACAGCTGAAAAAAGGCCAAAAAATCAGCCTAGTGGGCTTTGGTACGTTTGACATTGCTAAGCGTAAAGCAACGCAAGGCCGTAACCCACGCACTGGCGAAACGATTCAAATCAAAGCGTCTAACCAGCCGAAGTTCCGTCCTGGTAAGGCTCTTAAAGATGCTGTAAACTAGTGTTACATCTCATTTGAGAATGGAAGGGCGGCACTTTGCCGCCCTTTTTTTATTGAGTAGAGTTTTTACTTGCACAGAGAAAGAAGCTGCACTATACGCCCATCTCACTTCAATTGGGGGTGGTTAGCTCAGCTGGTAGAGCAACTGGTTTACACCCAGTAGGTCGGCGGTTCGACCCCGTCACCACCCACCATATTCAGCAAGGGCTACAGGCATTATCACCTACCTAAAAGATTAACCCTAAATCTATGTAAGTCCATATTAAATCCATCACTCGTTACTCTGGCGCTATATATGTATGTCATTTGAGAATGAGAGTATCGGCCTTACAATGCTGGTACCATCTGATTGGTAAAAGCCATACCCCGCCATTTGCTATCCGGGTATTTGAGTTATGGATAGTGCCCGGGAATGTTTGCCTCGCGCG
>JAHDHN010000074.1 GCA_020631295.1 Rickettsiales bacterium
CCATAAACGCTTTAATCTGACAGCAAGTCAAATACATATCTCAACTCTTATCTATGAAATTAGCAGAAAGTAATATAATAGTGTTATTTTAATGATTTTATGCTATAATATAGATATTATGGTATTACTTAAAACACCGGCGGAGTTACTATTTGATATATGCAAAAAAGTAAAACAGCGCAGGAAAGATTTAAAACTTACGCAAGCCGAAGTTGCTGATAAGTCAGGTGTCCCCCTACCTACTATTCGTAAATATGAGCAAACGGGGAAAATATCTTTTGAATCTTTTGTAAAAATAGCTTTTGTGCTTGATATTGCATCTGATTTGCTAAGTATTTTTAGGCAAAAACAAACAGACTATAAATCTATGGATGATCTATTAAAGGACAAATAATGCAAATAAAACACCCCATAGATATGGTTTCGGTGGCTTTGTATTTTGACAATGACCATCATTATAAAGTCGGTAGACTTGCGATTAAAAATGGTAACATATTTTTTGAATATGATGTGAACTTTATTGCCAGAAACTATGAGATATCACCGTTTATGTTACCCTTAAAGCAGGGTTTGATTGAATCTGATAGCCGTCTTTTTGAGGGGCTGTTTGGGGTATTTAATGATAGTCTTCCTGATGGTTGGGGGAGGTTGTTACTGGATCGGAAACTAAAATCACTAAACATTAACCCACATCAATTTTCACCTCTAGATAGGCTTTGCAATATTGGTCATAATGCGATTGGTGCGTTGGTATATGAACCAGATTATAGCGAAGCAGAGAGCGATAAAGGTCAAATTGATCTTGTGGAAATAGATAAGCAAGTAGCTCTTATTCAAGAGCAAGATATGTTTTTTGAACATATTCTTAAACTTAATGGCTCATCTGCTGGCGCAAGGCCTAAAGCATTAATTGGGTTAAATACAAAAAATAACAATCAGATTATTCATGGTGTTGGCGATATGCCTGAAGATTTTGAGCATTGGCTTGTAAAATTCCACAATAACCATGATGATCAAGATTCAGGATTAATTGAGTACGCCTATAGTAAAATGGGAAAACATGCTGGTATTAATATGCCACAAACACAATTATTGAATGACAAATATTTTGCAATCCAGCGTTTTGATAGAAATAAAAACCAACGTTTACATGTCATCAGTGCATGTGGGCTTTTGCATAGTAACTTTAGAACACCAAGCTTAGATTATAAGGATTTGATTAGAGCCTGCTATCATTTAACAAAAGATATTAAAGAGGTAGAGAAAATATACCGTCTAGCAGTGTTTAATGTTCTAGCCCATAATCGTGATGATCATTCAAAGAATTTTTCATTTGTTATGGATAAAACGGGTAATTGGCAATTTGCACCTGCTTATGACTTAACATTTTCTTATGGACCATCAGGAGAGCAAAGCACCATGGTCATGGGAGAGGGCAAGAATTTCACAAAACAACATTTCTTGGAATTAGCAAATTTAGCCAATATTTCGGAACATCAAGCCAATGAGATTATCCTGCAAACGCAGGATGCTATTAACCAATGGCATGATATTGCTCTTGATATTGGTATTTCAAAAAAGAGTATTCGTGAAATTACTAAGTTTCACCTGCATTTATAGCTAGATAAGCATATATTTAGCTTGAAACCGCACCATCCATTTTCATACCACTCCAGAAAGTATTGATTGCATTGGTTTGTTTTAACTGAAATAATGCGATCTTGTATTTGGGTTCGGTTCGGAGTATCGTGAGAGCCTCCAGCCATTCTGGACAATTGCCACTTTTGGCAAACAAGTCGAAGGGTTTATTCCACGTATACTGCAGGTTTCGCCCTGTTAAAGTTAAGTTCGAAAAGGCGAAATTTATCAGCCTTCTTTTCTGTTTCAGATTAGCTTTGTTAAATAACGGCAAGGAGTTTGCCAATCATCAGCACATTGCTAAGGCACTACACTGTGACATCTTCTTTGCTAAGCCATATGCAGCGTGGCAAAAAGGACTCATCGAACATAATAATGGGCTGATTCGGGAATATATCCCCAAAGAAACAGACTTCAGCACCGTCTCGCAAGAACAACTCAATCACATACAAAATCTGCTTAACACAAGACCTAGAAAAGTGCTAAACTACGCAACACCACAGGATTACTTCTCAACCCCATGCACAAATCAAAACGTGCACTTCTAAATTGAATGGGCCCTTATACAAAAACTACGATTATCCCAAAAAAACACGTTGCATTCAACGCTATGGCAGAATGCTTGTGCGGTATGTGGTGCCTGTGCGTTGCACTATGCAATATGGGATACATCCCGCAGAAATATTCTGCCACCATTATAACAAGCCAGTACAGTAAATTCAATTTCCACATGAAATAGAAATATATGTTATTTCAGATACTTACTAAATTAACACAAGTTAACGCATTGATTGCAGGAACGATTCTTTGCGTGTTTATATAGTAATTTCAGTTAATATTTTCTGACTCTACATACCCGTCATAGTCGGCTTGCCTGTCCTGCGAAGCCTTGGCGTAGTGGAAACCGGACTATCTAAGGCCAAAGGAGTGATATCTGTTCCTATGGCCTTAGATCCTTAGGGCAATCGCTAGCGCCCTCCCAAGGATGACGCTAGAATGGTAATCAGAAATTATTAACTAAAATCACTATAATACTAGGTTTTTGCCGCAAGCGCTGCTACATAGGCCTGTGTTATGGTAGCGGGAAAACAGAAAAAAGGCGGCGGTGGGCGCAAAGGGCGTGAGGGGCTAACCGTGCGCGTGAAATCGGCCCGTGGGCGCAAAAATTCTTCTACAAAATGGTTAAAACGGCAATTGAATGATCCTTATGTGGAAAAGGCACATAAGGAAGGGTATCGCAGCCGCGCAGCCTATAAATTGCAGGAAATGCAGGAGCGCTTTGGTATTATCCAAAAAAGTGACCTGGTGGTTGATTTGGGCTGTGCACCAGGCAGCTGGGTGCAAATTGCACTGGAGCATACAGGCCGAGATGGCCATGTGATCGGCATGGATTTACTGCCCGTGGACCCAATGACACAACTGACCTTTATTGAGGGCGATTTTACTGAAGATGAGGTGCTGCAAGAGCTGGAAGAGACCATTGCCGCGCTTCTGCCAGACCAGACCTCACCAAAAGTGAATGTGGTGCTGAGTGATATGGCCGCCAACAGCACTGGCCATTCTGCTACGGACCATCTGCGCATTATGCTGCTGCTGGAAATGGCGATGGAGTTTGCTGTGCAATATTTGGCGCCCGGCGGGCATTTTTGTGGCAAAGTGCTGCAAGGCGGCACGGAAAAAACATTGTTGGAAAATTTACGCAAACATTTTACCACCGTAAAACACATCAAGCCAAAAGCCAGCCGCAAAGAAAGCGCAGAAAATTATGTGCTAGCCATGGGATTCAAGGGCGAAAGCGCATGAGCCAAAAGCGTTGGCTCATGATTGGCGAAGCTCCCAGCAGCATGGCGCCAGAGCGAGACAGCAATTGGCACCTTTGCCGCAAATCACAGCTTTATGATATAGAGCTGCATTATACCACACCAGAGCAGATAGGCTGGCAGAATGGTGTGTTGCATGCACATGTGCTGGAGTATGTACAGCTGGAAAAAGCTGTTGGCGTGAATGATTCTTTTGCCAATGCCCACAAGGCAGCGCTAGAGAGTTATGATGTGATTCTCATGCGCCAAGACCCGCCCTTTAATATGCGCTATATCACCCTCACCTATTGGCTGGAAGCCATTGCGGACAAGGTACGCGTGATAAACCCTCCCAAGCTGGTGCGGGACATGCCCGAAAAGCTAGCGCCACAGTTATTTCCCCAGCATTGCATAGAAACGCTAATGACGCATAATGCAGAAGATATTGCAGCGTTCTTTGCTAAGCATGGCGATATTGTGCTGAAACCCCTTTATTTCTTTGGCAGCCGTGGCGTGGAACGCGTAACAGCAGAAGAAAAGTTGCCTGCGGCGATAGCGTCTGTGCAGAGCTGTGACCCTCAGGTGCCGATTATTGCACAGCCCACATTGCCTGTGCATGAAACGGGCGATATTCGTGCTTATTTTGTTCATGGCGAATATGTAGGCGCATTTAAGCGTGTGCCGAACAGCAATCTGCAATCCAGTGCTTTTTTTGGTGCTGAATTTTTGCCGCACACATTAAGTATGCAGGAAAAAAGGATTGCGGAGGATATATCACCTTGGCTAACAGAGCATGAGGCCGCGCTGTGCGGCATTGATATTATTGCCGAGCGTCTAACTGAAATTAACATCACCTGCCCTAGCGGCCTGCAATTTCTGGAAGATATCTATAAGAAAGATTTTTCTGCAATGTTTTTTGAAAGGCTAGGCTGCATACGCCCTTAAAATCCGCGTGTTTGCTGTGCTTGGCGCTGCTGTGCCAGTGCACGTTCTGCAGATTCTATTTTAGCTTGCGTGCCTTCTTTGAGGTGCGGCTGCTCGCTTTGTTTTTCTAGCTGGTCCAGCTTATGATCTTGCATTTTCACCTGTAATTTAGCGGATTCTTGTGCATTTGTAATAGTAGCGCGTTCTGATGCCTGCTGGTCCAGCACGGCAGATGGTTGTGTATTGGCATTTTCTTGCGCCGCACGAGAGCTTTCTGCGGCATTGATGGCGTGCAAGCGCTTCTCACGCTCTTTATTCTCCATCATATGCTCTACATAAGTGATAATTTCCTCGGTGATTTCACCTAAATCTGGGGAATGCGCACTGAGCACATCCAGCTGACCCGCAATGGACGGGTCTAGCTCACTTAGATCTGTGGTGGTGGCTATCAGCTCCACCTCTGCACCGCAGCTTTTTGCAATCATCGCCGCCATCAACATCACTTCTTCATCAGACATTTGCATCACCGGATGATTGCCGGCAGACATGGGCTCTGCACTGGCTGCATCATACAGCCCATGCAACTGATCTCTAAGCGCATTTATGTCTTGCTCTTCTGCCGCCTGCAGCAAATTGCCCGCAAGCGTACCTTCCAGCGCCTCATTGCTTTTGAAGCGAATATCCCACGGAGCCCCTTCTGTATTATTACGCTGTGCCATGATTAATATTATACTCGATTACGCAGGATACTGCAGCTGAAAAGTATAAAAGATCTACATGATTGATATAGCGCAGGGCTATTGAAAGCTGGATCGTAAAAATATTACTACATCTTGTTTGGACAACTCTATAGTAACAAAAAAAGGAGAAATCATTATGTTACATCGCTTTGCCGTCATTCTTACCGCCGCTTTATTACTTGCGCCACAAGCCTATGCATTATCCTGTGTGCAGCCAGATATATATCGCGCCTTTGAGGAGTATAAAGAGCGCGATGAACTTTATATTGTAGTGAAAGGGCAATTTGTTGAGCTGTTTGATCAGCAAAGTATTACAACAATGGATAATGTAGTATCTCACTATAACAAAAAAACACCACGGATAAAACGTGCCTATATGGTGTTTGAGGGCACGCAGATTTCACATAATAAGGCATATGATAAGCCGTTAGAACGCTATCTGGTGGAAATAAAAACAACATGCATGGGTGTGTGGTGTAGTGGAACACCGCCGCAAAACACAGAGCTGATCACCTTCATTGAAAAGCGTGAAGATGCGCTGCCACGCCTCACCACTTCCCCCTGCCCTGGCAATGTCTTCAGCGATGCGGAATCAATAAAAACAACAAAAAAGCTGCGCCGTTGTTTTCATCAGACCTGTTATAAAGGCAGATAATTTCACTTGCCTGCCTGAGGAAATATGTGATGCTTCATACCTATGGAGCAGCAGTATGAACATGCCTATGAAGTAACGCTAGACCGCGCTGCGCGATCCCGCAAATGGCGTCCGCGTATCCGTACTATATACCGTATACTTCTCATCTCTGGTCTTATTGCTGCTGTGATTTACAGCACGTTATTTTTCACTGGTGGCGGGTATGGCCATGCACGCGATAAGGTAATGCTGTGGTGGATGCGCTCCACCCATTCGCAAGGCTTCACGCTCAAGCAGCTGGATATTACAGGCTACCGCCATGTGCCTAAGGAAGTGATTCTGCAGCAATTATTTAACACTACACAAGAAGTGGAAATCATCGGCTCTCCCTTGTTGCAATGGCAGCCAGACACCATGGAAAAGCAGCTAAAAGCACTGGGTTGGGTGCGTGAAGCTATGATACGGCGCCAATATCCCGACACGCTGATTATTCATGTAAAAGAAAAGATTCCTTACGCTATTTGGCAGCAGGGTGAGCTTTATTCCTTAATCGATGACGAAGGCAAAATTATCCACACCAGCACCGAGCTCTCTGAATTTGTGAGTTACAAAGACCTGCCGGTGATTGTGGGCACCTCTGCCAATACGCAGCTGGAGCAGCTCTTTTTCTTCATCACACAAGACGAGCAGATTTTCTATGGTATCGAATCCATCCAATGGATTGGCAAACGCCGTTGGAACGTGAATTTCTATCATGGCATGACCATTTATCTGCCGGAGAAACAACCGGAAAAAGCCTGGCAGCGCATCGTGGAGCTGCATCAAGAAAAACAGCTGCTAGACCGCAAAATTGCCGTGATAGACATGCGCCTGCCTGGCCGCATTGCCATGCTGCCGGATTTGTA
>JAHDHN010000075.1 GCA_020631295.1 Rickettsiales bacterium
ACACCCAGCCGCTCATCGCCATGCATCGCACCGCAAATAATCGTCTTCGGCCCTGGATTACCTTGTGTTAGGTTCTGTTGAGGTTTGAGTTGCTGCATTATTTTTGACTATTTTTGTGCGTATTTTCTTCTTCTTTTTGCAAGAATAGTGGTTCTATTTCAAAAAAAGAAGGGGAAAATAAAGCCAAAAAGAACAAAAAGAAGGCGGTGAATCAAATCTCAACAGAACCTATTATTTTTTCCATCAAAACAGCATAGCGCCACAGCAGGAAATAACAATGGAAGAGAATGTTATGGTCATTTCAATTAACAATTTCCCATTTTGAAGCCCTTGCGAAAGCGAGGGCCCAGGGCAAAACGATAAATGGTGCTTGTTAACCCTGGATCCCCGATCTGCGCTACGCTTGTCAGGGATTGCAGGAAAAAGTTAAATGAAATCACTAAATAGCAAAATTGACTAACAATTCATAACTATGTTTCCTGAAGTTCGCCTGTCCTGCGAAGCTCGTAGAGCGTAGCGGGAATCGTGCTGTTGCCCCAGCATTTGACCCTGTGGTTAAACCACAAGGAACAAGATCATTAGCTATTAATCGGCTCTATTACAGATTAGGCGTGCATCATTTATGCATAAATGGCAGTTATTTGCACAGTTTTCTAAAAACTAACCAAACACACCGCTTTTGAGTTTTTGCTTATAGGTCTTCACGTCTTTTGCCAGGTCATTGCTGAGGATATATAACCCAAGCAAGTTAGGCACGGCGATGGAGAGGAACAAGATATCAATTAAATTGAGCAGTGCCGAAAGCTGCGTTACGCCACCAATAAAGATGCAGGCGCAGAAGGTGATTTTGAACAAGATCACAGTTTTATCACCAAATAAGTAGCCCCAGGCGCGCTCGCCATAGTAACTCCAGGTGATCATGGTGGAATAAGCGAACAGTACTACCACTACAGTGAGCACATAAGGGAACCAGCTGCTTACCGTGGCAAAAGCCTCTTGTGTCATCAACACGCCTTTTAAATCACCGCCCACTTGGGCTTGATAGGCGCCGGTGATGGTCAATACAATACCGGTTAAGAAGCAGATTACCACCGTGTCAATAAATGGCTCTAGCAGTGCCACACACCCTTCACGCACCGGCTCATTGGTGCGAGCAGCCGCATGGGCAATGGCAGCGGAGCCAATGCCAGCCTCACTGGAAAAGGCAGCACGCTTAAAGCCGTTAATAATAGCACCTAATATACCGCCTGCTGCGGCTTCCATGCCAAACGCGGCAGAAAACATAGTGCTAAATGCATTGCCCAACTCACCAATATGCAGCAAGATGATCACCAAACAGGCAATAATATAGGTAATAGCCATGAACGGCACAATGCGGCTTGCCACCGTGGCAATACGCTTAATGCCGCCCAGGATCACGATGCCTACCACCACCATGATGATAAGTGCTAATAGCGCATCCAACTCTTTTAAGCCAAAGCTGTTGGAGAGGATGGATACCGCCTGATTAGACTGGAATAAGTTCCCTGCGCCCAACGCGCCGAACAAACAGAAGAGCGCGAAGATTACCGCAAGCACACGCCCCAGCGCGCCTAAGCCTTTTTCTTTTAGACCTTGGCTGAGATAATGGAATGCACCGCCAGATACATGGCCATTGGCATCAATCACGCGGTATTTTTGTCCCATGGTTACTTCTGCAAATTTGGCGGACATGCCAAAAAAGCCTGCTATCACCATCCAAATCACTGCACCTGGGCCACCAATGCCCACCGCAATGGCCACACCAGCAATGTTTCCCAAGCCCACTGTGGCAGACACAGCCGCAGACAGCGCCTTGAAGTGAGAAATTTCGCCTTTATCCTCCGCATGGCTGTATTTACCGCGCACAGCATTAATCGCATGGCCAAACAAGGTAAAATTCACAAAACCCAAACGTATAGTAAAGAAAATGCTGCCCGCAATCAGCCAGGCGATCAGAAACGGAATGTCTTTCACAATAGGGATCCTATTAAAAATAACACCCAGGCCTGGAATATCACCCATCTCAACAAAAAATATGGCACCCAGGAAATGAGTAACCGTGATGAGCTGCGCCTCAATCCAGGCGATAAAATCCGACTCTACGCCGCCAGATGTTTGCGCCCACACACTACCTGCTATTATACAGCTTAACATTCCTAATACTATACGTGCCATGGTGAATATGCCCTCCCAGTCATAACAATCTGTGTTGGATAGCCAAAAGCAGCCCTCAATGCAACGCTAGAAATTTTATGCTCCACAGGCGCTTTTAGTGCTTGACTCTGGCGCGATGCGTATTATTTTCCGCGCTCTTAATTTTAGGATGATAGGGGAAGTATGCCTACAATTAACCAATTAGTCCGTAAAGGACGCAAGAAACAAGTCAAGCGCAACAAGGTGCCTGCAATGGAGGCGTGCCCTCAAAAACGCGGCGTGTGTACACGTGTATATACGACCACACCAAAGAAGCCGAACTCGGCGTTGCGTAAGGTTGCACGTATTCGTTTGTCTAATGGCTTTGAAGTAACTGGCTACATTCCTGGTGAAGGCCATAACTTGCAAGAGCACTCTATTGTGATGATTCGCGGTGGTCGTGTAAAAGATTTGCCGGG
This sequence comes from Rickettsiales bacterium, assembly GCA_020631295.1. Classification (GTDB taxonomy): domain Bacteria; phylum Pseudomonadota; class Alphaproteobacteria; order Rickettsiales; family UBA8987; genus JAHDHN01. Next base: position 2,634 of record JAHDHN010000075.1, read on the forward strand.
TGTGCGTTACCACATCATCCGCGGTACGCTGGATACACAAGGTGTGAAAGATCGTAAACAAAACCGTTCGAAATACGGTGCTAAACGTCCGAAGTAAGGAATTTAAATTATGTCACGTAGACACGCAGCAGAAAAACGTATTGTTACGCCCGACGCTAAATATGGCAACGAAGTGGTAGCAAAGCTTATGAACTACCTTATGCTTGATGGCAAAAAATCTGTCGCTGAGCGTATTGTTTATGATGCAATCGATATTATTGCACAAAAATTGAAAATTGAAGGCGTGGAAGCATTGCTTGAGGCAATCGACAATATCAAGCCTAACCTGGAAGTGCGCTCTCGCCGTGTAGGTGGTGCGACCTATCAGGTGCCTGTAGATGTACCTCCGCGTCGCGCATTGATTTTGGCCCTGCGTTGGTTGATTGCTGCTGCACGTTCACGCAGTGAGCGCACTATGGCAGCACGTTTAGCTGCTGAAGCAATGGATGCGTATGCTAAGCGCGGCAATGCAATGAAGAAGCGTGAAGACACGCATAAAATGGCAGAAGCAAACCGCGCGTTTGCTCACTTCCGCTGGTAGTAATTTTTAAGAGTTAAATAGGACACAGAAGCACATGGCACGCACAACTCCCATCGAACGTTATCGTAATATTGGTATTATGGCGCATATTGACGCCGGTAAGACCACTACAACAGAGCGTATCCTGTATTACACAGGTAAGTCTCACAAAATCGGTGAGGTGCATGAGGGTGATGCTACCATGGACTGGATGGAGCAGGAGCAGGAGCGCGGTATTACCATTACCTCTGCGGCAACCACTTGTTTCTGGAACGACCACCGCATTAATATCATCGACACACCAGGTCACGTAGATTTCACCATTGAGGTGGAGCGTTCGTTGCGTGTACTTGATGGCGCTGTTACTGTATTTGATGGTGTGGCGGGTGTAGAGCCTCAGTCTGAGACTGTATGGCGCCAGGCAGATAAATACGGTGTGCCGCGCATGTGTTTTGTAAATAAAATGGACCGTACGGGTGCTGATTTCTACCGTTGTGTAGATATGGTGGTAGATCGCTTGGGTGCTAACCCGCTGGTAATCCAGCTCCCCATCGGCTCTGAGGAGAATTTTGAAGGGGTTGTAGACCTTATCAAAATGAAGGAGATTGTATGGAACGGTGAGCAGCTGGGTGCTTCCTATGATTACGTGGATATTCGCCCTGACCTTCAAGACAAGGCCGCTGAATATCGCGAGAAATTGATCGAAACTGCTGTGGAAGCTGACGATGATGTAATGGAATCATATCTAGGTGGTGATGAGCCAACCGAAGAGCAGCTAAAAGCCTGTATCCGCAAAGGTACAATTGAAGGTATTTTTGTACCAATCCTGACCGGTACTGCCTTTAAAAACAAAGGTGTGCAGCCACTTCTGGATGCGGTGGTGGATTATCTGCCTTCTCCAATCGACGTACCAGCCATTGCCGGTGTAAAAACAGGCACAGAAGAAGAAATTACGCGTAAATCAAGCGATGATGAGCCATTCTCTGCGCTTGCATTTAAGGTAATGACCGACCCATTCGTAGGTTCTTTGACCTTCGTACGTGTATATTCTGGTGTATTTACCTCTGGTGAGTCTGTAGAAAACTCTACCAAGGGTAAGAAAGAGCGTATTGGCCGTATGTTGTTGATGCATGCGAACAGCCGTGAAGATGTAAAAGAAGCGCGTGCGGGTGATATCGTGGCCGTAGCTGGTTTGAAACTAACCACTACCGGTGATACATTATGTACCTCTGACGATTCTGTAATTCTAGAGCGCATGGAATTCCCAGAGCCGGTAATCGAGATTGCCGTAGAGCCAAAAACCAAGGGTGACCAAGAGAAAATGTCTATCGCCATTGGTCGTTTGGTGGCGGAGGATCCTTCTTTGCGTGTACAGTCTGATGAAGAATCTGGGCAAACCATTCTAAAAGGTATGGGTGAATTGCACCTAGAGATTATTGTAGACCGTATGAAGCGTGAATTTAACGTGGAAGCGAATATCGGTGCGCCTCAGGTAGCATACCGTGAAACCTTCACACAAACCACAGATGTGTCCTACACACACAAAAAACAGTCCGGTGGTGCAGGTCAGTTCGCGAAAGTGGACATTACCTTTGAGCCGGTTGATCCGGCAGAAGGCTTTAGCTTTGAAAGCAAGGTTGTGGGCGGTAACGTACCGAAAGAATATATTCCTGCAGTGGAAAAAGGTATCATCATGGCGGCTGAATCTGGCCCGATTGCTGGCTACCCAACCATCGACTTTAAAGTAACGTTGAATGATGGTGCCTACCATGATGTAGATTCCAGCTCCATGGCATTTGAAATTGCAGGCCGTTACGCGTTCCGTGAGGCCATGGAAACAGCAAATCCTGTATTGCTTGAGCCTCTCATGAGCGTGGAAGTGGTAACACCTGAAGAATATATGGGTGATATTATCGGTGACTTGAACTCTCGTCGTGGTCAAGTGTCTGATATGGAACAACGTGGTAATGCACGCGTGGTAAGCGCGGCAGTGCCTCTGTCGAACATGTTTGGTTATGTGAGTAACTTGCGCTCTATGTCGCAAGGCCGTGCGCAGTTTACAATGCAATTCTCGCACTATGCTCAGGTACCGAACAATGTAGCTGAAGAAATCCGCGCTAAAGCGGCTTAAAATAATAACATAGTCATTAGTTAAGAAGGAGTAATACAAATGGCAAAAGAGAAGTTTGAGAGGACTAAGCCTCACGTTAATGTTGGGACGATTGGCCATGTGGACCATGGTAAGACGACATTGACGGCTGCGATTACGAAGTATTTTGGTAATTTCCAGGCCTATGACCAGATTGATAATGCTCCTGAGGAGCGCGAGCGTGGTATTACGATTTCTACGGCGCATGTGGAATATGAGACGGAGAGCCGTCACTATGCGCACGTGGATTGCCCGGGTCACGCGGATTACGTAAAGAACATGATTACCGGTGCGGCACAGATGGATGGCGCGATTTTGGTGGTGAATGCGGCGGATGGCCCGATGCCTCAAACGCGTGAGCACATTCTGCTTGCTCGCCAGGTGGGTGTACCTGCGATTGTGGTATATTTGAACAAAGTAGACCAGGTGGACGATGAAGAGCTGCTTGAGTTGGTGGAAATGGAAGTGCGTGAGCTTCTTTCTTCTTACGATTTCCCTGGTGATGATATTCCGATCGTGCGCGGTTCTGCCTTGGCGGCTGTTGAAGGCCGTGATGCGGAGATTGGTGAGAATTCTATCCGTGAGCTGATGGCGAAAGTGGATGAGTATATTCCTGAGCCTGAGCGTCCAACCGACAAAGATTTCTTGATGCCGATTGAGGATGTGTTCTCTATTGAAGGCCGTGGTACTGTAGTGACTGGTCGTGTGGAGACAGGTATCATTCACGTGAATGACGAGATTGAGATTGTTGGTATCAAAGACACGACGAAAACCACCTGTACGGGCGTTGAGATGTTCCGTAAGCTGCTGGACGAAGGTCAGGCAGGTGATAATGTGGGTGTGTTGTTGCGCGGTACGAAGCGTGACGAGGTGGAGCGTGGCCAAGTGCTTGCGAAGCCTGGTACGATCAAGCCTCACACGAAGTTTGAGGCGGAAGTATATATTCTGACGAAAGAGGAAGGTGGCCGTCATACGCCATTCTTCGCGAACTATCGTCCGCAATTCTATTTCCGTACAACAGACGTAACCGGAGCCGTGCATCTGGCTGAAGGCACAGACATGGTGATGCCTGGTGATAACACCAAGATCACCGTAGAGCTGATCGCCCCTATCGCCATGGATGAAGGTTTGCGCTTCGCCATCCGCGAAGGCGGAAGAACTGTGGGCGCCGGTGTAGTAGGTAAAATTATCGAGTAGGT
>JAHDHN010000005.1:0-24339 GCA_020631295.1 Rickettsiales bacterium
GAGGAAAAAAGTTAGAGTATTCAATGGTTAAGCCCTTCAACATCATCGCTGAATGCACAAAAACAGGAGAGTGGTGCGGTTGAGAGGATTTGAACCTCCACCTCGAAAACTCAAGACAGCGACCTCAACGCTGCGCGTCTACCAATTCCGCCACAACCGCATTCTTTGTAAGCAGGGCCGTCTTATACGCCAGATGCAGCGAGACTCAAGGGTTTTTAAGGGTGCGCATTTGCAGCGTTTAAAACATGATATCAAGGATCTTTGAGTTGCCACCGGCATTACGCTTTGAAGATTTTACCCTTTCTGAGAGGGGAGTAGTATTCTTTTCTAAAGCTTCTATAACACGGTTAAGCCCGGCAGAGTCTTTTTTTTGTTTTTTACGCTCTGCCTCTTCCTTAAGCCGGTTTGTAAATCTCCTAACTGGCTTTGTATTCTTGGGTGTCATGATGCTTTAATCTTTAGTTAATTAATACTATAATTAACTAAAATCATGAAAAAAGCAAGTCTCTTCGCCTGTGTGGCAGGCAGGGCCGGTTTGGTCCACCTGCGCCAGTAGCGTGTCGCCGTCACAATCCAGCTGTAGGGAAATCAGCTTCTGCAAATGGCCAGATGTTTCACCCTTTTTCCACAAGGCCTGACGTGAGCGTGACCAATAATGCACATAGCCTGTCGCTAAGGTGCGCTGCAGGGATTCTGCATTCATCCAGGCATGCATCAGCACCTGTTTGGTGTCATGCTGCTGGGCAATGCAGGGTACCAAACCATCTTGGTTAAATGCGATCTGTGAGATTTTATCCATATCGGTGAAAAACTTTCCAAGCCTCTGTTGCATTTGCATTTTCTTGTGGCTATAGTGTTAGTACTTATTAACACACTGGGCAAGTATAATGGTACAAACTGAGAATCCTCCTGAATTTGATCATGTTTCGTTTGCAGAAATGCTGAATACGCGTTTTTGCCACGATTTAGCTGGGCCGGTAAGCGCGGTATATAACGGGCTGGATTTTCTGGCGGACGATTCAGTGCCTGAAATGCAAGAGCAGGCCTTTGAGCTATTGCGTATGAGCGCGTCTGAGGTGCTCAGCAAGCTGCAAACCTACCGCTTGGCCTATGGCCGTGTGGCGCGTGGCGGCGTCAGCAGTGTGGAAGAGGTGCGGGATGTGGTCACGCGCTATTTTCTGCATGACAAGGTGGAGCTGGATTGGCCAGAGCAATCCGAATTTGGCGTGAAGATCGACAATGAAATCCGCCGCTTGCTGGTAAATATGGTGACCAATGTGGCGCGTGAATTGGTATATGGTGGCACGCTCACTGTGCGTAAGGAAATCGATGGCGATACTAAGCGTATTGTGGTGAAGGGCGAGGCTGAGAAGCTGAAGCAAAACGAGGTGGTGCAGGCAATTATTAACGGCACTGCACCGGAAGAGGATGAGATGAATCCGATTACCATTCCGGCGTATTTTATGGTGGAAGTAGCAAAAATGCGCGGCGTGACATTGCGATATGATTTGACCGAGACGTCACTGACCTTCTCCGCGGAATATGTGTAAATTCCATGTTCAAAGATGTGTTACATACTATCTCTAAATTATTCGCCACGGGCCTGGGTGTGGGCTATGTGCCCTTTGCGCCGGGCACGTTCGGCACCTTGTTGGGCGCGCTGATATTAGCCGCCTTCCTCATGCTGCCCATGTTTGCACCGGATACAAGCGTGCTGGTGCCCATCATGTGGTTGGGTGTAACAACGGCATGCATCACTATTATTGGCACTTTTGCTACGCATGACTATCAGCTGGCTTATGGCAAGCACGACCCAAAAGAGGTGGTGATTGATGAAATTGCGGGTTTCTTTTTGTCCATCTTTCTGCTGGCATTGTTTTTTGTGTGGTTTGTGGGGCAAAATAAAGAGGCGCATCTGCCATATTTGCAGCCCTTTGTGTTTTATTATGTGTTGATGTATGTGTTATTCCGCCTGTTTGATATCATCAAACCGTGGCCGATCAATCTGGTGGATCAACGCATGCATTCCGCCTGGGGCGTGATGCTGGATGATCTGATTGCCGGTATCTATGCCACCATCAGCTTCATTCTCCTGTTCTTCCTCGCCAAAACCACTGGCCTGCTTGCGCTATTGATATAGATTTCCGTAGTTGCGGGCTTTGCTTCACGTGAAGCACAACCAAGAAATTGTCATTTCGAACGTCCTGCCGTCCGAAGCTTTAGCTTAGGAGGGATGTGAGAAATCTCGTGCCACTGCAGCCGCGCCTTTTTCTGGAATTGAGTATGCCCTTATGGTGCGTGCCTCTAAAATGGGGCATGCGCAGCTTCTGTCCATGTCTCACCATCTGGGTATGAGATCCTTCGCATTCGCTTCCGCCTACGCTATCCTCCTGCGCTAAAGCTTCGGACGACAGGAAGCTTCGGCGGACACGGCAGAATGACAACTGATGCTTCACGTGAAGCATATATTGGCACGTCTTTTTCTAGCGAATGGTTAAAACCACCATTGCCGCATCTGGGTTAAGAATGCTAAAGTAATTGGATATCCACTTTTATCTCCAATGACAGAATCAATGCCACATTTAGGACAAAGTGCTGTTGCACCGTCTGGGTGCCATTGTGCATCACACCAGTCTTCAATATCTAGAGGAGAAAATGTTTGGCAGCAGTGAAAGCAACCACAAAGTAAGCTCGCCAAGATCTCTTCACGATGTCGGATGCTGTGCTTATGTGCTTCTTGAATTTGGTTCATGCCTTTACACCTAAACGTGTTAAGATATCATATCGCAGTATAGCATAGAATATTTTAAGGCTATGAACAAGGCTGTATAGAATATACCGCAACGCTCTAATTTTCCTTGCCCCTTTGTAAGATTTTGGCATGGTGCAACCTAAGTTTTTTTAAACAAAAGGAACAAACATGGCACGCATAGCAGAAAAAGCACGCAACACCAAAGAAACGCAAGTGAAGGTGCGCGTGAATTTAGACGGTACGGGCGAGTATAAGGTAAGCACCGGCATTGGCTTTTTAGATCACATGCTGGAGCAGCTCTCTCGCCATAGTTTGATTGATCTGGAGGTGGAAGCGAAGGGCGATACGCATATTGATTTTCACCACACCACTGAAGATGTGGGCATTGTGGTAGGTGAGGCCATTGCGGAAGCAGCGGGTGATTTGAAGGGTATTACGCGCTACGCCCATGCCTATATCCCTATGGATGAGACCTTAAGTCGCGTGGCGCTGGATATTTCCCGCCGCCCTTATTTGATTTGGAATGTGGAATTTAGCCGCGACAAGGTGGGTGATTTTGACACGGAATTGTTCAAAGAATGGTTCGGCGCCTTTGCGCAGGCCGCTGGCATCACGTTGCATGTGGAAAATCTGTATGGCATTAATAACCACCATATCATTGAGTCCTGCTTTAAAGGCCTCGCGCGCTCTTTGCGTGTTGCGCTCAGCATTGATCCACGAAAGAGCGATGCAATTCCATCTACTAAGGGCAGCTTGGGCGGAGGCATAGAATAAATGCTTGGGCGCAAGACCCATATCTATCATGTATTTTTGCCGAATAAGGCAGCGCAATCGGGCTGGCAGCGTTTCGAAAAAGCAGCAGTGATTGGGCAATATTTCAGCCTGCCTGCCTTTTTTGTTACAGTGCTATGGGCGTTGTTTCACCGCATGTGGGTGGTGGCTTTGTGGCTGGCTTCTGCGCATCTAGCCGTGCAGCTTGCATCGCAATTTCACATCATCAGCAGCACAACTGCCACCTCATGCATGCTGGGTATTATGCTTGTGGCTGGCATATGGGGGCAAGGCTGGAGGGCGCGCCATGTGATTGGCAAGGGCCACAGCATGGCAGGTATGGCCTATGCTGCCGATGAAACAGCAGCGCTTCGTCAGGTGATAGAAAAAATCCAGCGCGGTGAGAATGGCTTGTTGCAAGCAGAAGAGTTGGCTGCGCAATCACAGGCAGGTGAGGAGCCTCAACCGGCATGAGCATGGTGGCGCTGATAGATTACGGCTCGGGCAATATTCACTCTGCGCATAAAGCACTGGCAGCGGTGAGCGACCATGCAGTGAAGCTCACAGATGATCCGGCTGTGATTGCTGATGCGGATTATGTGGTGCTGCCCGGTGTAGGCGCTTTTGGCCAATGTGCTGAGAATTTAAAATTCCGCCCTGGTGTGTGGGACGCGCTGCATGAGGTGGCGATAGAAAAACAACGCCCGTTTTTGGGCATTTGTGTGGGCATGCAATTGCTGGCAGAAACAGGCCTGGAGCGTGGCACGCATCAAGGGCTTGGCTGGTTGCCTGGTGAGGTGCGCAGGCTTAAGGCTGGCGCAGGCAACCGTGTGCCGCATATGGGCTGGAACCGCACCAAGGCGGTGCAGGAAAATCCGCTTCTGGATGAGGCGGCCGATTTTTACTTTGTGCATTCTTATGTGATGGATACGGATGAGAAATATGTGATTGCGCGCTGTGATTATGGTGAATCCTTCCCAGCGATGGTACAGAAAGACAATATAGTTGGTACGCAATGCCACCCGGAAAAAAGCCAAGCGGCCGGCTTGGCGCTGTTACGAAAGTTTTTAGCCTTATGAAGCTCTATCCTGCGATTGATTTGAAAGACCAGAATTGTGTGCGTTTGTTCAAGGGCGACATGGAGCAGGCCACGGTGTTTAGCAATGCGCCAGGTGAGCAGGCCGCGCAGTTTGAGGCCGAGGGTGCAGAGTATCTCCATGTGGTGGATCTCAACGGTGCCTTTGCCGGTGCGCCGGTGAATTTGGATGCAGTAAAAGAGATCCGCAAGAGCATCTCTATTCCCATGCAGCTGGGCGGTGGGATTCGTGATGTGGAGACTATCGAAACTTGGTTGGAGGCCGGTGTAAACCGCGTGATTTTGGGCACGATTGCACTGCGCAATCCGGCATTGGTGAAGCAGGCTTGCAAGGCATTTCCTGGGCAAATATGCGTGGGGATTGATATGCGCGGTGGCTATGTGGCGGTGGAAGGCTGGGCGGAAACCAGCAATATGCTCGCGACCGATCTTGCTACCGAGTTTGAAGATGCCGGCGTGGCCGCCATTATCTTTACCGATATTGACCGGGACGGTGCCATGCAAGGCGCGAATATGGAGGCCACCAAGGATTTTGCCGAACATATCTCCATTCCGGTGATTCTCTCTGGTGGTATTTCGTCCATGGAGGATATTACTGCTGCCAAAGCCCTACAAAGCGCCGGTGTGGAAGGTGTGATCTCCGGCCGCGCTATTTATGATGGCGCTATCGACATTGCAAAAGCACAGGAGATTTTGGGTGCTTAACACACGGATTATTCCTTGTTTGGACGTGAAAGACGGGCGCACTGTGAAAGGCGTGAATTTTGTGGGCCTGCAAGATGCCGGCGACCCGGTAGCGCTGGCCAAGCAATATGATGCACAAGGCGCAGATGAGCTCTGCTTTTTGGACATCACCGCCAGCCATGAAAAGCGTGGCACGTTTCTGGACGTGGTGCAAAAGGTGGCGGAATGCTGTTTCATGCCGCTTACGGTGGGCGGTGGCATCCGCAAGGTGGAGGATGTGGGCGCGGCCTTGGCTGCCGGTGCGGATAAAGTTTCCATCAACACGGCGGCAATTCATGACCCTGAATTGGTAGCGCGTGCCTCGAATCAATATGGCGCACAATGCATTGTGATCTCAATCGATGCCAAGCAAATCGCGCCCAACCGTTTTGAAATTTTTACCCATGGCGGGCGTGAGCCCACAGGCATTGATGCCATAGAGTGGGCCGTGCGGATGACAGAGCAAGGCGGTGCCGGCGAAGTGTTGCTCACCTCCATGGACCGTGACGGCACCAAGCAGGGCTTTAATGTGGAGCTTACCCGCGCGATTAGCGATGCGGTCTCCGTGCCGGTGATTGCGTCTGGTGGAGTGGGTGAGTTGCAGCATTTTGTGGACGGTGTGAAAGAGGGCGGTGCCAGTGCGGTGCTGGCGGCCAGCGTATTCCATTTTGGCACCTTCACCCTTGCAGAAGCCAAAGAATATATGCACAATCACGGTGTGCAGGTGCGCCGCACATAAAAATAAGCAGGAGATGCCACATGGCAGATTACAGTATTTTAGCCGAGTTACATAGCCGCATAGAAGGCCGGAAAGACGCAGACCCGTCACGTTCCTATGTGGCAAAATTGCTGAAAAAGGGCCGTGGCAAGATCACGCAGAAATTGGGTGAAGAGGCGGTGGAAACCATCATTGCTGCCTTGCATGAAACCGAGGAGCATGTGGTGAGTGAAGCAGCCGACATGCTGTTTCACCTCTTTGTGCTATGCGTGGAGATGGATATTGATCCCACTCGCATCATGGCAGAGCTAGAAACCCGCCTCGGTATTTCGGGCTTGGACGAAAAAGCCGCACGGAAGATGCAGGATTAGGTACTTATTTTTGTTTTGCTTTCAGACTTTCCAGCATGGATGCATCAATCTCCAATAATTTCTTATATTTGCAGCGTTCTTTTCTGTTTCTTTGGGGATATATTCCCGAATCAGCCCATTATTATGTTCGATGAGTCCTTTTTGCCACGCTGCATATGGCTTAGCAAAGAATTGGCAATGTGCTGATGATTGGCAAATTCCTTGCCATTATCCATGGTGATGGTGTGCACCAGCGGGGCCAGTGGCTTAAGCAAATATTCCATGGCTCTTTCCACCTCTATGGCTGTTTTGGCTTTGAGCTTATAGATCAATGTCAGCTTAGACCGACGTTCTGCCAATGTGAGGATGGCACCTTGATGGTCTTTGCCAATGATGGTGTCTGCCTCCCAATCACCGAACCGCTCTTTACTGGCTACAATCTTTGGACGCTCATCAATGTCCCCGCGGTTAGGAATATAGCATTCCCGTTGGTAAATTTCGAAAATGCTATACTCAAACATCATACACAACAATTCAAATCAAATATTTCGTGCACTTGCTACTTGAACTGGGAAATATAAATGTCACGCTATTGTCATATAGGTTTTTTATGGTAGGATCACGTAATGATGAATTTTTATTGTAAATAATTAATGACACAACACTTTGCTCGCATATCCCTCTATTTACTTGGCGCGTTTGCGCCTGCACTTGCCTTTGCCCAGCAAACGGGCACAGAAGAGTTACTTTGTGCCTTAGTGGAGTTCTTATTGGGTCAGTTTGGCGCCATAATGGGCACGCTTGCTGTGGTTATGATTGGGTTTGCCATGCTGCGCGGCAAGATGGAGTGGCATATGGGTATGGTCATTATGATCTGTATCATTGGCATGTTTGCATCGCTGCAAATTGTACAATCTATTGCTGATGCAACAGGCAATGGCGGCGTACAAATTTGCCCGAACTTAGCCAACGGCTCTTCCAATGGACCAGGTAATGGTAATAACAATAATGGAGGAAATGGTAATAATACGTCTCCAGGCAGTTATGATGTTTGCACAGACCCGACTATCACACAATTTTCTACATTATGGTGTGATCATGCTTGCTATGTGCCAAACCCTGAGCCACCTGAATGTATCCCTTAGGCCTAACCCAGTGCCTGGTCGAAGTCAGCAATCAGGTCGTTCACATCTTCCAACCCTATAGATAAACGCACTAAATTAGCGGTGATGCCCAGGCTATCGCGCTCGGCCTCTTCAATATTGCTGTGCGTGGTGGTAGCCGGATGGGTAATAAGGCTCTTTGCGTCACCCAGATTGTTGGAAATATCCACCAGCTGCAGCTTATTCATCATGCCAAAAGCTGCCTCTTTGCCGCCCTGCACATATAGCGCCACCATGGCACCGCCGGCCTGCATTTGCTTCTGTGCAATCGCATAATCCGGATGGTTTGCATCATTCGGGTATAGCACCGCCTCAATCTTTGGGTGCTGATTAAAGAACGCCACCAGCGCCTCAGCATTCTTCACATGCTGCTGCATGCGTAAATCAAAGGTCTCCAACCCTTTTAAAATCACCCAGGCATTAAAGGGCGAAAGTGCCGGCCCTGTATGACGATGGAAAGGCAGCAGCGTTTCTTTAATGAACTCCTCACTACCCAAAATAGCGCCGCCCAGCGTGCGGCCTTGCCCGTCCATATGTTTGGTGGTGGAATAGACCACCGCATCCGCACCCAGCGCAAAAGGCTGCTGCAACAACGGTGTTGCAAAAATATTATCCACAATAAAAAAGGCGCCATGCTGCTTACAAAGCCGGCCCACCGCCTCAATATCCACCAGGCCGAGCGTGGGGTTGCTGGGCGTTTCAATAAACACATGGCTGGTGGCTGGTGTGAAGGCCTGCTCCCAGGCATGCATGTCATTGCCTTCCACCAAGCTGTAGGTCACGCCAAAGCGCGGTAAAATTTGCGTGATTATGTAATGGCAGCTGCCAAATAGCACACGGTTGGCGATGATATGATCGCCCGGCTTGATGGTGCACATGATGCTGGCAAACACGGCCGCCATGCCGCTGGCCACCACGCAGGCTGCCTCAGCACCTGGCTCCAATTGCACCAACCGCTCTTCCAGCATCGCCAAATTAGGGTTGAGATAGCGGGAATAGACATAGCCCGGATCTTCACCATTAAAACGGCTCTCGGCAATTTCGGCCGAGTCATAACAAAAGCCTGAATTGAGAAACAACGCCTCGCTAGTTTCACCGAACGCACTGCGGAGCGTGCCACCGCGCGTTAATTTGGTACGCAGCTCGGCGTCTGTTGTATCTGTCTTTTTTGTGTAGGTCATAGGGCGCTGCTATCGCATGACAGCAGAACAATCAACTAATTAACAGCGTTAGATAGTGTAGTCACACTATCTAACGATGCACCGGGCGGATGCGTGTATGCGCATCTTGCCGCAACCGCACATGGCTGGCCTGCTGCTGCAATGCCTCCAGCAGCCCCACATGCGCCGGCTCCTCGGCAGAAAGGCCGCGCAGTTCCAATGTGTCATCGTTTAAAATATGCAATGTGGCTTCATGTGACATGTGACATCGCTCCGTTAATGTAACGTTTTAAATGTGTAAGGCGGAAACGCTTGGCCTCGGGTGACATTTCATCATCCGTAAGCCGTACTACGGCTTTTTTCTGACTTTGCGACACACCCACCTTCACATTTTCTGCGTCCAGAAGCCCACGCACCATATGCTCCTGCACCAGCTGCGAAAAACGATCAGCCAACATATCATGCGCATAGTGGCTCACCTTACCGCACTCCAAAATTTCATCTGCCACCGCATAGAGCTCCTCAGCGATATTTGTGTCTGCAAATTCTGATAGTTTCATAATATTCTCCCCCTTATCGTTCACCTTTTATTTACACCAACGGCTTATGTTCATAGGCCTATGATATACACTCATAGGTTATCATAATTTAAGAACATCAACAACTTATAATTGCAAAAATATTGGGGAGGAGGAAATTATATAGTAATCTGCTTAGGTTCTGTTGTGATTTTTCTATATCGACCATTTTACACTCCTTTTGTGCGTATTTTTTCTACTCTTTTGCAGGAATAGTGGCGCTATTTTAAGAAAGGGTAGGAAAAATAAAACCAAAAAGAGGTGAAAGGGGCGGTATAGAAAAAGCATAACAGGACCTAATTAACAGAACATAAAAAAGTGCGTCACCCCGCGACTTGATCGCGGGGTCCAGGGGCGACGCGGCAAGATCTCTCTTGTGGCTCTGGATACCGCGGGTCTTGCCGCGGTATGACGCGAGATGGCTATTTGCAGAGTTGTAACTTTCTTAATAAGAGTGGATACAACTAAATAGCGCTGGCAGCCAGACCTATCGTTTCTTCCCAGCCATGCATCACATTCATGTTCTGCACCGCTTGGCCAGAGGCACCTTTTACCAAATTATCAATCACCGATACAATCACCGCCTTGCCCGGCACTCTGTCTTCACACACCTTGATCCGGCATTGATTGGTGCTCAGCACATCGCGCGTGGTAGGCGGGCCCATGTTATCTTCCAACACATGCACAAAAGCCGCGTCTTTATAACGTGCGCGTAAGGCTTGCTGCAGATCATCTGCTGTTATGCCCTCATTCAGCGTCACATAAATGCAGGATAAAATACCCCGATTCATCGCCACCACATGCGGCGTGAAGCTGATGGCAATATCCGCACCGGCCACATGGGAAAGCTCCTGCTCCACCTCTGCCGTGTGGCGATGACGCCCAATGCTATAGGCCTTAATATTTTCATTCATTTCTGTATATAAATTGGGCACACGCGCATTTCTGCCCGCCCCCGTCATGCCCGATTTTGCATCCACAATAATATGGTTCGGATCAATCATCTCTGCATCCAAGAGTGGCAGCAATGGCAGCAACATGCTGGTAGGGTAACAGCCTGGGCACGCCACAATGCGCGCCTCTTTCAGCGCATCATAGGCATGCTCTGTTAGGCCATATACCGCCTCTTTCTGTAATTCTGTGGCGATATGCGCTGTGTTATACCACTCCTCATATAATGCCGGGTCACGCAGGCGAAAATCAGCAGAAAGATCAATCACCTTCAAATGCTCAGGCAAATCTTTTATAATTCTCTGGCCTGTGGCATGCGGCAAGCAGCAAAACACAATATCAATATCGCTAAAATCTACCGCGTCCAATTTCACCAATGTGGGCAAACCTGCCATGGCCAAATGCGGATAGATTTCAGCCATTTCTTTGCCGGCATTGCTCTCTGCCACCAATGTGCTGATCTGCACATGCGGGTGTTGCAACAGCAGGCGAATCAACTCTGCGCCTGTGTATCCGCTTGCACCAATCACTGCCACCTGTTTCATGTTACCATTCCTCTTGATTCTGTTGTCACCCAGCGGGCAAATGCCGCATTTGCGCTGCATGTCCAAGCAGTTATGCAAGGGATATCATAGGGATGCAAGTCCGAAACGCGCCGCTCCACCGCCTCCAGCTGCGTTGCCTGGGTTTTTAACAGCAGCAACACTTCTGACTCCTGCACTATCTCCCCTTCCCAATGATAGAGGCTCTGCATCGCAGGTAGAATATTGGCACAGGCCACCAGCCTCTCTTCCAGCAATATGCGTGCAATTTCCTCTGCCGCATCTGCATTCGGACAAGGAATATATAGAATATATAGCTCGGTCATACCGCACATGTAACATAGTCCAGATATTGTCGTCACAAAATTCGTAATGATGACTACACTATCTAAAACAGTACCATATAGAGCCCTATAATAATCAGTGCAGCAATACTAACAATACACAAGGTGAAACGAACGAAAAACCAATGCAACTCTTTATCACTATCCATAATGGATAAATATATCTCCATATTGGGGATAAATCAAGTGAAAATAATGCAACTACAATGGGTTATACTACTCACGATTAAAAATGTGTATCCCTGTTTCCTGCGACTTGATCGCAGGATCAAATACAACAGTTATGTTATATCACTATTTGACCCTGTGGTTAAACCACAGGGAACAACCATTTTTATAAAATATCAGAGAAACTGCTACTTAGAGCGCTTTACCGCATTTCCAAAGCAATGTAGCAAATGCGCCGCTTGCATTAGGGTGGGTGTTTGCCACAACAGTAGCTCTGCCGGCAAGAACGGTAAGTTGCCATTGGCGGCTTGGAATCACATCGGTGGTAATAATCACCACATCGTCATCGGAAAGTTCTTTTAAACCTCCAATTTGACTACATGAAATAGCGTGGCAGCTGGCCGGATCCAAATCACTTATCGCAGTAGACAATACTTCTTGGCTAGCACCGCTTTCACTTCGCAAACTAATAGCGTTATTCTCTACTGTTACACTTGCAAAAGGAACATAGCTTGTAGCCACACCATGCTGCGCTGTAGCAAAATGACGATTTTGACTGTCTTGCAAACCACCTGCTTGAGCGGTGTCATTATTAGCAGTACCTTGTGCAATCAAATCTTCCGGGCGGCATTTCAGAGCCGTAGCCAAACGTTGCATCCAACGTAATGTTAGGTTGCGCATGCCTTTTTCAAGCTTGTGCACTTGCTGGTAAGAACATTGCACTTCGTCAGCTAATTGCTGCAATGTCCAGCCCTGTGCTTTACGCAATTCTCGTATCCGGTTCTCCATACTGTATAAATTCACTGTAATGTGACAAAGGTAAATAACCAAAGTGGGGAAAATGATACAACTTAGGGTATAAATCTCCAATTTGGTGTAAAAAAGGCAAAATCGGCACAATCACTAAGTATTTCTTTTTGCATAATAAATAGAATTACTACTAATCCAAATGCATTTTTTTGTTAAAGTTTTAAGCTTTTATTAACCTCCCTTTGCTAATGTTAAAAGATAGTAATACTGGAGCGCCTCTAAAAACCTCAAAGCGAAGCGTTTTTGTGTTCCTGGTATGTAAAGATGAAATCGTGGAAGCGTAAGCGTATATTAAATACGTGCGATCCTTAGATCCGTTTATCTTTGCATACCAGGGACCAAAAGTGGGGTTTTAAGAGGTGCTCAAAGCAAAGGAGTAAGATGCCATGCTTGATAAACAGACAGAGACACAGTATGAGCAAGATCGGGAAGCGCCGCGGGCAGACATGCTGCCAACCTGGTCAGGTGCGAGAGCAAGCAGCCATAACAGTATTGTGTGGGTCGTGTGCGCTTCCTTAATGCTCTTTATTGCCAGTGTTTTCGTATTTTATGATTATGCACATGCAGGCGTTTCAGTGGGCAGTTACGCATGCAAAATGCAGGGAAAAATACTGAAAGTGGGCACGGGTGTGAGTGAAACCACCTATTTTGATGAGCAGGAAAATAAGCAAATCTTCTCTGTTTCCTTTACTGAATTGGATGTCCGCGTCGACCGTGCTATTGGCAATGGCTGCGAGTTAGAGTCTGGGCGCGTAGCCAAATTAGGCCTCTGCCAAGATATTTCCCTAAGCGATGGCGACTATATAAAATCCGATACGGACCAATGGCTGTATAGTCCTGCTTGTCTTTCTAATATAAAGGTTCTAAAACGCTCCTAAGAAGAATGGAGCGTGCATGTCAGCAGAAACAACACAGGCCTATGAGGTTCTGGCCCGTAAATACCGTCCGACCAGCCTAAGCAGCTTGGTGGGGCAAGACGCGCTGGTACAAACGCTCTCCCATGCCATTGAAACAGACCGCATTCCGCATGCCTTTGTGCTCACCGGCATTCGCGGTGTGGGCAAAACCAGCACCGCCCGTATCATTGCCCGCTCACTCTTATGTGTGGGTGCAGATGAGCAAGGCAACACGCCCGTGGTCGAGCCATGCGGTGTGTGCAGCCAGTGCAAGGCCATTGCGACTGACTCCCACGTGGATGTGATTGAGCTGGATGCCGCCAGCCGCACCGGCGTGAACGATGTACGTGAGATTATTGAGTCGGTGCAATATGCACCGGTGACCGGACGTTATAAGCTCTATATTATTGACGAGGTGCACATGCTCTCCAAAAGCGCTTTTAACGCGCTGCTGAAGACGCTTGAGGAACCGCCCGCTCATACCAAATTTATTTTTGCCACCACTGAGGTGCAAAAAATCCCGGTGACCATTTTATCCCGCTGCATGCGCTTTGACCTGCCACGCGTATCAGCCAGCAATTTGGCTGCGCATTTAAAGCACATCACCGAATCAGAAGGCATCACAGCAGAAGAAGCGGCGTTAGAGGCACTAGCAGAGGCGGGCGATGGCTCAGTGCGTGATAGTATCTCTCTGCTAGACCAAGCCATAAGCCATGCCGGCAGCGGTGAAACACTCACGCTAGGTGCGGTACATACCATGCTGGGCGTGACAGATGCCAATATTGCCTATAGCCTCTTGCAACAATTAAGTGCTGGGGATGTGGCCGCTTCTTTGCAGCATGCCGCGCAATTTTACCAAGAAGGTGGCAACCCGTTTTACGCGCTGGATGCGTTGCTGCGCTTAACGCACCAGCTCACAGAACAGCAGGTGCTGAAGCAAGATGTGGCGCATTATGCTAGCAATGAGGCACAGCAGCAGCTCTTTGCACAGTTGGCAGGCGAGCTCACCATTCCGGTATTGTCGCGTGTGTGGCAAATGTGCGTGCAGGGCAAGCAAGAGATGCAACAGGCAGACGCGCCCAAGCAAGCTTTGGATATGCTGCTGGTGCGCATTAGCTATGCAGCCAGCCTGCCCACGCCAGAAGATCTGCTTGCTCAGGTAAAAAAAAACAGTGATGCAAGCAGCATAAGCAACAGCGCAAGCAATGCACCAAGTACTGCGCCTGCTGTGGCAGCCAGTGCCAGCATGGCAGAGCAACCAACACAAGCGCAAGCACCGCAGCAACAGAACGTGCCCATGCCACCGCCGCCCAGCTTTGCCACGGTGCGCAATATGGATGATATTCTGCATTTGCTGCAACAAGCCGGTGAGCCGCTGCTGCAGAGCTATTTGCGTGAAATGGAGATCAATCAATTGCAGCTGGAAGAGCGCCGCATTGAGGTGGTGCCGCTGCCTGGTATGGAGAAAGACGTGCCTGGCCGCATTGCCAGTATCTTAACCAAGCAAACCGGCAGCCCCTGGTTTGTGGTGCTGGGGCAAAGCCAAGGCAAGCAGAGCATCAACAGCAAAGCGGCCGATGCTGCACAAGCAGCAAAGCAAGAAGCCGTGCAAGACGTGCAGGTGCAGAAGCTGCTGCAGGCCTTCCCAGAGAGCAAGATTGTCTCTGTTGCGCCAAGTCAGCAGATTGCGTATAGCACTGCAGCAGAAGAGAATAATAGCTAGATAGTGTTGTTAGGGCGCTTTCGTTCCATCTTTGCACGGCCATGGGCGGCGGTGCAGCATCGCGCTGCGGAAGATGCGCAAGCTGCTGCATTGTTATCTGCCCTGCACCCTAATAAAACGCTTCATACATATGGGCATTATCTGAGCATAAAAAAAAGGCCGCATGCACCTAGCTGCATTATTGCGGCCGGTGCTGCTGCCATCACAAAGGCAACAGCGCTGAAGCAGCAATATGACGTGCCGCTAATTGGGCTGCTGCACCCAGGCGATGCGGCAAAAAGCTGCGATGCATTGCTGCTACCTGCCCATGAACCTGTGCCAGACGACGCCATACAGCACCATACTCCATTGCTGCGCACGCATGGTGTGCTTACGCATTATGGTGAGAGTTACGTGGCACAGCAGGCAAAATTGCCAGATATGCAGATGCAAATGCAGGCAATAAAGGCGCTGCCTACACCCTGTCACGCAGTATTGCTGGGCGGTGTGCATGTGGGCGGCACGGTAACAATAAAAGACGCAAAACACATGGTGCAACAAGCACGTGCGCGTGGCGCACAATCCTTATGCATAAGCAACAGCAAGCGCACCCAAACCGGGCTTTTACAAGCGTTAGAGACATGGCTGAAAGCCGAACAGATACCGCATATTATATATGATATGCACGCGAATCATGACGACACCAATCCGTATGATCTGTGGCTGCATAAGGCAGATGCCATATGGGTTACGGCAGATTCCCTTAGGATGGTGTCAGAAACTATGTCTGCTCATCACAAAGTGCATATATATTGCCAAGCTGCATTGGCACCGCATTACGCCGCGTTTGCCGCACATATCCAGCCACTCACGCTACCGCTTGCAGAAGCAGCACGTGCGGCATTATGGCTAAAGAAGAATCTAGCGAATCGCTAAAATAGTTTCACCACCAATCATGGTTTGACCTACAGACACCGCGCAATCTGCACCTTCTGGCAGATACACATCCACACGGCTACCAAAGCGAATAATGCCATATACATCACCCGCTTCAATGCTGTTATTCACCTGCACATCGCACAAAATACGGCGTGCCACCAGGCCCGCAATTTGCACCACTGTTACCACCGTACCGTCTGCTTGCTCGATCTGAATCGTGTTACGCTCATTATCTTCACTGGCCTTGTCCAAATCAGCATTTAAGAACTTGCCTGGATGATACACAATCTTCTTCAAATTACCCGCCACCGGCGCGCGCTGTGTGTGCACATTAAACACATTAAGGAAAATACTCACACGCTGATACAGCCCGTCATCTTCACCACGAATTTCCTTTGGCAATTTGCTTTCAGTAATCATGCTCACCACACCATCAGCCGGGCTTACAATCAGCCCCTCTGCTTGTGGCGTTACACGGTCTGGATTGCGGAAAAAATACACGCACCACAAGGTCAGCACCAGGCCAATCCAACCCGCCGTACCACTTAGGAAACTTAATAGCAGGCTGATAACCGCAAAAGCCAAAATAAACGGCCGGCCCGCCGGATGGATGGGCGTGCGCAACTCCTTAATGCTGTTGATGATCGACATAACTCTAGATTCCTTATTGTGATTGATAATTCGGTGCTTCATGCGTGATGGTCACGTCATGCGCATGGCTTTCTTTCAAGCCGGAATTGGTAATTTGTACAAATTGTGCCTTGCTATGCAGCGCATCAATCGTGGCATTGCCGGTATAGCCCATGCTGGCCTTTACGCCACCAATCAGCTGATGCACCACATCTTTCACTGGGCCTTTGAAAGGCACACGGCCTTCCACGCCTTCAGGCACCAATTTCATTTTGTCTACATCCTGCTGGAAGTAGCGATCTGCCGAGCCGCGCGCCATGGCCCCAATGCTGCCCATACCGCGATAGCTTTTATAGGAACGGCCTTGATATAAAATCACTTCGCCTGGGCTTTCTTTTGTGCCTGCCAGCAGTGAGCCTATCATCACCACATCCGCACCCGCGGCCAGTGCCTTGGCCACATCGCCAGAATATTTAATGCCGCCATCGGCAATGGCGCGTACGCCGCGCTTTTTGCAGGCAGCGGCTGCGCCCAAAATAGCGCTAAGCTGCGGCACACCCACACCGGCCACAATGCGTGTGGTGCAAATAGAACCCGGGCCAATGCCAATTTTTACCGCATCCACGCCAGCGTCAATCAGCGCATTTGCACCGTCTGCTGTGGCAATATTACCGCCAATGATATCTACCTCTTTACCAATCAGCTGCTTGATCTCTTTTACCGTATCCAGCACCGCATTGGCATGACCATGGGCGGTATCTACCACCACCGCGTCCACCTCTGCTGCGGCCAAGGCTTCTGCACGGGCAATGCCGCTTTGGCCGGCGCCCACCGCACCAATCACGCGCAAGCGGCCTTTGTCATCCTTCGCGGCGTTGGGGAATTGCTGGGATTTTTCAATATCTTTCACCGTAATCAGGCCAATGCAGCTGCCGGCCTTATCCACCACCAATAATTTCTCGATACGGTGCTTATGTAACAAGCGCTTGGCCTCTTCACGGCTGGTGCCTTCTGGCACGGTAACCAGCCCTTCCTGCGTCATATGGTGCGCTACCGTGTCATTTGGATTGCTGGCAAAACGCACATCACGGTTGGTGATGATACCCACTAATTTACCGCTATTTTCTGTGACAGGAATCCCGGAAATAGCGTGTTCATCCATCAACGCATAGAGATCTTGCAAGGTGGCATCTGGGCGGATGGTAATCGGATTGACCACCATGCCCGATTCAAATTTCTTCACACGGCGAATTTCAGCCACTTGTGCCTCAATATCCATGTTTTTATGCACTACACCCACACCGCCTTGCTGTGCCATGGCAATGGCAAGCGGTGCCTCAGTTACCGTATCCATCGCCGCGCTTACCAGTGGAATACCCAGCTGCACGCGTGGCGTGATAAAGGTGCTGGTATCCGCCTCAGACGGGTGAAAGGCCGTGTTGGCAGGCACCAATAATACATCATCAAATGTGAGGGCTTGGGGAAGAATTTTTTCGAATGTCATACTGCAACCGTTTGTTATAAGTTGCGCCTCTTAGTACCCTAATTAAGCCTATGGTCAAGAACAAAGCGTGGATTATCGCTGGCGAAGATATTGCACCAGTTTGCGCAAACCCAGCGGCAACAGCCCTAAGATCAAAAGGCCCCATAAAATAGCGGGTGAGAGCACTGGCTGGCCGGGCTGCAAGCTGGCCAAAGACTGCCCCATATACACATAGGCAATAGTGAAAGGTAGCATGCCCAGCTGGCTTATCCAGTAAAACACAGAGATGCGTAAACGCGTTTGTGCCATGCACCAGCCAATGATGAAATACGGAATCACCGGCACCAAGCGCAGTGCCAGCAGGTAAAACGCGCCCTCTTCATCCATGCCTTTATTCACTTTTTCAAGCTGCGTAGCATAGCGCTTGGTGATTGCATCCTTAAACAAATAGCGCGCCATTATAAAACCGAGCGTGACGCCCACCGCGCCGGAAAAAGACGCAGTGAGCGTGCCCTTCACCAGGCCAAATAATGCACCCACCGCCAATGTGAGTACCGAAATACCTGGCAAGGAAAAGGCCGTGCAGGCGGTGTAGATCACGCAAGCAATCACAATGGTGAGTAGCGGGTGCGCGGCATAATATGCCTGCCACGCTTGTTGCTTTTGCTGCATATTCTCAAGTGAGAAAAAAGAAGCGCCATCAAACAGAAAAAATGCCGCTATAATGCCGACCAGCACGGCCAGCAACAGCCAGCGCGCAAGGCTCATCTGCGCAGCTCCTGCAGCCTGGCCACATAGCGCGCCAACATATCAATCTCCAGATTCACCTGGCTGCCCACCTCATAGTGATGAAACATCGTGTGCTCCCATGTGTGCGGAATGATATTTAGCAGAAACAGATCACCCTCCAGTGCATTGACGGTGAGAGACACGCCATCTACCGTGATGCTGCCCTTGGCCGCAATGAAAGGCTGCAGCGCTTCTGGCGCTTTTATTTTCACTTCATAATGCGCACCCAATGCAGTGATGCTTACTACCTCACCCACACCGTCCACATGGCCAGATACAATATGCCCGCCCAGCTCATCACCCACCTTCAGCGCTTGCTCCACATTCAGCTTCTGGCCTTGCTGCCAGCTGGCGGCCGTGGTGCAATCAAGCGTTTCTTGGGACAGCTCCACCTCATAGCTCTCTGTCTGCTTGGAAATCACCGTTAGACACACACCATTATGCGCAATAGACGCACCTAACGCGATGCCGGATGTATCATACGGGCTATCAATAGAAAGCTTAATACCGCCTGCTTGCTGCGTTATCGCATTGATCTTCGCGGTAGCTGTGATTATACCAGTAAACATGAGCTACATCTAACGTGTGGGGAAAAGATGTCAACAGGACCCGAATTACATGCCGCCAATGAGCGCCTGAAACAGGCCTTCACCAGCCTCAACAGTGCCATTAATGTGCTGGAAAGCAAAGGCAATGCCAAGCAGCAGCAGGAAATTGCAGATTATACTGAGATTTTGGCAATAAAAGACAAGGAGCTCAAGGCTACTCAGCAAAAGCTAGAAGATGCTAAAGCAGAAATCACTAGCATTTTACATGAGATTGACCAGGAGCTGGCATCGTGAATGAGGTAACCATCACATTGCTGGGCCGGGACTATACCATGGCATGTGAAGCAGGTGCCGAAGCCTCTGTGCAGGCGCTGGCCAGCAAGGTGGAGGGCGCCATTGCACCGCTAAAGCAGCACCGTCCAGATACGCCAGACACACAGCTTTTTGCCATGGGTCTGCTTATGTTGCAAGACCAGCTGAATGATGTGAGCAAAGCCTTAGAGGCAGAAAAATCCGCCAATGCCGCCCTGCCTGCAACGGTTGCAGAGGCACCTGCGCAGGGTGATTTATTGGGCGGGGCACCAGCTGCAGCACCGGCAAAAGACACGGAACTGCGCGTTGCAGAATCAGTGAATGCCGTAGCCGAATATATAGAAACGCTTGCGAAACAGCTCGAATCTCGGTAATACTGCTATTCCGGAGATGAGAGTGCTGCGCTTCACGATAGGCACTGTATTCCCAGGGGCGATAATCTTTCCAAGGGAGCGGTCACTGGCTGGGCTGTGGCTCAGTTACCACCAGCACCCACCTGTACTTACGGGGCTCTTGGAGGAATCAAGCACGCCACCGGCTGCGCGGTCTCATTTCCTTTTATTAAAAAACTTCCTCGTCATTCCATGGCTTGTCCATGGAATCTCCCAATAAGTACACAGATTGTTGCAGGAGATCCCATGAACCAGTCATGGGATGACGTAGAAAATAGAGAAAGTAGATTGGTAAAGCGTTGTTGACTTGGCTTAAATCTGCTGTATGAACGCACTCCCGATTATAAAGTAAAAGGCATTATCATGGCGAAAAAGAAAAGCACCATTTTGGTACGTTTGGTAAGCACCGCTGGCACAGGCTATTTTCTGGTGAAGAAGCGTAATCCAAAAAAGTTGACGGAGAAGCTCTCTTTCCGTAAGTTCGACCCGCGTGCACGCAAGCATGTGATGTTTAAAGAAGAAAAAATCAAATAAACATCCCCTGCTATGTTGACAGCCTCATGTGAGGCGCACGTTTTATATCAATATTCCATAGGAGGGACATATAATGGGAATGGTTTCAGAATTTAAAGAATTTGCAATGAAGGGCAATGTGGTGGACATGGCCGTGGGTATCATCATTGGTGGTGCGTTCGGTAAAATTATCTCTTCCCTTGTGGGCGATGTATTAATGCCTATTATCGGTAATTTCATGGGTGGTGTGGATTTCACCGCATTGGCATATGAGTTAAAAGCTGCCAGCGGAGATGACGAAGCCGTATTGATCAAATACGGTCAGTTCATCCAGCATATTGTAGATTTCTTGATTATTGCACTGTCTATCTTCTTCGTAATTAAGGCCCTTAACAGCGCCAAGAAGAAAGAAGAAGCGGCAGAAGAAGCACCTGCAGAGCCACCTGCAGAAGAAAAACTGCTTACAGAAATTCGTGATCTGTTGAAAAAGCAAAAGAAATAAGAGAGTTACACTATGAATAACAAAAAGGCGCCTTGGGAAACCAGGCGCCTTTTTTGTTGTTGGAATGTATGTTATAATAACCTGCATAATTAACGATACAAACATACCCCTCGTCATCCCATGGTTTATCCATGGGATCTCCTGCCAATTGCCGTATCCTTATGAGGAGATTCCGCGGATTCCGCTACGCCACGACTTCGCAGGACACAGCAAGCCGTGGAATGACGGATGTGTTGGGGAGAGGGAATTGTTAGTGTGGGATTTTGACTAAAAATAGGCCTGCAGCGGTTCCACATCTAAGGCCGTGCCTTTTTCTGCATTGTCATTCGCCATTAAGGCCATGGCGTTCACACATTCACGCGCGCCGGTGGCTGTGGTGGTGTAGGCCACCTTATGTGTGAGTGTGGTGCGGCGGATGCTGAAACTGTCTTTCAGGCTTTCTTCCCCTTCGGTGGTGTTGATCACCAGCTGCACATCACCTGCTTCCAGCGCGTCCACAATATGCGGGCTGCCTTCTGCTACCTTGTTGATCTCTTTCACTTCCACGCCATTTTCACGCAAATAGCTTGCGGTGCCACGCGTGGCGATCAGAGAGAAACCAAGCGTTTGCAACATGTTGGCCATTTCTAGACTGGCTGGCTTGTCCTCATCCCGCACTGAAATAAATACACAGCCTTGCTCTGGCAGGCGGTTGCCGCTACCCAGCTGTGCTTTGGCAAAAGCCGCGCTAAAATTGCGCGCCAGGCCCATCACCTCACCGGTGGATTTCATCTCTGGACCAAGCACAACATCCACCGACTCAAAGCGGGCGAATGGGAACACGGCCTCTTTCACTGCCACATGCTGCATCGGTGCAATGTTACGGATCTCAGCCACATCTTTCAGCTTCTTGCCCACCATCACCTCACTGGCAATTTTGGCCACAGAAATGCCGCGTGCTTTGGCCACAAACGGCACCGTGCGGCTGGCACGTGGGTTTACCTCAATCACATAAATCGCATCACCTTGCACGGCAAATTGGATATTGATCAGGCCTTGCACATTCAGCTCCAGCGCCAGGGCGGTGGCTTGCGCTTCTAACTGCTTCACAATGGCATCTGGCAAGGAATAAGGTGGAATGGCGCAGGCCGAATCGCCCGAATGCACGCCTGCCTCTTCAATATGCTCCATAATGCCCGCCACGAACACCTCTTCACCGTCCGATATCGCGTCCACATCCACCTCTGTGGCATTGCGCAAAAAGGCATCCAGCAAGAGCGGGCCCGTATCAAAACATTCTGGGAATTCTTGCAGATAATCTTGCAAACCTTCCTTAGCACTGATGATCGCCATCGCGCGGCCACCCAGCACAAAGCTTGGGCGCACCACCACCGGATAGCCCACCGTGTCCGCCTGGCTAATCGCCTCGTCCGGCGTAAAGGCAATCGCGTTTTTCGGCTGTTGCAGCTCTAATTTTTCGAGCAATGCCTTAAACAATTCGCGGTCTTCTGCCGCGGCAATCGTCTCTGGTGAGGTGCCCAGCAGCGGCACGCCATTATCTTTCAAAGATTGCGCCAATTTCAACGGTGTTTGCCCACCAAACTGTACATTTAAGCCCAGCAATGTGCCGTTTTCTTGCTCTTTTTGTACAATTTCCAGCACGTCCTCAGTCGTCAGCGGCTCAAAATAAAGGCGGTCAGAGGTATCATAATCGGTTGATACCGTCTCTGGATTGCAATTGACCATAATTGCTTCATAGCCCAAATCACGCATGGCAAAGGCCGCGCGCACGCAGGTATAATCAAACTCAATACCCTGGCCAATGCGGTTGGGCCCGCTGCCCAAAATAATCACTTTTTTCTTATCGCTCGGCTCCGCCTCACAATCAGCCGCGGTCACGCCATCACCCTGATAAGTGCTATACATATAGGGCGTAAGCGCTTCAAATTCCGCAGCGCATGTGTCCACACGTTTGAACACCGGGCGCACCTTTTTTGCTACGCGCAGCGCACGGATATCCGCCTCTGCTTGGTTGGAAAGTGCGGCCAAACGCGCATCAGAAAAGCCCAATTTCTTCAGCTGCAACAGCGAGGTGGCATCTGCTGGCACACCATGCTGGCTTACATGGTTTTCTGCATCAGTAATGCGCTGAATCTGCTCCAAGAACCACGGATCATATCCCGTAAGCGACTGTACTTTTTCAATGCTATAGCCCTCACGCAGCGCCTGTGCGATCAGCAAAATACGCTTTGGCGTTAGTTTTTGCAGCTCGGTCTCCAGGTCTTTTTCTGGCTTATCATTCAAGCCGTCCAGGCCTGTTTCCAGCGAGCGCATGGCTTTTTGCAAACTCTCACAGAAGGTGCCGCCAATGGCCATCACCTCACCCACCGATTTCATCGCGCTAGACAGCACGGGTTTGGTCTGGCCAAATTTCTCAAAGGTAAAGCGCGGCACTTTGGTCACCACATAATCAATGCTTGGCTCAAAGGAAGCCGGCGTGCATTTGGTACAATCATTCTGGATCTCGTCCAGCGTGTAGCCCACCGCCAGCTTGGCCGCCACCTTGGCAATCGGGAAGCCTGTGGCTTTCGACGCCAGCGCAGAAGAGCGCGATACGCGCGGGTTCATCTCAATCACCACAATGCGGCCGTCTTTTGGGTTCACACCAAACTGCACGTTGGAGCCGCCTGTCTCCACGCCAATTTCGCGCAGCACAGCGCACGACGCATCGCGCATCTCTTGATATTCTTTATCTGTTAGGGTCATGGCCGGTGCAACGGTGATGCTATCACCCGTATGCACGCCCATTGGATCCACATTTTCAATGGAGCAGATGATAATGCAGTTATCGGCCTTGTCGCGCACCACCTCCATCTCATATTCTTTCCAGCCCAGCAGGCTCTCATCAATCAGCACCTGGTTGGTGGGGCTGGCGTCCAAGCCGCTTTTCACAATCTCTTCAAATTCTGCCTCTGTGGTGGCCACGCCACCGCCCGTGCCGCCTAAGGTAAAGCTAGGGCGGATAATGGCCGGCAAGCCAGTGCGCTTTACGGCTTCTTTAGCTTCTTCCAGGCTACTCACCACCGCATTGCGCGGCACTTCCAGGCCAATATTGGCCATGGCGTCGTTAAAACGCTGGCGGTTCTCGGCCTTATCAATCGCATCTGGTGTGGCACCAATCAGCTGCACATTATGCTTGGTGAGCACGCCAGCATCATGCAGCGCAAGCGTGCAGTTCAGCGCGGTTTGCCCGCCCATGGTCGGCAAAATGGCATCCGGCTTTTCCTTGGCAATAATGCGCTCCACCACCTCCGGCGTGATCGGCTCAATATAGGTCGCATCGGCCAGCTCAGGGTCTGTCATGATGGTGGCCGGGTTGGAATTCACCAAAATCACGCGGTAGCCATCTTCCTTCAGCGCCTTACAGGCTTGTGTGCCCGAATAATCAAACTCACAGGCCTGACCAATCACAATCGGCCCGGCTCCAATGATCAAAATAGACGAAATATCCGTACGTTTAGGCATGTT
>JAHDHN010000005.1:24439-29061 GCA_020631295.1 Rickettsiales bacterium
TCGGCCCGGCTCCAATGATCAAAATAGACGAAATATCCGTACGTTTAGGCATGTTAGGCGGCCTCCTGCGCGCTATGTTGTTTCATTAATTCCACAAAGCGGGTGAATAAATAATGGCTGTCATGCGGGCCAGGGCTGGCCTCTGGGTGATGCTGCACGCTGAAAAGCGGCTTGGTTTTATGCGCAATACCCTCATTAGTGCCATCAAACAACGACACATGTGTTTGTGCCACATCACTCGGCACGCTGCCCTGCTCTACCACAAACCCATGGTTCTGGCTGGTGATTTCCACTTTACGCGTATCAGCATCTTGCACCGGGTGGTTACCACCGCGATGACCCTGATGCATTTTCTCCGTCTTCGCGCCCAGCGCTTGTGCCAGCAGCTGGTGCCCTAAACAAATGCCAAAAATCGGTACATTTGCATCCACCAACGCACAAATAATCGGCAGCGCATATTCACCCGTGGCAGCCGGGTCACCCGGCCCATTGGATAAAAACACACCGTCTGGCTGCATGGCCAAGATCTCAGCAGCTGGCGTGGTGGCGGGCACCACAGTCACCTCACAGCCGGCATCTACCAAGCAGCGCAGGATGTTATGCTTCACACCATAATCAATCGCCACCACCTTGTGCGTGGCGGGCAATGCTGTCTTGCGCCATAAACCTTCTGACCATTCATAGAGCGCCTCTGTGCTTACCTCACCGGCCAGCTCACGCCCTTTCATGGATGGCGCGCCTTTAAGCGCAGCAACCGCCGCAGACGCATCAAACGTAGCAGGGTTAATCGGTGTATCCTGATGGATAATCGTCACGTTCTGTGTGCCTTGTTTGCGCACCTTGCGTGTGATTGCACGTGTGTCAATGCCGGTAATCCCGGTTTTGTTATGCGCAGCAAGCCAGGCATGCAGATGCTGCGTAGAGCGGTGGTTGGACGGGTTAGACACGGCTTCACGCACAATCAACCCATGGGCACCAATGGCCTTGCTTTCCCAATCTTCAGGGTTGGTACCTGTGTTGCCAATATGGGGAAATGTGAAGGTGATGGTTTGGCCAGTATAAGACGGATCCGTCAAAATTTCCTGATACCCTGTCATGGAGGTATTAAAGCAAATTTCACCAATATGGTGAAATTTTGTGCCATTTTGCAGGGCACCAATACCATAGCCAAAAAAAACGCCACCATCGGCAAATACCAAGGCAGCGTTGAAAGGTGGCGCAAAGGCGCTATGTTGTATGTCTTCAGTCATGTATGGAACGATCCTTTTGAGAGCGGGCTATAGCCACTAAAAACCCCCTTCGTCAAGCCAGAACTTGATTTAATCTATTATCCCTCTTATGCGTGGCCGCATGCAAGCATTATTACAGACATTAACCGACGAAATACGCCACGCCAGCGCGGCGGCAACGAACCTGGACGCTGTGGAGGAAACGCGCATTGCGTTTTTGGGCAAGCAAGGCAAGCTTACGCAGGCAATGAAGCAGCTGGGCCAGCTGGACGGCGAAGCACGCAAAGAAGCGGGTGCGGCGCTGAATTTGTTGAAAGGCGAGCTGGTAACGCAGCTAAATGAGGTGAAGGCACGCCTGGAAAAAGCGGCGATGGATGAGGCGCTGATGCAGGAGCATGTGGATGTGACCTTGCCCGCACGGGAGGCGTATGAGGGCAATATTCACCCTATTTCCCGTGTGATTGATGAAATTACCACTATTTTTGCTGGCCTTGGCTTTGCACGTGCAGCTGGGCCTGAAATTGAGGATGATTTTCATAATTTCACCGCGCTGAATATTCCCGAGAGCCATCCGGCACGGCAAATGCATGATACGTTCTATTTGGATAACGGCAACGTGCTGCGTACCCACACCTCTTCGGTGCAGATTCGTACCATGCAGAATACAAAGCCGCCACTGAAGATTATTGCGGCAGGCCGTACCTATCGTTGTGATTCAGACATGACACACACACCCATGTTCCATCAAATTGAGGGGCTGTATATTGATAAAGACATCAATTTTGCGCATCTCAAAGGCGTGTTGGAATATTTCTTGCAGACCTTCTTTGGGTTGGATGAGGTGAAGGCGCGTTTTCGCCCGTCTTATTTCCCTTTCACGGAGCCCTCTGCTGAGGTGGATATTGGCTGCAAGCGTGAAGCGGGCAATCTCCAAATTGGTCAGGGCGATGATTGGTTGGAAGTGCTGGGCTGCGGCATGGTGCACCCTAATGTGCTCTCCTCTGTGGGCATTGATCCAGATGAGTATCAAGGCTACGCCTTTGGGCTGGGTGTGGAGCGCCTGGCAATGCTGAAATATGGCATGAGTGACCTGCGCCAATTCTTCGGTAATGATATACGTTGGCTGGATCATTATGGCTTTACGCCGCATTTGCTGCCTAGCCTCACACGTGGGATATAGTGATGGTACAGTATACGTTATCATCACATATGTTATACCGCGTCACCCTGGACAAGCGTAAGCGCAGATCCAGGGTCCATCCAACGTCACGCGGGTGGCAAAATGGATCCTGGATAGCGCGATGCGCTTCCAGGATGACGCAACTATTTATAACATTACTCTCTATACTCGTCATTCCACGGCGTGTCCGTGGAATCTCTTCCCTCAGCTTTTACTATGAGATCCCACGGATAAACCGTGGGATGACGAAAAGAGTATGAATTAAGGTATAATTATGAAATTTACGACACATCAGCTGGCAAAATATCTGGAGTATGATGCTTCTTTAGACACACTAACCGACAGGCTCACCATGATTGGGCTGGAGGTGGAAGAGGTGCAGGACAATGCAGCTGCGCTCGCACCGTTTATGATTGCTGAGATTCTGGAGGCAGGGCCGCATCCGGATGCGGATAAATTACGCGTGTGTAAAGTAAATAACGGCAGTGAGACATTGCAAATTGTGTGCGGTGCGCCCAATGCACGCGCCGGCATTAAGGTGGTGCTTGCACCGGTGGGCTCTGTTATCCCTACCAATGATCTGAAAATCAAAGCATCCAAAATTCGCGGTGTGGACTCGAATGGCATGCTATGTTCTGCCACCGAGCTTGGCTTGGGCGATGATACAGAAGGCATTATGGAACTGCCTGCAGATGCAGCAGTGGGCAAGCCCTTTGCCAGCACGCTGGGTTATGATGATGCGCTGATTGAAATTGCGATTACGCCCAACCGTGGTGATTGCTTGGGTGTGTATGGCATTGCGCGCGATTTGGCGGCAAGCGGTTTGGGCACTGCAAAACCGTTAGAGATCAATCCACCTGCAAGCAGTGGCAAGAGCCCTGTTGAGGTGAGCATTACCGATGACAATACAGAACTTTTCATCGGCCGACATTTTTCTGGTGTGAAAAATGGGCCAAGCCCAGAGTGGCTGGCGCGCTGGCTCACCCGCATTGGCATCACACCCAAAAACGCGCTGGTGGATATCACCAACTGGCTTACCCACGCGCTTGGCCGCCCGGCCCATGTCTATGATGCTGCCAAGCTCTCTGGCAACCTTACCTGCCGCACTGCAGTGGAAGGTGAAAAGGTGCAAGCGCTGGATGAAGAGACCTATAGCCTAACCGCTGGCATGCCGGTGATTGCAGATGAGAAGGCGGTGCAAGCCATTGGCGGCGTGATGGGCGCACACCAAAGCGGTGTGACAGAGGCGACTACTGATGTGTTCTTAGAAATTGCAGTGTTTGACCCGGTGGCCGTGGCCAATGCCGGCCGTGCCTTGCAGCTGGAGTCGGATGCGAGATATCGCTTTGAACGCGGCGTGGATACGGACTTTGCTCAAACAGGTGCAGATATTGCCAGCCAGCTGATCACAGAATTGTGCGGTGGCACCGCCAGTGATTATGTGATTGCCGGTGAGGCAAAAGAAACGCCGGTAACTATAAGCTACCCGCCCGCACTTGCAGCGCAACGCTTGGGTGTGGAGATTGAACATAGCACACAGCAAGCACTTTTGGAGCGCCTAGGCATAAAGGTGGATGCAAATAACGCAGCTGTATGGCAGCTCACTGTTCCGAGCTGGCGGCCAGATATACGCATAAAAGAAGATATTACCGAGGAAATTGCCCGGCTGTATGGCTATGATGCGATTGCCAGCATTGCACCGGTGCCGCAGGCCGGTGTGCAGCAAGATGTGGCCGATAATGCGCTGCAACGCTACCGCACGGTGCTGGCGCAGGCAGGCTTGCAAGAATCAGTGAGTTTCTCTTTCTGCAGCCCTAAGGAGGCAGCACCGTTTTTGCCAGAGGACCGTGAGGCGATCACCATCGCCAACCCCATCAGTGCGGATCTTTCGGTGATGCGCCCTAGTAGCCTGCCGCATTTACTTGCCGCTGCCAGCGGCAACCATAAGCGTGGCCAAGCAAGCGTGCGCTTGTTTGAAATTGGCCCGGTATTTCACGGCGATACACCAGGTGAGCAAGCACAGACAATAGCCTTGCTGCGCTCTGGTGCTGCAGCACCTGTAACGCCACATGAAAAAACATCTGCGCAGGATGTGTTTCACGTGAAACACGACATCATGACATTGCTCGCTTTGCGTGGCTTGGATAAAAATGTGCAAATTACCGCAGATGCACCGTCTTATTACCACCCGGCGCGCAGCGGCTCTGTGAAAT
>JAHDHN010000005.1:29161-35870 GCA_020631295.1 Rickettsiales bacterium
ATTACCGCAGATGCACCGTCTTATTACCACCCGGCGCGCAGCGGCTCTGTGAAATTGGGCAAGCAAGTGCTGGCAGTGTTTGGTGAGTTGCACCCGTTAGTGACCAAGCCCTATAAATTGCGGACGCGTCCCGTGGCTGCCGAGCTGTTTTTAGATGCATTGCCTGCGGCCAAAAAAGCGAAGAAAACGACGCGCGCGGCCTATAATGTATCAGACCTGCCTGCCGTAACGCGTGATTTTGCCTTTATTGTGAAGCAGGATGTACCCGCAAGTGCGGTGCTGCAAGCCATTGCTTCCGCAGAAAAGAAACATATCAGCAATGTACGTGTGTTTGATGTGTATCAAGGAGAGCATGTAGAGAAAGACCATGCCTCTATTGCTGTGTCTGTATCCTTGCAGCCCACCGATGCTACCTTCACCGATGCAGATATCACCCGCATATCAGACGCGATCATTCAGCAGGTAACCACACGTTGTGATGCAAAACTCAGAGATGGTAGTGCTTAGCAATCATTTTAATTGAGAATTTTCTACCTTGAAGCCCTTGCGAAAGCGAGGGCCCAGCCTACGCCAAGGCTACGGCTGGCGCGGCCAGGTAAGATACTGCCCTGGCTTGCCCTGCGAAGCCTTTGGCGTAGCGGGGATCCCCGATCTGCGCTTCGCTTGTCAGGGATTGCAGGAAAAAGTATTAAGTATGCTTCACGTGAAACATATGCCAGCGCAGATATTGACCTGTGAGGCGGCAGCCTTTATCAAGGGGATCTATGAGCACAGCGCAACCCGTTATTTTTGGCCTGCAAGGCACCTCCATTTCAGCAGAAGAGCGGGAGTTTTTCACGCATATTCGCCCGTTTGGGTTTATTTTATTTGCCCGCAATATTGATACACCCAGCCAAGTGCGCGCACTGGTGGCGGATTTAAAAACGCTGATTCCCACGGAAAACAAGCCGATTTTGATTGATCAAGAAGGCGGCCGGGTGGCACGCCTGCGCCCGCCTCATTGGGCAGAAACGCGCACTATTGCTTCACTGCTGAATGCTGATACAGAAGCGGCATGCCATGCTAATATCACCGCGCAATATACGGCGATTTCACAGATGCTGAATGATCTGGGCATCACTGTGAATTGTGCGCCGGTGCTGGATATACGCCATCAAGGCTGCCACGAGATTGTGGGCGATCGTGCCTTTGGCGCCACGCCAGAAGAGGTGGTAAAAAACGCACGCGTGGCCTTTGATGTGATGGTGCAGCACGGTATTGCGCCGGTGATAAAACATATTCCTGGCCATGGCCGCGCGATGGTGGACAGCCATGAAGATTTACCCATTGTGGATATAAAATTATCCGAATTGGAGAAAATAGAGGTTGCACCATTTCGCCAATTCGGTGATAGTCCTTATGCTATGACTGCACATATTATTTATAACGCGCTGGATGCGGCGCGCCCGCTCACCCTCTCTAAAACCGGCATTGCCTATGTGCGTGAGGAGATTGGGTATGAAGGCTGCATTATGACAGACGATCTTTCCATGAAGGCGCTGTCTGGCCGCATGCAAGAGCGTGCCTCTCTTGCGCTGGAGGCGGGCTGTGATGTGTTGCTGCATTGCAATGGTGATATGGCAGAAATGCAGGCTGTTGCAGAGGGTATGGGCCTATGAACCAGGGTGTACAACAGGGCCACACGGTGGCGTCTTACGATGAAGAGCTGAGCGAAATTGCCAATGCAGTGCAACACATGAGCAAGGTGGTGATTGAGCGCTTGGATCTGGTCGCCAATAGCTTCAGCGCCGGTGAAAAGGCCTTGTTACAGCAGGTGGCTGAAAAAGAAAATGAGGTGCAAGAAGCCGCCAAGGCGCTGGAAGAAGAGGTGTTCGTTATTTTGGCAAAGCGCCAGCCCGTGGCCATGGATTTGCGCTTTACTGTTAGCGCCATTAAGATCGCTGCCATTTTGGGCCGCGTGGCAGATTTAACCGGCAAAACCGCGAAATTATTTGAAACGATTGATAGTGTGCCGCAAAAAGTGCGCGCGGAATCGATTGATATGATTTTCTTGGCACAAAAAATGCTGAAAAATGCGTGTAAATGTTTTCGTAAGAACGAGCTGGAGAAGATTGATTCTATTTTCACCCGTGAGGAAAAAGTGGATAAATTACGTGACGATATTCAAGCTACCATGCTGCAAGAGCTGGAAACACAAGGCGGCAAGCAAGGCAAGGATGTGGTGTTTGCCATCATGGCCGTGAAAAATGTGGAGCGCATCGCTGATTACGCCACCCATATCGCCAGCTTGGTGCATTTTGTGCTGGAAGGTGCCTATCCGGAGCATGTGTAAAAATGCGTTATATAGTTGTAGTCTAATAAGAAAACAGATATTTTCGGTCGGCTATATTTTAAAAAAAATCGATAAAAACTGATCTATGTTAACAGTTTTGTAACATTTAGTTGCTACAGTGATTGCAGATAGGAAATTATACGGAGAAAAAATATGGCAGATCCAGTTAAAGATGACGGTAATTTTATTGGCGTAACCTATGAAGGTGATTCAGTAGATATAGAAAATACGGATTTTGTTTTTGACCCCATGCAAGATGAAATTGCTATTGCTATGCCTGAGGGCAGAAATATTGATTTTCGTATCACCTATGATTTTCCAAACCTTGACTGGGATTTTGATAAGAAGCGGACCAAGAGTGGTAGTAAAGAACTCCCATTAGACGAGAATGGCCAGCTAACTGCTATTATCTCTATTGAATTCACTGATATGGATACGGGTGAAATTAAAACCAAAAATATTACCACAAAGATGCTGCCTGTGGAGCAAAGTGCGGTAAGAGAAAATACTCTAGAGCGTGATAGAGATAACAAAACCAAAAACTCAAACTATGGTTTTAACTCTCGTGACTTTATTGAAGTTGCAGTGGAAGGTACAGCCACAGGTGTTGAAATACATCAAGATGGCCGTCCTCATATGAATGGGGATGATATTCGTCGTATTGGCGGATTGCTAGAAAAAGCTGGTGGTGTGTTTACGCATCGTCGTCGCTCAAGCAAACAAGAACTTGAAGATAAATTTAAAAACACAAGAACAAGTTTGGAGCCGCCAACAGCTGAGTTTTTTAAGGCAGCCATTCAGTATGGTGGTGGTGCAGATAAACAGCTTTTTGCAGATGAGCCAACATTAGAGAGTTCGTCATATAATAATGTGCAGGATGCGGTGTATGAGTCCTATAAAAAACAATATGGGGCCATGAAAGAGATGGGTGAAAATATCGATAAAATATTAGATGATTTAAAGCCCGCTCCTGCTGATGGCAGTCTGGAAGGCAATGAAGCAGATATTATTGCTCGTTTAGAGAAACAAAAATCCCGCTTGGCAGAGCGTTATAAGGAAGTGGGTGGTTTTGCTTCAAGTCCAAATTTAGATATTATACGTAATGGAGCTATACGTAGTGAGGAAACAGCAAGGGGCGGTGCAGTAAATTTCAAGAGTTATGGTTTTGTTGGTGTAAGCTCCTCAGGACATGATTTGCCTGAATATTATAAAGAATTGGCAAAAGACAATCTTGAAGAGCTGGATTTTGTTCTAGAAATGATAGAAAATGGTAAAGCTGCAGATATTGCCAAAACGCGAGACAGTAACAAGGCATCACAAGCAGGCGCTGCTTCTCAGAAAGAATTTGTGGATGTGATGAAGGCCTATAAAAATGTTGTAGAGATTGTGGATAAAGATTTGGGTAACAAGGTAACGCTTGCTGAAATTTTGGCTACTGCGAAGATAGACGATATCCAAACAATTATGAATAGTTACGATAAGGCAGAAAAAGGGCTTGCTGCGCTGAACAGTAAATATCTAAAAGAATCTGGAAAAGATACTATAGATCCTGATTCAAAATCCTATAAAAAATTCCAAAAGAAACATCAGGATGAGTATGCAAGCTATGGCAAGACACAAGATGACGTTTTCACTGCATTAAGAGCAAAAAGCGATAAGTTCACAACCAAAGCAAAGAGCCAAACTATTTCCTTGGCTAAGAATACATTAGAGCAATATGATAAATTAACAAAATCACTGACTGAATATGAGGCTTCTATGCAGCCTGTTCTCAAAAAGCGTAAATATGACAGTGGATATGGCACGGGTGTATTGGATGATGTGAAAACAAATAATCCAGCATTAGGTGATGCTATTGATGCATATAACTTGCAGCCAAATATCTTAGAGAAGATAGGCATCGAAGTAGATAAATTGCCTGCAAAACTGCAGAATATTGGTACACTTGGTGCTGATGAAAACAAGCTAAGTAGTGTAACGCCTGCTGCTAAATCATATGACAAAAATGATGTATATAATGGTATTGCATCCTTATCTACACCAGTAGTAGGAAATTCTATGTTGAATGTATCTGCTTCAGGTGCGTCAGCAGTGGTAAATCACTTTATGCAGAATGCAGCGCAGCAACATGATCAGCAGGCTGATCTCACAACTGCAGCAGATGCTCCAGATCTAACTAATGTTAATACCACATCGGTATATAGCATTGAAGATGACCATCAGCTGCATCAGAAATTCTCTGAGGCTATGAATGCAGGCAAGTTCTCTGGTGCTGCATTGGATAAGATACAAGGCTTATTCAAAGATGGAAAAGTAACCACGGCGGAACTTAAGAGCATAATACCTGAATTAGAAGCAGCAAATGTGGATCTGGACGGTATTGTGTCCCAGGCTGGACCAAATGCAAAACAAAGTACAGCAGGTCATACTCCTGGAGCGTAGTGCTGCCGCAAAATACACCATCCAACATTCCCCTGTTTTTATAGTACGCATGGGCTATAAGCCTGGCCCATGAGTCATTCCCAGCTGTTATTGTCGGTAAAAGAGGCCAGTGTGCGTTATGGTGACGTGCCGGTGTTTGAGGGTCTGTCCTTTACCATCCATGCTGGTAGCCGCATTGCGCTTGTGGGTAAGAATGGCGCGGGTAAATCGACACTGATGAACATCATCACCGGCACCCAAGCGCTGGATGAGGGCGAGCGCTGGCAAGACCAGCACAGCAGCGTGGGCTATCTCACACAAGATATCACCTTCTCAGACAAGCAGCGCGTCTATGACTATATCATCGCCGGTATTGCCGCAGAGGAGCGCGAGCTGCATAGCTATAAGGTAGACAGCATTGCCAATGCGCTGGAGCTGGATACACGCAGCCCTATGCATACGCTTTCGGGCGGGCAGCTGCGCCGGGCGGGCCTGGCGCGCATTTTGGTGGAGGAGCCGGATATTTTGCTGCTGGATGAGCCCACCAACCATCTGGATCTGGAGGCGATTGAGTGGCTGGAGCAGTATCTGCGGCGTTATGCCGGCACGCTCATGTGCGTGAGCCACGACCGTACCTTCTTAAGCAACATCACCAATCAGGTCTTCTGGCTGGATCGCGGCGGGTTGAAAGTGAGTCCGCGCGGCTTTGCTTATTTTGATGAATGGTCGGCCGAATTGCTGGAGCAAGAGGCGCGCGAGCTGCGCAACCGCAAAGCGGTGGTAGCGCAAGAGGTGGAATGGGCCAGCCGCGGTGTGAAGGCGCGCCGCAAGCGCAATATTCGCCGCTTGGAAGAGATGAAGAAAATGCGCGATCAGCTCAAGGCGGATGAATCTTCCTATCGCCGCGCCACGCAAACCATCAAGCTGGGCAAAATGAAGGAATCGGACGAGCATAGTAGTAAGATCGTGGCCGAATTTCACAAGGTGTTTAAGCGCTTTCGCCATGAGGCGGCAGAGGAGGGCGCAGCAGCGCGTGACATCACCATTCTCAACGGGTTTTCCATGCGGATTCAGCGCGGTGAGCGCATTGGTATTTTAGGCAAGAATGGCAGCGGGAAATCCACGTTCCTGCAGCTGCTGATGGGCCAGCTGGAGCCGGATCAAGGCCGTATCAAGCGCCGTAAAGAGCTGGAATTTTCCTATTTTGATCAAAAGCGCAGCGATCTGAATCCGAAAGATACGCTGAAGAAAGTGCTGTGCCCTGGTGGCGGTGATTATATTAACGTGATGGGCAAGCAGCGCCATGTGTGCGGCTATCTGAAGGATTTTATGTTTGACCCCAGCCGCGCGGATGAGACCGTGTCGCAGCTTTCGGGCGGGCAGAAAAACCGGCTGCTGCTGGCGCGCACGCTCGCCCAGCCCAAAAGCTGTTTGATCTTGGATGAGCCAACCAACGACCTGGATATGGACACGCTGGACATGCTGGAAGACATTTTGCTGCATTATCAGGGCACCTTGATTATTGTATCGCATGACCGGGATTTTTTGGACCAAACCGTTACCAGCATTTTGGCCTTTGAGGGCGAGGGGAAGATAGAGCGCTGTGCCGGCGGCTATAGCGATTATCTGGCAATGAAAGAGGGCAAGCAGCCGAGCAAAAAGCCACAAAAGAAGCAGCCAAACACAGCAGAAAAAGCGCCCAAGCAAACAAAAGAGCACAGGCAGGCAGAAGCGCCATCAGACGCACCGGCGGCGAAGAAAAAACTGAGCTACAAGCTTGCACGAGAGCTGAGCCAACTGCCAGAAAGAATAGAAAAGCTGGAGCAAGAAATAGCCGAACTGACCGAAAAACTCACCGACGGTGATTTTTACACCAACGACCCAGATGGCTTCCACGAAGTTACCCAACAGCTCACCGCCGCCCAGCACAAGCTGGAAAGCAAAGAAGCCAGATGG
>JAHDHN010000076.1:0-1660 GCA_020631295.1 Rickettsiales bacterium
CGAAAGTTCGGATTTGCGCGTCAGGGACGCAAAAGTGGGGTTTTTAGAAGTGCCCTATAGATTGTCTTAGCGAAGGTTTTCTTTTTGTGTGTGCAATCTCATATCTATAGCCTTGTTATGTGTTTCAAATGCAGTTTTAAGTGTATTTACTGCAAAAGGTGCTGTTACCAATGTTGCTGCCTTTAGAAACGATTGTAGCTGTGTATCATCAGGTATGTTTTGCACTTTTTTATCACCAGTTCTGAAAGCAGCAACATCAC
This sequence comes from Rickettsiales bacterium, assembly GCA_020631295.1. Lineage (GTDB taxonomy): Bacteria > Pseudomonadota > Alphaproteobacteria > Rickettsiales > UBA8987 > JAHDHN01. The sequence goes on from JAHDHN010000076.1 coordinate 261, forward strand.
CTTCTTCCCAATCAAACAGCTCAGCCAACACAGTATCATCAATCTGCGCCAGTTCGGCGATGCGTAAAATAGCATGATGCGGCCGCATACCAAAATGATTCTGATGCTTTTTATTTTCTGTTAGATCACTCAAACTACTCCATACCTGTTGTACAGATGTTAAGGATTGCACATATTGTTGTAATATATTCGCAGCAGGTCTTTCAGAACGCTTATTTTTTTCTGCCAGCCGTGCATAAAAGTCTTCGTATGTGGTGTGTGTATAGCCTTGCACTAATATTGGAGATGAGTTTGTTATGGATGTATTGCCTGTTATGAAATAGCCCATCTCTCTGAGGTTACAATTTATAACTCCCCCTTTATAACAAGAGGCTATGGACTTATCTGCCATTGGCAATATGTAGTTCACATTTATTTGCATATCCATCTTCTTCTGTAAGCTATCCACTAACGTTCTAAAATCATTATACTTGGTTGGGACTAAATTATTTTTGATTAATAATGGAGACGTTAAAAAACGAGAAAAATCATTTTGGAATGCTGTGTATTCATATGCGCCTGTATTATACATGGTAGTTGCATTAATGTTAGTTATGTTGGATAGCTCCTTTCTTGTACATCTCCAATCATGTGCTATAATATGCCAAAGCGTTCTTGCATCTGATATGCGTTTGTCTAACGAGGTTACAATATCAATAAATGGTGTAAAATTTTTGATAGGGTTTTGTGATGGAGGAAGGCAAAATCTGTCAAATGCATTAAGTTCTTCCATGGAAATAGATAGTATATTTGAAATACGACTTGCTACTTTATATTCATGATCAGCACTTGTATGCTTTTTTCTTAATAAGACATCTATTTTTGAGGTTTTCAGTAAAGGGAAACCATATTTTTTATTTAAAGAGCTAAATAATATTGTTTCTCTCTCCACCCCCGGCATCTTCTTACCAAATGGTTTCAAATAGTTATTGATTGCCCGTTGATCAAACGCCTCCCCTTTTTTACATAAATAATCAAAGGAAATTAGCCCCCACATGCTCGCCTCTTCCTTAATCGCATCATTTGAAACTGTATCTGGCTCTATATTATTTTGTTGTGCGATCACTTGCCGAAGAAAGGTAAAATAATTCACAAGGACAGTTTTGTTATTATCAAATGTCATGCCATTAAACATTTGAAGGCGAGCATCATGATCTAAAATAGTTTTTTCTTGGGTCATTAATATGATATAGCATAAAATATGATGTAAATAAACCCATAATGACTAGCGCAGATATTCTTCACCGCCTAAAAAGCGCCTACGCTTTATTTTCTCCACCGCCGCCCTGGCCTCTTGCCAAGCCTTGCTTGGCGCGCTCTTCCATACCGGGTGTTTTTTGGGATTTTAGCTGCTGCAAATT
>JAHDHN010000076.1:1760-6131 GCA_020631295.1 Rickettsiales bacterium
TGCTGCCACCGCGGCGCATTTGCATCAAGCGACGACGCAGGCGCTGCCAGGCCTTCATTTTCTTACGATTTTGCGCGGCATTAAAACGCGTGGCCTTGCCGCCCGATTCGCCAATATCATCGCCAGTAAGCTCCGTATCATGGCTCATTTGGCGCAGCTGCAACAGCCCTTCATGCAATTTTTCACGCTCACCGGTGGCTTTGTCGGTCAGCTTTTCATTGATGATCTCTAAAAACTGCTCCATGACCTCCGCACCGGCAGCTTCCAGCACTTCTGCCAGCGGTTTGGGCGTTTCACCGTCATCTGTGGCAACGGCAATGCCCTGCTCGCTGATCTCCAGCTCCACGTTAATGCCCAGTACCCATTCCAGCACCTCACGCAGCTCATCGCGCGTCATATTCACTTCCATCAGCATTTTTTCGATGGTTTCGGCCTTCTCGGCCAGATTCACCTCGCCGTTTTTTTCTTCGGTATCTGAAAGAGAAAAATGATACGGATTTTCCGTTGGCTCATCATCAAACTGGCCCAAAAATTGTGCCGCTAACGCATCTAACTCAGCCTGTTTATTGCGGGGCAACTCCATAGGCGCAGATTAACTGTCTGACGGTGCTGCCTCACCGCCGCCTTCGGCTTTTTCTTTATTGGCGGCCTCTAGGGCATAGACGCATAAATCCTCGAACGAGACATTATTCTCCTTCGCCAGATCCAGCAATTTTGCAAAACTATCCATCACCTTCTGCGGAATGCTACCGCCACGCTCTTTAGACAGCCAATTGGCCTGATTCATCAGCGGATGATGCCCCTCTTTCGGCATGCCAATATACACATCAAACGGCGCAGACTTGCCACCAAAATCACAGGGAACGGTAAATTTCTTAATCATATTGCCAATATACCACTTGTTTGCACGGATGTGAAAGAGAATTTTAGTGACGGTCATCAAAAACAGATTTTTAGCAGGGTTCTGGATAAACATCTGTATAATATGTAATGAAAAATAATATGACCAAGATTTTATACATTCTCACCTTGTACCTATTTCCCGTATTTTGTTATGCAGGCTGCCCTGCCCTCCCTCCGGTAGAAATAATTGCCAAAGTGAATGGCTGTAATGTGTATTCTTTTGCAAATAGCGTGGCTTCCCAAGAAGCATTCGAACGTTATTTGGATACACTATCCGCAGAAGCAGCGCAGCTGATTACGGAACGCATAGAAAATACCCTACAAGGAGTTATCCTTGATGTTGAGCTCATACAGCAAGGCCCCAACCAAACAGCAAATTTGCACGAAATTAACCAACTGTTTTACAGATATAAAAACGCAGATTTTTGTAACCATATACAACAAAACATCTTCTACACACTGCACATTTACCGGTCATGTCCTATGGTTTTCTTTGATATACCTGCAGGCATAGGCTGGTATGTAGGAAATATTGCACCAACAGATGGCATAATAACACCCTAATTATCACTAGCATCTGCATATAAGCGCTGTATAAGCGCGGATTATGGCAACAGGCTTATCATTTCAGGACATTATTTTAACCTTGCAGCGTTACTGGGCAGAGCAAGGTTGTGCGGTGCTGCAACCCTATGATGTGGAGATGGGCGCGGGCACCTTCCACCCGGCCACCACCTTGCGCGCACTAGGGCCAGATGCATGGCGTGCGGCCTACACACAGCCATGTCGTCGCCCTAAAGACGGGCGCTACGGTGAAAATCCCAACCGCTTGCAGCATTATTATCAATTCCAGGTGGTGCTAAAACCATCACCGGACAATATTCAGCAGCTCTATTTAGATAGCCTAGCCGCCATCGGTGTGGATGCAATGAAGCATGATATCCGCTTTGTGGAAGACGATTGGGAGAGCCCCACACTGGGCGCCTGGGGCTTGGGCTGGGAAGTGTGGCTGGACGGCATGGAAGTCTCACAATTTACCTATTTCCAACAAGTAGGCGGGTTTGATTGCACACCGGTGACCGGCGAGTTGACTTACGGCCTGGAGCGCCTGGCCATGTATATTCAAGGTGTAGAGAATGTATATGATTTGGCGTATAATGATCCCAACAGCCCAGCACCGCTGAGCTATGGTGATGTATTTTTGCGCAGTGAGCAGGAATTCTCTGCCTATAATTTAGAGCATGCAAATACAGACACATTATTCACCCATTTTACCGATGCAGAAGCAGAATGTGCGGCATTGCTGGAACAGCAGCTTGCACTGCCGGCCTATGACCAGTGCATCAAAGCCTCGCATTATTTTAACTTGTTGGATGCGCGCGGTGTAATTGGAGTAACAGAGCGTGCGAATTATATTGCCCGCGTGCGTAACTTGGCCAAAGCATGCTGCGCTGCATGGCTGGGCAAAGAGGCAGCATAATATGGCACAGTACCTCACCCTACTCAAAGGCAAGCTACATAACGCTGAAGTGATTGAAGCGAATGTAGATTATGACGGTTCTGTTGAGATTGATACGGAACTGATGCAGGCAGCCGGGTTTATTGATCACGAGCGTGTGGAAATTTACAATATCACCAACGGCAATCGCTTTGCGACCTATGTGATCCCTGGTAAAAAAGGCAGCAAGATGATTGGTGTACAGGGTGCCGCTGCGCATCAGGTGGAGGTGGGTGATCGCGTCATTATTTGCGCGTATACAAGCATGAAAGCAAAGAAAGCGGAAAAGCATGAGCCGCGCGTGGTACGTCTTACGAGTAAAAATGAGGTAATCCGCTAATGGCCACTTTCTTACTGGAACTGTATAGCGAAGAAATCCCTGCACGCATGCAACAGCAGGCTGCCACACGTTTGGCAGATAATTTGCGCACTGCACTGAAAGAGGCTGGGTTGCCGGTGAGTGAGATCACCACTTACCACGCACCGCAGCGCATTGCGTTGAGCATAGAAAACATGCCGACCACCTTGGAAGCCAGCACCACCGAAACACGCGGGCCCCGTGAAGGCGCGCCACAGCAAGCGATTGATGGGTTTTGCGCCGGCCATGGCATCACAGCAGATCAGCTGGTGTTGGAAGAAACCCCAAAAGGCCGTTTTTATTTTTATCGCAGCCAGAGTGAAGCCAAGGATAGCGCAGAAATATTAACCGAAGCGGTGAATGGAATATTGCGTGCATTTGTGTGGCCTAAATCCATGCGTTGGGGCAGTTATGAAACACGCTGGGTGCGGCCACTGCATCGCATTGTAGCCATGTTGGATGAGGCAGTGTTGGAGGGCATTTCCTTTGGCCATGTACAAGCCGGCAATGCTACATGCGGCCACCGTTTCTTGGCACCAGATGTAATTACGCTTGCTCACGCAAAGGACTATAGCAGCGCACTGCTGGAGAAAAAGGTGATGGTGGATGCAGAGGCACGCAAAACACTGATTTTACAAGCCGCAAAAGCATTTGCAGAATCAGAGAATTTAACACTGATTGAAGATGAGGCGCTGCTAAATGAAGTGGCTGGCTTGGTAGAATGGCCTGTAGTCAAGCTCGGCCAATTTGATGCACGCTTTTTAGAGCTGCCAGAAGAGGTACTGATTTCTACCATCCGCACGCATCAAAAATATTTCTGTTTACGCCAAAAGAATGGCAATTTAGCGCCCTATTTCATCATCACCAGCAATATGGAAACAGCAGATGATGGTGCGGCGATCATTGCCGGCAATGCACGGGTAATTACCGCGCGTTTGAGCGATGCGATGTTCTTTGAAACGCAGGACAAAAAGCAATCGCTGGATAGTTTTGCGGCGAAGTTGGACGGTGTGGTGTTCCATAATAAGCTGGGCACTATTGCAGAAAAAACCAAGCGGGTAAAAGGACTCGCCCAGTTTTTGGCGGTATGGGTGCCGGGTGCAGATTTGCAGCTGGTGGGCCGTGCGGCCGACATTGCTAAAGCCGATTTAACTACCGAAATGGTGGGTGAGTTTGCAGAATTGCAGGGCATTATGGGCCGTTATTACGCCATTGCGCAGGGTGAAGACAACGCGGTGAGTGAGGCAATATTGCAGCATTATGCACCCAAAGGTGAGCAAGATGCCGTGCCTTCTGCACCGGTGAGTATTGCGCTTAGCTTGGCAGATAAAATTGATACGCTGGTGGGCTTGTTCGCCGCGGGCGAGGCGCCCACAGGCAGCAAAGATCCGTTTGGCTTGCGCCGTGCGGCACTGGGTATATTGCGCATTATTCGAGAGCATACATTACAACTGCCTCTATGGGTGGCATTGCAGCATGCCTTTAAGCAATATCCAAGCAATCTGCAAAAAACGGGCAAAGCAAGCCAGGCAGAGTTGCAGCGCTTTTTGCGTGATCGCTTGAGCCACATGCTTAAGCGTGAAGGTGTACGCGGCGATGTGATTCATGCGGT
>JAHDHN010000006.1:0-8682 GCA_020631295.1 Rickettsiales bacterium
ATTTCTTATTTTGTAACCCTTGCGAAAGCGAGGGTCCAGGGCGAAACGATAGATAGTGCTTGTTAACCCTGGACCCCGGGTCGCGCTATGCTTGCCCGGGGATTCAGAGAAAAGTTAAGTGGAATGGCTAATCTATTTCTGGTGCTGTTTTTGGTACCATTGTAACACGAAGATCATCAAAATACCCGGGATGGCAAGTGCTGCAGAAAGCCAGAAGAAATTGGCCCAGCCAAAGGCTTCCACTGCAATGCCCGAGCCTGCCGTTAAGAAAGTGCGCCCGTAAGCAGCAAAGCTGGAAAGCAATGCATATTGCGTGGCAGTGAAGCTGAGATTGCACAGCGAGCTGATATAGCCCACAAAGGCAGCTGTACCCATGCCACCAGCAAGGTTTTCTCCGGCAATAACCACGGCCAAAATCCATGGCACTTGGCCCGCATAGGCCAGCCACACAAATAACAAGTTGGAAAGCATTTGGATGATACCGCATAACAGCAAGCTTTTGAGCATACCCAACCGTGTGATCAAGAATCCGCCCACAAACCCACCAACGATGGTAAAAAATAATCCCAGTGATTTTACATAGGATGCATATTCTGCTTTGCTGAAGCCGAGCTCTAACACAAAGGGGCCTGTCATGAATCCGGCAAAGGCGTCCCCAAATTTAAACAATATCACAAAACTTAGAATGAGCACTGCACCTAAGAGGTGGTGATCTAAGAGAAAGGCACGGAAAGGAGCAATGGTGGTGGTGGAAAAACTCTTGCCTGTGACCAAGCCAATCAGCCCACCCAGTCCAACGAAATTGACCGTGAGCAATAATGGCCATATTATATATTTATACTCACCGCCCAGCCAGCCTTCCCCTCTGAATATCCACAGTAACACATCCAGTGCCAGGGCTATTACGAACGGAATTGCATAATAGGTGATGTTAGAAATGGGAGCAGAATCAGCTTTTTCTACCTTCGGTTCAGCGCTTAATAGCACGGTGAGGATCCCTATGCTCATACACGGCATCATTGCCAAATAGGCAATCTCCCAACTAAAATAATGTGCCAGAAAAATAGCACCTGCACCGCTTACCAGCATTGCTAACCGATATCCCGTTACCAAAGAGGCTGCACCCATTCCCTGCTGGTTCTTTTCCAGCATTTCAATACGCATTGCATCAATGGCGATATCTTGCGTGGCGGAAAGGGCGCTGATGCAAAAGGCAACCATTGCCATGTTCCACAATGCATAGCGTGGGTCCAGCTGACTCATCAGAAAGAAGCATATAATGAGCCCCACTTGGCACAGTAACATCCAGCTGCGTCGTTGCCCAAACAAGCGGGAAAGTAGTGGTAATGGCAAATGATCCACCAAATGCGACCAGAGGAATTTTAAGGTATAAGGACTGCTGACCAATGCAAAAAAGCCAATGGCCGATTTTTTAATATCATAATCGGCCAACCAGGTAGTAAGCGTGCCTAAACATAATGCCAATGGTAGGCCACTAGCAAAGCCTAAAAAGAAGACCCGCACTAATTGTAAGATACGATATCTGTTATCTATAGTCATTCTATACACCTTGTTCCCTGTGGCTTGACCACAGGGTCAAATGCTGCGTGAATATGACTATTATATTTGATCCTGCGATCAAGTCGCAGGACACATTATTTGTATTGTTAATCATGACAATTTCCCTGTGTGCACATCATCCACCAGCTGCAGATGCTGTGGCAAAAGATCGTTCAGCGCATAATTATCCAAAATAGTTTGGCGGGCATTATCACGCAGATGCTGCATTTGTGTCTTATGTGCCAGCACCTCATCCACCGCATCGGCCACGGCGTGATGATCAAAAAAATCCACCAGCAGCGCATTTTCATTATGCGTGGCCACCTCACGCACCGGCTCTGTGTCTGATGCAATCAGGCAACAGCCAGCACTCATCGCCTCCATCATTGACCATGAAAGCACAAAGGGCACCGTGAGATAAATATGGGCAGTGGAAATTTGCATAACCTTCAGCATGTCATCATGCGGCAAGCGGCCCAGATAATGGAAGCGGTCTTCCGGCAAGTCTACCTCTTGCATCATCACCTCGCGCCATGTTTTTGCGTCTTTTGGCTTGCTGCCATAACTCACACCGTCTTGCCCTACTAAAATAATATGCATGTCTTTATGGCGCTTGAGCAACAGTTCGGCTGCGCGCATAAATTGTGGGAAGCCCCGGTAAGGCTCAAAATTCCGAGAGATATAGGTGATCACCTTATCATCCGGTAGCAACTTTACTCCATTGGGCAATGTAAGGCTGTTAAGACGACGAGGCACCATCTTTTCCGTATCAATACCGTCATGCAGCACGGTAATCTTATCGTGATATATGGCAGGATGCACCGATTTCTGGAAATTGGTGGGGCTTACAAACCAGTCAAATAAATGCAGATTTTGCAGATGTATGGTATTTTGCATCCGCGTGGCCGCACGCTTATCATCATCCACTGTTTCATCCGGTAGAAACCCAATATTATACCCCTCTGCATGGTAGAAAAACTCCATATAACCCAGCACCGGCACGTCCGGGTAAATATCTTTCACGAACAAACATCCACCCCAGCCCACATGGCCAATAATGATATCTGGCACGAATTTTTCTTGGTCCTTCAACACCCGTAGAATGCGGAAAATTTGCTGTGACTCCAGCACTGCCTCTTCGGTTTTATGCAAATAGTGATGCGTCTCTTTGCGCGGTGTGCGCTTGAGCTTATATTCAATTTTGCGCACGCCCTCAATATTCACATGCGGCTTGGGCTTGGTAAGAAATATCACCTCATTGCCAGGTTGCGCCCCATAATAACGCGCCAAATGCTTATACTGGCCCGGCATATTTGGATGGATAAATAATAGTTTCATATTGCCCACGATTTTATTATCCTAACCCTCATAAAAGATAGACCGTACTGACGCAACATCATTGGGAGATGCATCATGACAAACACCGCCATAGACACTGTATTATGGGAAGAAGTGACCCTTATTGGCAAGCAAGCCAAGGCGGCAAGTGCTGTGTTGCGCACCGCTGAAGCAAGCGCAAAGAACGCAGCCTTGAACGCAGCTGCGCAGTCGCTGCGGGATCAACAAAGCAGCCTGCTCACTGAAAATCAAAAAGATATGGAACTGGCCAAACAGAACGGTATTTCCGGTGCGTTCTTAGACCGGTTAATGTTGGATGAAAGCCGCATTGCTGCCATGGCCAAAGGCTTGGAAGATATTGCTGCGCTGGAAGACCCTGTTGGCCGAGAGCTAGCCCGCTGGGACCGTCCTAACGGGCTGGATATTGCGCGCGTGGCTGTGCCACTGGGCGTGATTGGGATTATTTACGAATCGCGGCCCAATGTAACTGCCGATGCCGGTGGCTTGTGCCTAAAATCTGGCAATGCGGCTATTTTACGCGGCGGCTCGGAAAGTTTCTATTCCTCACAAGCCATTATGCATGCCTTGCAAGAAGGCATTGCCGCAAGCGGCCTGCCCAAACATGCGGTGCAATTATTGCCTACCAAAGACCGGGCAGCAGTGGGCGCCATGCTGCAAATGGCAGATTATATTGATGTAATTGTACCACGTGGCGGCAAGGGGCTGATCCAGCGTGTAATTGATGAAAGCAAAATCCCCACGCTTCAACATTTGGATGGCAATTGCCACAGCTATGTTCATGCCTCAGCAGATCATACCAAAGCGATTGATGTGATTGTGAATGCCAAGATGCGCCGCACGGGCATTTGCGGTGCTACAGAATCCATTGTGATTGATGCTGCTATTGCATCAACCATTTTGCCTATATTGACCGATGCGCTGACCGAGAAAGGCTGTGTGCTACGCGGCTGTGCAGAGTCTGTTGCCATAGATGGTCGCATTGAGGCTGCCAGTCCAGAGGACTGGGACACGGAATATTTAGATGCGCTGGTGAGTGTAAAAATCGTGGCGGATATAGATGAGGCATTGCCGTTTATCCAAACCCATAGCTCAGGTCATACGGATGCTATTTTGGCTGAAGATGCTGCCGCTGCAGCACAGTTCTTTGCGCATATTGACAGTGCGATTGTGATGCAAAATGCCTCCACCCAATTTGCCGATGGTGGTGAATTTGGCATGGGTGCAGAAATTGGCATTGCCACGGGCAAGCTGCATGCGCGCGGCCCTGTGGGCGTGGAGCAGCTCTGTACCTTCAAATATGTGGTGCGCGGCAATGGGCAAACCCGTCCGTAGCGGCGAACACGCATAGGGCATAAAACACTTGTTGATTTGCGGAAAATCGCTATTGCTTAAACTCCAAAATGAAAAGGGCACAGGGCGATGAAATCTACCATTGTTGAGCAGTTAGAAGAGAAACGTAAACAGGCGCGATTGGGCGGCGGGCAGAAACGTATTGATGCGCAACATGCGCGTGGCAAACTTACTGCGCGTGAGCGTTTGGAAGTGCTGCTTGATCCTGATTCCTTTGAAGAATATGGCATGTTTGTGGAGCATCGCTGCACCGATTTTGGCATGGAGAAAAAGAAAGTGCCGGGTGATGGTGTGGTAACCGGTCATGGTACCATTAATGGCCGCTCTGTCTTTGTGTATAGCCAAGATTTTACCGTGGCAGGTGGCTCAATGAGTGAGGCCAACGCGCAAAAAATTTGCCGCATTATGGACATGGCGGTGCAAGCCGGTGCACCAGTGATTGGTATTAATGATTCCGGCGGTGCGCGTATTCAAGAAGGTGTAAGCTCGCTTTCTGGTTACGGTGAAATTTTCCAGCGCAATGTGCATGCCAGCGGCGTGGTGCCACAAATTTCCTTGATTATGGGCCCTTGTGCAGGTGGTGCGGTATATTCACCGGCGCTGACGGATTTTACCTTCATGGTAAAAGGCACATCCTACATGTTCGTTACCGGGCCAGATGTGGTAAAAACGGTGACACATGAGGACGTAACCCAGGAAGATTTGGGCGGTGCGCATGTGCATACCACACGCACCGGTGTGGCGGATATGGCCTTTGACAATGATATTGATGCATTGTTGCAAACACGCCGTTTGATGAACTTTTTGCCGCTATCCAACCGCGAAGAAGTGCCCATTCGTGATACGGAAGACCCAGAAGATCGCTTGGATTTGTCATTGAATACGTTGATTCCAGATAATCCAAATAAGCCATATGACATGATGCATTTGATTGAGTCGGTGGTGGATGAGGGTGATTTTTATGAAATCCAGCCGGATTATGCGCAAAATATCATCATTGGGTTTGGCCGTATGAAAGGCCGCACGGTAGGCTTTGTGGCCAATCAGCCTATGGTGTTGGCAGGCTGTTTGGATATTGAAGCCAGCCGCAAGGCGGCGCGTTTTGTACGCTTCTGTGATGCGTTCAGTGTGCCATTGGTAACCTTTGTGGATGTGCCGGGTTTCTTGCCGGGTACCAGCCAGGAGCATAACGGTATTATCAAACATGGTGCCAAGCTGCTTTATGCTTACGCCGAAGCGACCGTGCCGAAAATTACTGTGATTACGCGTAAAGCCTATGGCGGTGCGTATATTGTGATGAATTCACGCCATCTCTGCGGTGATTTGAACTATGCCTGGGCCAATGCCGAAATTGCGGTGATGGGCGGTGACGGTGCTGCCAAGATTCTGTATCGCAGTGAGAATGAGGAAGAAGTAAAGCAGGCAGAAGAAGAATATAAGGGTAAGTTTATGAGTCCGTTTGTGGCTGCTAGCCGTGGCTTTATTGACGATGTAATCCGCCCACAAAACACGCGTGCGCGCATCTGCCGTGGGCTTACCATGCTGGCGGAGAAACAAACCACCACGCCTTGGAAAAAGCACGATAACCTGCCGTTGTAGTTAAGAAACCATAAAAATATTGTTCCCTGTGGCTTGAGCACAGGGTCAAATACTGCAACAGAATAACTGCTATATTTGATCCTGCGATCATCATCCTACGCTAAAGCGTCGGAGGACATGAGTCACAGGAAACAGAATACCTTTTTAACGCCTTGGAGTATCATGTTTATCTTTCTTCTTTTTATATTCAGCTATATCTTTTTCTGTGGGATATTTAGTACCATATTTCTGAAAGTTTTGCCATTGTTCCATGGCGGAACCAGCCTCGGCTAAGTAATCTGCACCTTTTGCCTTATTATTTTTATTATCCTTATCAGACATTACCGTGGATTCCTGTCATTATCTGGTTTCTTATTTTGACCAAACTTTTTTCCAAAAGATCTCTGATTTTCTTTTTCTGCATCGTGAATACCTAAATAAGAACCAAAATCTTTTTTCATTTGGGCTTGGTTCTTTAGATTGCCATTCATAAGGCTGTGTAGCCAGTGTTCCTCTGCTGTTTTTAAATTTTTATCGTCATCTCCTGCCATATTGTACTCCTAGTAAATGTAAATAATTTATATCTTGTGTCTAACTAACCAACAGGCATGCTTTTGATATGTACATCCTGTTGTGGGTATGGGAATTCGATGCCGTTTTCTTTGAAGCTGTCCCAAATATCCAGCAATAACAGGCTGGTGATGTTGGCCACGCCGTTGGCCGGGTCGCTTATCCAAGCGCGTAGTTCTAAGTCGATGGCACTGTCGCCAAAAGAGCGCACCAGGCAGTTGGGCTTTGGGTTGCCAAGCACCCGGTCATTATTTTCTGCCACCTCCATAATCAGCGCCAACGCCTTGCGTAGATCCGACTCATAAGAGATGCCAATCGGGATTTTCAGCCGCACATTCTTGCTGCTATGCGACCAGTTTTCTACCTTATCCGTAATCAGCATTTCGTTAGGAATCAGATGCTCTTTCCCATCACGCGTAATCACCGACACATAGCGCGTGCTCAGTGCATTTACCCAGCCATAGGTATCATCCACCTTAATCACATCACCTGGTTTAATGGAACGGTCACTGAGCAGAATAATACCGCTGACAAAGTTAGAGATAATCTTCTGCAGACCAAAACCAATACCCACACCCAAAGCACCGCTGAATACAGCCAGGGCGGTGAGGTCAATGCCCAGCATGTCCAGCCCCATCAAGAAGGCAATGGCGATGAGGGTAATTTTGATGATCTTGTTCAGCAACACTTTCAGCGAGGGGCTGAGCGAGGGAATATTTTCCAAACGTTGCTCGATAAAGCGGGCGATCACCGTGGCAATCCAAATGAAGAACACGAATGCCACCAGCCCTTTGATGATGCTATAGACACTGGTGCTGGCATCGCCCAGCGGCACCATGATGCTATTGAGATGGTTGGTGATGGGCGCAGCAATGCCGCTAATATGCAGCACAGCCAGCAGCCATAAAATATTGCGTGTCCAGCGCGATACAGACTCGGATTCTATCATTAGAGTAATGATACGAATAATCAGCCAAGCCACTGCCACCTGGCTGGCAATTTGGGTAACAATTTGCACCACATCCAGCTGGTAAAACACCGCCTTGCCAAAGGTGAGGATGAGCAGAAAAACAGCCGGAATGGCCAGAAATTGTACCACGCGTGCCAGCTGCTGCAGCCATGGGGCTATATGCTCATTGCTGCTGATCCAGCGCGTTACCAAATAGCGTACTGTAAGGCCCACAGCCACACTCACCAGCAAGGCAAGCGCTACAAAGCTGCAATCGGCCACCAACATCTGCCACTCTTCATTCTGCAGCGCATCTTTAACGCGCATAATCGGATCAAAAAACGAAGGGGCGGATTCGGTCATAGCTACTCCACTTGATTTTACAATGCAATCCCGGGCGCAGACCCGGGATCCAGGGTTAACAAGCACTTTCTTTCTATGTGGCCCTGGACCCTCGCTTTCGCAAGGGTTTCATAAATATGTATTTCACATGAAACAAAGCACGTAAACACATAAAAAAAGGGGAACCTGATGGCTCCCCCTTTTTGTGTATTATGTAAACGGATATGTTACTTATCCGTGCCAATCACCCGTGCGATAATGGCGGCAACAATACCACCTGCAACAGGCGCTACCACAAAGATCCACAGCTGATTTAACGCTTCACCGCCTGCAAGCAAGGCAGGACCAAAGCTACGTGCTGGGTTTACCGATGTGAAGGTTTCAGGAATACCTACAATATGCACCACCAACAAGGCAGCACCGATGGCAATACCAGCAAAACCAGCCGGTGCATTGCGGCTTGTTGCGCCGAAAATGATAGATACGAAGAGTAGCGTCAGTACAAATTCAGCCAGCAGGCCTTGATTTTGTGTGAAGCCTTCGCGTACTACATTTTGGCCTAAGCTATCAAACTGGCCAGCAATCGCGCCGATAAGCGCTGCACCTGCAACTGCACCTAAACATTGGAAAATAATGTAACCCACCGTGTCTTTCGTGCCGATTTTACCGTTCACCAACATGGCAATGGTAACCGCTGGGTTCACGTGACAACCAGAGATAGGCCCAATCGCATATACCAACATAAGCAAGGTTAAACCGAATGAGATAGAGATGCCCAAATCACCCACGCCAGCGCCTGCCAGCACGGCTGAGCCGCATCCAAAGAAAACCAATGTTAATGTACCAAGAAATTCCGCTAAATATTTTTGCATAATGCCCTCCTTTAATAGCGTTATATAAAGCATGTTGGCTGACATCCCCAGACGGCAACAAGACAACACCCTCTGGAAGCGAACCAAACCACTCTGCACGTA
>JAHDHN010000006.1:8782-34596 GCA_020631295.1 Rickettsiales bacterium
CCAGACGGCAACAAGACAACACCCTCTGGAAGCGAACCAAACCACTCTGCACGTAAAAACGCAAGCAAAAACGTTATCTTGTAGAAGAGTCAATGCAGCATCACTATATTTTGTGGTTGCCACGGTCATTCTTGCTAACAATTTAAAAAGAACGGTTCCCTGTGGTTTACCGCGTCCGGCGGACACAGTCGCAGGACAGGCGAGCCGCAGGAAACAACCGTATGAGTCATGCCCAAATCTCTGCCCTCATCGCACGCATCTGACTTTGACTTTGACAAGCCAACGGCCAGTTGCTAGACACGCGCTTTATATTTTTTATATGGGTATGTCACTATGTCAGAACGTTATACAAACCAAGCCGCGTTGGATTTTCATAAAGAGGGAAAGCCGGGCAAGTTGGCCATCACTGCGACCAAGCCGTTGGTAACGCAAAATGATTTGGCGCTGGCCTATTCTCCTGGTGTGGCAGCGCCTTGTTTGGAAATAGCGGACAATCCTGAAGCGGCCTATGACTATACCGCCAAGGGCAACATGGTGGCGGTGATTTCCAACGGTACTGCAGTCCTAGGCCTTGGTGATTTGGGCGCGCTCGCCTCCAAGCCGGTGATGGAGGGTAAGTCAGTATTGTTCAAGCGTTTTGCGGATATTGATTCGGTGGATATTGAGGTGGACACCACGGACATTGATGCCTTTGTAAATGCAGTGAAATATTTGGGCCCAAGCTGGGGCGGCATTAACCTGGAAGATATTAAAGCACCCGATTGTTTTGAGATTGAAAAACGTCTGAAGGAAGAAATGGATATTCCGGTATTCCATGATGATCAGCACGGCACCGCCATCATCACTGCAGCGGGGTTGCTCAATGCCGCACATCTTACAGGCCGCAAGCTGGAAGATATTAAGCTGGTGGTGCTGGGTGCAGGTTCTGCCGGTATTGCCTGCTTGGAGCTGGTGAAATCACTGGGTGTGAAGCAAGCCTTGCTGCTGGACCGCAGCGGTGTGATTTACAAGGGCCGCAATGAGGGCATGAACCCGCAAAAAGAAGCGCATGCGATTGAAACCGATGACCGCACGCTGGAAGATGCGATGCGCGGTGCGGATGCATTTTATGGCCTGGCCGGCAAGGGCGCGGTGACCAAAGAGATGATTGCCAGCATGAACAAAAACCCAATTGTGTTTGCCATGGCCAATCCGGATCCGGAAATCACGCCAGAGGAAATTGCTGAAGTGCGTGATGATGCAATTGTGGCCACCGGCCGTTCGGACTATAACAACCAGGTAAATAACGTGCTTGGCTTCCCTTATATTTTCCGTGGTGCGTTGGATGTGCATGCCACTACCATCAACGAAGAAATGAAAATTGCCGCAGCGCAAGCCTTGGCTGAGCTAGCGCGTGAGCCTGTGCCGGAAGAGGTAATTGCGGCCTATGGTGGCAAGCGCAAAGAATTTGGCCCGGACTATATTATTCCTGTGCCGTTTGACCCGCGCTTGATCCACACTGTGCCGGTGGCTGTGGCCAAGGCAGCGATGGATACGGGCGTAGCACGCCACCCAATCAAAGATTTTGATGCGTACGTACAAAGCCTAGCGGGCCGCCTAAACCCAACGGCTAACACGCTTAGCATCATCCATGAAAAACTTTCCAAGAACCCACAGCGTGTGGTGTTTGCCGAAGGCGAAGAAGAAACCTCCATCCGCGCCGCCTTCCAATGGCGTGATAACGGGTTTGGTGAGGCTATTTTGGTGGGTCGTGAAGCGCCTATTGAAGCAAAAATTGAAGCGCTTGGTATCAAAGACCGTGAGGGTGTGCACATCCTCAATGCGGCGATTAACCAGGATAATGATCGCTATATCAATGCCATGTATGAGAAGTTGCAGCGCAAGGGTGTGTTGCGCCGCGATTGCAACCGCCTGGTGAAAAATGACCGCAATATCTTTGCTTCCACTGTGCTTGCCTGTGATGATGCGGATATGTTAGTAACAGGCCTTACCCGCAGCTATAATCAATGCCTAAAAAGCGTGATGAGCATTATCGATACAAAGGAAGAATCCCGCGTGTTTGGTATGTCTCTGGTGATTGGTAGCAATGGCCAAACCATCTTCATGGCCGATACCAGCGTGCAGCCGGATCCATCGCCGGTTGATATCGCCAATATGGCAAAGCAATGTGCACATATGGCGCGTAATATGGGGCAAGAACCGCGCGTAGCGCTGTTGAGTTTCAGCAATTTTGGCAATCCGATTCACCAAAAAACACAGAAGATTCGTGAGGCAGTGAGTCTGTTGGATCAAGATCAAGACGTGCATTTTGAATATGAGGGCGAAATTTCTGCCGATGTGGCATTAAACCCAGAGCTGATGGCGCTTTATCCGTTTAGCCGCCTGTCTGGCCCGGCCAATATCTTGATTATGCCTGGCTTGCACACGGCGCATGTAAGCAGCAAATTGCTGAAGGAACTTGGCGGTGCTACCATCGTAGGCCCGGTATTGATGGGGCTTAGCCAAAAAGCACAAATTATGCCAATGAATGCCACCGTGTCAGACATCATCAACAGCCTGTCACTCAGCGTGGTTGAAGGGTTGAAGCTTTAGGGTGTAAAGTCACATTACTTTTATGAGTATCGGTGGATAAACCTTATATTGGTACATAGCTTGCGCAAACGCACAGGATATAGCTATTTGCAAAGTTGTAACTTTTTGATAAGAGCGACTATACGTAAGAATAGCCTCTTGCAATTGTGCATCAGTCTGGCTATGTAGCGCTTCCTTATTGCAAAAGTGAACATAGCTTTTGTACCTTGGCGCGGCAGCCAGAGTAGCCCGCCACTTTATTTGGCGCGGAGTAGAGCAGCCCGGTAGCTCGTCAGGCTCATAACCTGAAGGTCGTAGGTTCAAATCCTACCTCCGCAACCAATTTTCAAAACAGATATCTTTTGTATAGCCACCCCGTTTTACAACTGGCAGTGAACCTACGATATTATATATCTGTGGCATGCTTTGCATGCCGTGGGGTTCAAATCCACCCTCCGCAACCAATTTTCAAAACAGATATCTTTTGTGTAACCACTCCGTTTTGCAACTGGCAGTGAACCTACGACATTATATGTCTGTGGCATGCCTTGCATGCCGTGGGGTTCAAATCCACCCTCCGCAACCAATTTTCAATCACTAACTTTACGTAATCACTCTTTTTCAGAACCCTAATGCAGCAAACGCAGCTGCAGGCCCACCATTTGTGGGTTATTGTCCACTGCCAAGCTCATAAAGCCGGCATGGAAGGGCAGCACCGCATCTTCGGCCTCTGGTGTGCGACTAAAAAGCAGGCCCTCTGCGCCATAGCGCCCATTCATCCGCTTTAGCATCAACAGCCGTTCGGCATCTTTTCCCCCGTTTTGGATAACCAGCATGCCATATTGCTTGGCACCCTTGCGGCCCAGCGTATTTTGGTCGTGCAATTGCACCATATTGGTGAAATTGCTCTTGGTTTCTCCGCGTGATACATAGTGCACCTTGCCGCATGCGCTTACAAAACACACAGCAATAATAAGCAGCCAATTGAGGTGAAAACGGCGTGAAATCCGCAGTAATGTGCGGTGCTTGGGGCGAATCTTGCCCTGGTATGAATTGCATTTATACATACTTTATTATACAAAATTATATGACAGAGCCGTGACAGAATCGGCATAAAGTTAAGAAAAGGTTAATGACATGACCGGGCCGCTTGTTCCCATCACCACCGATACGCATGAGGTCGAAATAGACATAAAATACGCCACATCGGATAATTTTACTGGTGTGCCGGTCTATGCGCGTGCCGCCTGTTTTTTACACCCAGAGGCAGAAAAAGCACTGCGTGAGGCCATGCGCCTGGCAGCCAATCAGGGTTATACAATCAAGATTTTTGACGCGTTTCGCCCGCATGAAGCACAGGAAAAGCTCTGGGCGCATACGCCAGATCCAAACTTTTTGGCACCGCCAGAGCGTGGCTCACCGCATTCACGCGGCGTGGCCATTGACCTCACGCTGCTGGATGCATCAGGCAACGCGCTGGAGATGGGCACTGGTTTTGATGAGTTCACACCGCTCTCACATCATGGTGCTGCGGGTATTGCGGCTGAAGCAGAGCGCAACCGCCTGCTGCTGATGGGCATTATGACCACTGCCGGATGGGATTTTTACCGCAATGAATGGTGGCACTACCAACTCTTTGACAGCCGCAGCTACCCGCTATTGCGCGATGCAGAGGCAGGCACGGAGATGATTTAGATAGTGTATCACACTATCTAGAGTTATGCTTCCAAGAAGCGCTGTGCATCCAGTGCGGCCATGCAACCCGTGCCCGCGGCGGTTACTGCTTGGCGGTAGATATGGTCTTGCACATCACCCGCGGCAAACACACCAGGGATGTTGGTGAGGGTGCTGCCGGGTTCGGTGATGATATAGCCATTTTCATCCAGCTTCACTTGGCCATCAAATAATTGCGTGGTGGGTTTGTGGCCAATGGCAATAAAAATACCGTCTACATCCAGCGTGGTTTCCTCACCTGTTTCTGTGCTTTTCAGGCGTGCAGCTGTGACATTAAGCGGGTCTTCCTCGCCTATCACTTCCTCCAGCGTATGGTTCCATAGCACCGAGATTTTTTCGTGATTCAGCAGGCGCTCTTGCAGAATTTTCTCTGCACGCAAGCTGTCCCGACGGTGAATGAGTGTCACATGCGAGGCATGGTTGGTGAGGTATAATGCCTCTTCCACGGCAGTGTTACCACCGCCCACTACGGCCACTTTTTTCTCACGGAAGAAAAAGCCATCACAGGTGGCACAGCCAGATACGCCATAGCCTTGGAATTTCTGCTCACTCTCTAAGCCCAACCATTTGGCCTGAGCCCCAGTGGCAATCACCAGCGTGTCTGCAGTATATGTATCGCCCGACTCCCCCTCTAAGGTGAAAGGACGTTTGGAAAGATCCACGCTCTTAATATGATCATGGCGAATATCCGTGCCTACATTGGCTGCTTGCTGCTCCATCTGTTGCATCAGCCACGGGCCTTGAATCACATCCGCAAAGCCAGGGTAGTTTTCTACCTCAGTCGTGATGGTCATTTGCCCACCCGGCTGCATGCCATGCACCATAATTGGCTTTAAATTAGCCCGCGCCGCATAAATGGCTGCTGTTGCACCTGCAGCGCCGCTGCCTAAAATAACCATGGGGGCGTGATGTGTTGCCATATTGCATACTCCTGCTGTATTTGTTTATGTGTATAGTTGTTAGTTCGGGCCAGTATCAGCCTAAGTTACACCTCTTATTGCCCTCTTTGGCACCGCTGTCAATATGGGGACTGGACACTACCATAAAAACAGGGATATGGTACAGGTAATGGGACCCTATAATTATTCCTGTAATCATGAGGAGAGAGACATGACAGAGTATACTATCACCCGCCAACATCTTGCTGAGGCCTTGCATTCACAGATGGGTATTCCCGTGGCAGAGGGCAGTGATTTGGTGGATGCAGTGCTGGAAGAAGTGCTGCAAGGTTTGGAGCAAAACGGCATGGCGAAAATTGCCGGCTTTGGCACCTTTGAGGTGCGCGAGAAAAAGCCACGTGTGGGCCGCAACCCAAAAACCAAAGAAGAAGTGATTATTGACGCGCGCCGCGTGCTCAGCTTCCGCCCTTCGGCCAGTTTGCGCAAAGAAGTATCCGAAAACGAGTAATCTTGTACACACAAGGAAACACGCCATGAGTTACGATATTGTGGGCATTGGCAATGCCATTGTGGATATTGTAAATTACAAATCCTTTGCATTTTTGGAAGAGCATGGCCTGCCACATGGTTCCATGCAATTGGTGGATGAGCACACTGCAGAGAAGCTCTATGAGCTGGCCGGTGCGGCTACCAGTTGCTCGGGCGGGTCCACTGCCAACACCATGGTAGGATATGGCATGTTGGGTGGCAGCGCGGCCTTTATTGGCAAGGTAAAACAAGACCAATTTGGTAATATTTTCAAGCACGATATAGATCACATTGGTGTGCAATTTAATTCTGCTATGGCAGAAGATGGGCCTTCTACGGCACGTTGCATTATCTTTGTGACCGAGGAAGAAAATCAATATGGCGGGCCGGTGCATGTGGAACGCACCATGGCTACCTATCTGGGCGCCAGCACGCATATCACCAAGGCAGATATTGATGAGGAGTTGATTGCAAGCGCCAAGCTGCTCTATTTTGAGGGCTATTTATGGGACAGCCCCACAGCCAAAGAGGCGGTGGAGTATGCCATGGAGATTGCCAAGAAATACGATACGAAAATTGCCTTTACCTTGTCCGATGCGCTGTGCATTCAGCGCCATCATGCAGAATTTCTGCATTTGGTGGATAATGTGGCCGATATTGTGTTTTGCAATGAGCATGAGGCTGAAGCCTTGTTTAATGAGAAATCCATCCGCAAAATTTTATACCGCCTGACCAATGCCTGCGATATGGCCTGCGTAACGCGCAGTAGCCGCGGTTCCTATATTCTGCATGGCGATGATATTCACACAATCGACCCGGTGCCAGTGGAAGATGTGTATGATGTAACCGGTGCGGGTGATATGTATGCCGCTGGGTTTTTATATGGCTATTTAAACGGCTTTTCCATCGACAAGGCCGGCAAGCTGGGCAGCTTATGTGCTTCAGAAACCATCCGCTATCTGGGCGCCCGCCCTGTCAGTAAACTGCGTGGTATTTTAGAGCAGGTGTAACCATTCACCAACCGTGCTTCACGTGAAGCACAATGCATGAGTATGTCATCCTGCCGTGTCCGCCATAGCCTTGGCGACGGCGGGAAGCGCAGCTGAAGGATCTCGTGCCACTGCAGCTGCACCTGGTTGCATAGCATAGTATGTCCTTATGGTGAGTGCCTCTAGAGTGTGGTATACACAGCTCAACATCCGGACATGAGATTTCTCACATCCCTCCTACGCCAAGGCTTCGGAGGGCAGGTCGTTCGGAATGACATTATTTTTATGCTTCACGTAAAGCATTACTCATCTTTCTATTCCATGAACCAGTCCATGCAAGCCTTCTACACCAAAGATCAATAAACATAAAACTTGATATATATTCATGATACGCATAAAGGGTGAAGCGAATGTTACCAATACTCAATCTCTTTGGAATCGAAGATGCTATCGAACTGCTTCACCAACTCTGTTTTCATGATGATGAGCAGGATATCATCTTCCATCAGCATTTCTTCATCGCCGGGCAATAGCAGCTCTTTGTGGCGCAAGATCGCGCCAATTTGAATATCCGCCGGCAGGCTCAGCATATGGATCTGCTTGCCCACAATGGAAGAGGCAGCCGCCACATGCAACTCAATAATCTCTGCCTTGCCGCCGCAAATGGAGCTTGCTCCCATAATATTGCCCTTGCGCGTATGCTGCAAAATGCTGGAGACAGTCATCTCACGCGGATTGATGGTCACATCAATGCCCAGCCCAGCAATCAACGGCTCATAGGAATGGCCTTTATTAATCAGCGTGAAGGTCTTCTTCGCACCTTGGCGCTTGGACAGCACGGCAGAGAGAATATTTGCTTCATCATCGTTCGATACACAAATCACCGTGTCGGCCACATCCACATTGGCCTCACGCAAAATATCCACATCCAAAGCACTGCCGCAAATCACCGTCACATCCGGCAGGAAGCTGGCCACATATTCTGCCCGCTCGCGGAACAGCTCAATGATTTTGATGTTCAGATCCGGATGCGCATCCTTCAACATGCGCGCAATCAAAAGCCCCACATTACCGCCGCCCATAATGATAATACGCTCAGCATGACGCTCATTATAGCCAAAGGCATTGGTCACATGACGGGTGTGGGCCTCATCGGTCACCACAAATACCTCATCGCCATTTAGCAGCACTTGCTGCGGCGTGGCCGCATAAAATTTACCATCGCGCTGGATGCCCAGCACGCGCATGGGCAGGCTGGTATCCTGGTGCAATGCCTCCAATGTTTTGCCCAGATACGGGTTGTCTTCATTAGAGCGCACCTCCACCACCGCAAGCTCACCACGGGCGAAGGGCAGATAATCCATCACGCCCGGCGCATGCAGGCGATGGATGATAGCCTCGGCCACCTCACGCTCTGGCGAGATAATATAATCAATCGGCAAATGGTGATTTTGATACAGCTCTTTGCCAATGGCTTTGAGGTAATTAGGGTGGCGAATCCGTGCAATTTTCAGCGGCACATTGAACATGGAATGCGCCAGCTGGCAAATAACCATATTCACCTCATCGCTGGTAGTCACGGCAATAATCATTTCCGCTGACTCCGCACCGGCTTTTTCCAATACCGGCGGGTGGGACGGATAGCCATGCAAGGCCGATACTTCCAAACTGTTATTAATCTCGGCAATCACCGCTTCTGATTCATCAATCAGCGTTACATTATTGCCCTCATCCGCCAACTGCCGGGCAATGCCTCGTCCTACAATTCCTGCACCGCAAATAATAATATCCATAACCCTGTGTATAGAAAGCTAATGTACGTGGCGCAAGGATTGTCATTGCCTCTTGCAATTGCAGAGTTGTGACTACACTATCTAATAAGAGCGACTATAAAAGCTATAGCTTCGTAATTGATTCCTGCTCCACTAATGTACACAGCGTTGCAACGCTATTGCCATGCTGTTTACCGGGTACTGGGTAGGGCCAATCCGGCGCCAGTTCTGCCAGTGGCAGCAAAAAGAAATTGCGGGAGAGCAGCCCTGCATGTGGAATTTGCAAATGCTCCTCTTCAATCACTTGATCATCCCAGCAGACGATATCCATATCCAGCACACGCGGTGACCATTTGGGGTAGGTTTCTGGCCTTCCTACCTCACGCTCAATCTGATTTAGCAGCTGCAAGCAAGTCTGTGGTGTGATGTCTGTTTCAATCAGCACACATTGATTCACAAAAGAGGAATCCCACTCTGGCGGTGCATTTTCTGGCAGCAAGGCCGGTGTTTCATACAGGCCAGAACGTGCGGTGATTTCCACATGCTCTGCTAATAATATAATCGCGCGGGCAATGCACTGCCGGCGGTGCCCCACATTACTGCCCAGATTGATTGCCTTTACCATATCCCAACTATAGCTGTTGATGGGAGAATTAGCTAGTTGAGTTTAGAGTTATAAACCTAACAGTGAAAGATAAAAGAACCCAATACATTTTTATTCTAACATAGATACCTGACGTGCTCCGTTCTTTATCCAGTTTGCACATTCTCTACCAAGCATTCTTTCTGCGTGTAAATCATATAACTTAATTTCTACTTCTGTAAGATCATTTTTCCATCCACCGTTTGAACCCCTGTTAAAAAACGACTTAGCACCTCCAACCCATTCTTTTGCGGCAGGAGCAATTCGATCAGCATTATTTTTCATATAGTCGAAACTACAGTGAGAAACTGCATGATCCAATTCTGTATTAGATAATTCTACATTAATAAAATTTGCGATTTTCAGTATTGTTGATCTTGGGTTTTTTTGCATATCATCAAACCTAATTAACATTAGGTCCGGATCATCTTTATGATTCCACACCGAATTAGCACTGTCGAAATATGACCACCATGGCCTAGAGTCATTTTTAAGCCATTCTTGAAAATATTCTTTTGCTGTCTCTACACCTGGTTTTGAAGACGGTATAGGAATATTAGGATCTTGATTAAAGAGGCTATCTTTCATGTTACAATGATGTTTGAAAGTACTATATGCCACATCAATCCCATATCTTATGGCATATATTTTTTTTACCCCTTCTTTTTTGGGTAGGTCTTCATAGTTAAGATGTGTTTTAATAAATCTCCTGCTTGTTTGTTTTTCATAAACATTAGTAGCTGCAGATTGCCTATTAGTATCAGGATGATCTAACCAAGGAGAAGAATCATTTACGTTTATTCTATCTTTCCCTTTGTGTAATACTTGCGAAACCATTTGCTGAAGTAGTGTGGTTCCTGATTTCATATATGTTCCCACGATAATGTCATCATTCCTTAAATCAAATGTATTCCAAACATTGTTACTAAGTCTTCCCATAATCGGTACCTGATTAATCCTCTTCTCTTTTGTTATATTTACTTACTCTAAAATAGGTTCTGTTGTGACATTTTTATACGCACATTAACTATAACCTATAGCATTTAAATTTATTTGAATCAAATATATAATTTTATTTCAGGTTCGTGGGGAGGGTACTACAAGGGGAATTCTATAAATTGACTCCTGCTACAATGCACTGTACCGCTTGTGCTATGAGTAACGTACAAGACATGTTGAACAGTGCTACGCGCATTGTGATTAAGATTGGGTCCTCCACCCTCACAGAGGGCGGACAGGTGCGTCATGCCTGGTTGCAAAGCTTGGCGGCCGACGTGGTAGCGCTGCAACATCAAGGCAAAGAAGTGGCCATTGTGACCAGTGGCTCCATTGCATTGGGCAAGCAAAAAGCAGCGATTGAAAGCCAAACAGCCACCTTGCCAGAGAAGCAGGCCGCTGCGGCCATTGGGCAGACCTATCTGATTTACGGCTATCAGGAGGCGTTTGCTGCGCATGGAAGTGAGGTGGCACAAATTTTGCTTTCGGTGCAAGATACGGAACACCGCAAGCGGTACCTAAATGCGCAAGACACGCTGCGCACGCTGCTGGCAAAGGGTGTGGTACCGGTGATTAATGAGAATGATACGGTAGCCACGCAAGAAATCCGTTTTGGTGATAATGACCGCCTTTCTGCCCGCGTGGCGCAAATGCTGGGCGCGGATGTGCTGATTCTGCTGAGTGATATTGATGGGTTATATACAGCGCCACCAGGCACGGAGGGTGCAACGCATATTCCTGTGATTGAGGAGATTACCGACGATATTCGTGCCATGGCGCAAGATAGCAGCTCTTTAGTGGGCACTGGTGGCATGATTACCAAATTACTGGCAGCAGATATTGCACTGCAGGCCGGGTGCCACACGCTGATTGCCAGCGGGCAAGCACAACATGCCATAAACGCCTTGTGTACAGGCACCGCGCGCAGCAGCTGGTGCAAAGCCACACAAACGGCGCTGCAAGCGCGCAAAGGCTGGATTGCTGGCAGCCTGCATGTGGCCGGTAGCGTACGCATAGATGCCGGCGCAGCACGCGCATTACAAGACGGTGCAAGTTTGCTTCTGGCGGGTGTGACTGCTTGCGATGGCAGTTTTGAACGCGGTGATGCCGTGGAAATTTTAGGGCAAGATGGTGTGCTGTTAGGCAAAGGGTTGATTGCCTATAACCATGCAGAGCTCGCGCAGCTTTTTGGCGCGCAAAGCGGTGATGTAGCTGCCACACTCGGCTATCCAGGCCCTACCGCCGCCATCCACCGCGATGATTTAGCTCTGGTGAGTTAGACGCTGTCTAAATCATCTAACTATTCATATTCTCAAAGAATTCGTCGTTGCTCTTGGTGGTTTTGATGCGGGTAAGCAGGAACTCCATCGCGTCGATGGTGTTCATTGGGCTTAGGATCTTACGCAGCACCCATACTTTCTGCATGTCGTCCCCTTTATAAAGCTGCTCTTCATGACGCGTGCCTGATTTGGTCACATCAATCGCAGGGAAAGTACGCTTATCAGCCAACTTGCGATCCAACACCACTTCACTGTTACCGGTACCTTTAAATTCTTCAAAGATCACCTCATCCATGCGGGAACCTGTCTCAATCAACGCGGTGGCGATGATGGTAAGAGAGCCACCTTTTTCAATGTTACGCGCTGCACCAAAGAAACGCTTTGGGCGTTGCAATGCGTTGGCATCCACACCACCGGTCAGCACCTTGCCCGAAGACGGCACCACCGTGTTATAGGCACGGGCCAAACGTGTGATAGAATCCAGCAGAATCACCACATCTTTGCCATGCTCCACCAGGCGGCGAGCTTTGGCAATGGCCATTTCAGCCAGCTGCACATGGCGAGAGGCAGGCTCATCAAAGGTAGAAGACAGCACCTCACCCTTCACAGAGCGTTGCATGTCGGTCACTTCCTCTGGGCGCTCATCAATCAGCAGCACCATCAGCTCCACCTCTGGGTGGTTTTCTTCCAGTGATTTAGCAATATTTTGCAAGAGCACGGTTTTACCACTGCGTGGCGGTGCCACAATCAGCGCACGCTGACCTTTACCCAGCGGTGACACCATATCAATTACGCGAGCACTAATATTGTCTTTCGCTGCTGCGTCCTGGCGCTCCATAGTCAGGCGTTCATCCGGATATAATGGCGTGAGATTATCAAAATTCACGCGGTATTTGGCTTCGTCTTCATCTTGGCCATTAATGCTTTGCACCTCTTGCAATGCAAAATAGCGCTCACTGCGCTTTGGTGGGCGCAACGTACCTTCCACCGTGTCACCCGTGCGCAAGCCAAAGCGGCGAATATGGCCAGGAGATACATAGACATCATCCGGTGCAGAGCGGTAATTCATGTCCTGCGAGCGCAAGAAACCATACCCATCTTGCAGCACTTCCAACACGCCCTTGGCGATGATGGTACCGGCCACACCGGCCTCTGTCATGCGTTTCAGCAGGTTAAAAATCAAGTCATGCTTCAGCATGCCGCGGGCATTTTCAATATCCGCATCTTTGGCCAGCTGCGCCAACTCATCCATTGGCTTTTGCTTCAGCTCTTCCACATAAAGCGGTGGCAGATGGCTGGTATCTGGACGCGGTGCATCGTCCTGCTCATCGTCTGATTCATGGCGCTTGTTATTACGACGGCCACGCTTTGGGCGCTCGTCTTTCGCAGGGCGTTCTTTATTGTGTTTATTCTCTTGCTCTGCAGCCGCTTCTTGCGGTGCTTCGTCTGACGTATCTGTGATATTCTCTGCTTCTTTTGGCGCAGCGGTTTTTACCGTGAGCGTACGCTTGCTGTTGCGACCACGACGTGGCTTAGCCGCCGTGGTTTTCTCTTCTGTTTCCACTGTTACAGCAGCATCATTACTATCAGTCGTCATATAAAAATCCTTAATATGCACCTGACAAGGTGCCATTGGTCTTGGTTTTCGTGGTTATTTTCTCAAAGGAAAATCAGGCAGATCATTGCCTGATGGGCTCGTTCATAACAGCTGAAACGGCATTGTCAACTCTTGCGGAATTAATGTTCTCTGTCATGTTATTACTCATTTTTTGGGCCGAAACATATAATGTTCGTTTAAAGCAATAATCTTATTCCGCAATCCCGGGCGCAGACCCGGGATCCAGGGTTAACAAGCACATTCTATCCGTTTCGCCCTGGACCCTCGCTTTCGCAAGGGTTTCAATTAATTTTTAGCGCCTCATGCAGCAGTTGTAAGGCATAGTCTGTGGCTTGTTGCTGAATGGAGTTTCGTGTAGCGCCGGTGAAATGCCGCTTAATGCTGCGTGTGCCGCCTTTTTTCTGTGCCAGGCCAAACCACACCAACCCAACGGGCTTGTTATCACTGCCGCCACTTGGGCCGGCAATACCGCTGGTTGCAATAGCAATATCGGCCGTTGCCTGCTGCAACACGCCCTCTGCCATATTCGTTACTGTTGCTGCACTCACCGCACCCTCTGTTTCTATTATGGCTTCATCCACATTCAGCAGCTGCGTTTTGATGGCATTGGCATAGGCCACAACTCCGCAGGAAAATACGGCCGAGCTGCCAGCTATGGCGGTGATGCTGGCCGCCACACGCCCGCCGGTGCAGCTTTCTGCTATGGCCAGCTGCTTGCCTTGTTGCGTGGCCAGCGCCACGATCTTGCTGCTTAAGAGGTTGTTCATGGTCGTAAATTATGACAAGAGCTATGGCCATGCAAGATGTGATCACATTATTGGGCATAGAGAGTAGCTGCGACGAAACCGCCGCCAGCGTGGTGCAGAGTGACGGCACTATTTTGAGCAATGTGATCCACAGCCAAATAGACATGCATGCGCCCTATGGTGGTGTGGTGCCAGAAATTGCCAGCCGCGCGCATCATGATGTGATTATCCCCACCATAGAGCAAGCCTTGCAAGAGGCCAACATGACGCTGTCAGCGCTGGATGGCATTGCGGTGACTTCTGGTCCAGGCTTGATTGGTGGCGTGATTGTGGGGGTGATGGCCGCCAAGGGCTTGGCACTTTCGGCCAATCTGCCGCTTTTGGGCATTAATCACCTTGAGGCACATGCGCTCACGCCACGTCTGACCAATGAGGTGCCATTTCCGTATATGCTGCTGCTGGTATCAGGCGGGCATTGCCAGCTTTTGGTGGCAGAAGCGTTGGGAAAATACACGCTACTCGGCCAAACCATTGACGATGCTTTTGGTGAGGCCTTTGACAAGGTCGCAAAAATGCTGGGATTAGGCTATCCGGGCGGGCCGAAGATTGAGGCACTGGCAACAGAAGGCAACCCAGATGCCTATGCTTTTCCACGGCCGCTCTGCAAACAGCCAGGCTGTGATTTTTCCCTCTCTGGCCTGAAAACAGCAGTGCTGCGCGCAATTGAGGCAGCGGATGATAAAACAAGTATAGCACCGGATATTGCAGCAAGCTTTCAGCAGGCGTGCGCGGATATTATTCTTAACCGCCTGGGCCATGCCTTTGCACTTCGGCCAGAGTTGGCCAGGCTGGTGATTGCTGGCGGTGTGGCCGCTAATCAATATTTGCTTGGCAAAATCACAGAAATGGCAACGGGTCATAACAAACAGGTGATCGCGCCACCCATGAAGCTCTGCACCGACAATGCAGCGATGATCGCCTGGGCCGGCATTGAGCATTATCAAAATGACAGAATTAATGACGGGTTGAGCATCAATGCCCGCCCACGCTGGCCATTATAATCAGTCTACTTAGAAGGAAAGAGATGGTGGGGTATGAAGGGGTTTTTCAAACCGCCCGCCTTCACCTCGTTATGGCGTGGCATCCGTTTCGCACGCTTCGGCTTGTCGCGCCGAAGCTAGATTTTGGCTTTGCCAAAATCAGCGAAGGCGGATGGTGGAGGTAAGCGGGTTCGAACCGCTGACCCCCTGCTTGCAAAGCAGGTGCTCTACCAGCTGAGCTATACCCCCACATTTGGAATGGCGCTTATAGCGACTTTACAACCCATGTCAATATAATAACAGGCGCTATTTTCAGCACTATAAAAGCCTCAACCTGCCCCTTTCTATAGGTTCTATTGTGATTTTTTTATATGACCCCTTTCACCTCTTTTTGGCTTTATTTTTCCCACTCTTTCTTACAATAGCGCCACTATTCCTGCAAAAGAGTAGAAAAAATACGCACAAAAGGAGTGTAAAATGGTCGCTATGAAAAAATTACAACAGAACCTAATTCAGATAATTATATACCCAAATCGAAGTTGTAACGGAAACCAACCAGGCCGTTATAGGATTCTAGGTTTTTGCCAAACTCTGCTTCTGTGTGGGCATATAGCGCAATATCATCCGCAATATTCAGTGTAAAACCTGCACCGGTCTCAAATGTTATGCTGTCTGCTTCGCTTTTCACCTCTTGTAGGGACGTTAGGCTAGCATCACCATTTGTAGCAATCACATGTGCACGCACATGCGGTGCAAAAATCAGATCGTCATCTTGCATTGGCTTTTCAACACGCAAGCCCAAAGAGCCAGTATAGTAATTATTTATAATGGCGATAGTAGTATGCCACAATAATTGCCCCACTGGCTTCGCCGTGCAAAATCACTACGTGATTTTCATAGCATTCCCGTTGGTAAATTTCGAAAATGCTATACTCACCAGACCTTAACCCAATCGAACCCTTCTGGGCCAACCTCAAACAATCCATCCGAAATCTCCTACAAAAATACAACTTCAAAAAAGCTATCGATATGGCATTCATATACCATCAATAAAACTATAAAACACTATAGTTGTTACTTAATTGAAATGACCACAACCTACTATCTAAGTCAGCCGTAAGCCTGCATCGCAGTACAGAATCTGTCCGGTCAGCGCGTCATTCTCTATCAGCTGATACACCGTATCTGTCACCTGCTCCAAGCTGGGCAGTGCCTTTAGCGGCGCAAGCGCGGCCTGCTGCTGCATATAGTCTGCCTCCAGCTCACCCGAAGGCAGCACAATGCTCAGCGCCACACCGTTCACACGAATATCTGGCCCCAATTCCAGCGCACTCATTTCTGTAAGATCACGCAAGGATTTCTTACTTAGCAGATAGGCAAAATAGGTGCCCGTATAGCGGTCAATATAGCGGTCTAGCATATTGACAATTACGCCTTGCTTGCAGCGCGCTGCAAAGGCTTGGCTGAGCAAGAACGGTGCCATCATGTTGATCCGCCAATGGCTTTCCAGCATTTCAATGCTGGTCTCTGTAAAGGACTCGCGCTCAAAAATAGAGGCATTATTGATCAATACGCTAGGACGCGCATGCGCGGCACAAATATCGTCTATTAAAGGAGCAATAGCGTGGCTGTCATGCAGTTCTGCCTGATGCAATGTGGCACGCACGCCCAATGCAGCAATCGCTTCGATGGTCTCTTTTGCTGCCTTCTCAGAATGGTTGTAATGCAAGGCAATATCATAGCCCTTTTTGGCCAGTGCCAGCGCAATAGCACGCCCTACCCG
The DNA here is from genome assembly GCA_020631295.1 of Rickettsiales bacterium. GTDB lineage: Bacteria > Pseudomonadota > Alphaproteobacteria > Rickettsiales > UBA8987 > JAHDHN01. Next base: position 25,382 of record JAHDHN010000006.1, read on the forward strand.
CACGGCTCCACCGGTAATAATCGCTGTTTCACGTGTCATAACAGTTTCCTTACCCTTATCATGCAATCCCGGGCTTGACCCGGGATCCAGGGTTAACAAGCACTATCTCGCTATTTTGCCCTGGACCCTCGCTTTCGCAAGGGTTTCAATTATATAGCTGTTGCAATCTAACTATTCTCATACAGTAGAAACAGTAGCATTCTAGAGACCCTTTTGCTATAGTTGAGCTATTGATCAAAGGAATTATTCGTATGAAACAGACATTAAAAGCAGGGTTTTCACTGTTGGAACTAGCCATTGTACTGGTGGTGATAGGGTTATTGGCACTGTTAGTGCTAAGCGGCACGAATTTTATTGAGTCGGCCAAATTGCAAAATAGCGTGAAACAAATTCAAGCGATTGACGCGGGTATTAACCTGTTTCAGTCCCGCTTTAACGGTATTCCAGGTGATTTGCGCAAGGCCATTGCCATGGGCATTGTGAAGGATGGCATCACACCACCTGCCACAGATGGGGACGGCGATGGTCGCATTGAAACAGCATCACAAAATGCCTCTGGCACGCTGATTGCACCCGATGCCTTTACTTATGAAACAGCGCTAGTATTTGAGCAACTCACGGCTAGCGGTATTATTAACGGAGATTATGAGCACCCAACAGGCAGTGATGTGAATGCAGGCGTGCATGTGCCGGGCATTATGAATGGTGATGTGCCGTTATTCGTGCTCTATGCGCCGGATATTGGCGGCAATATGATGTTCATCGGCAGCGGCACAGGTGTGGGAGCTACTACCAATATTTCTTCTCTATTTAATGGCACAAATGGACTTACGCCTTCTCAGGCCTTGGAGTTGGATGCAAAGCTGGATGATGGTGACCCATCCTCTGGCCTGTTCCGTGTGGTAAATAGCAGCACGCCGTTTGACGGCACAGCACCGGCCACCGGCCCAAATGAATGCTTGGTTGACAGCGACACCTATAATGCCTCCTTAGATGTGGGCAATTGCGACATTCGCATCAAACCATCTGGCATTTAGGTAGAGTATATTCGTTGTTTCCTGCGGCTTGTCCGCAGGATCAGATAGAACAGTTATGCTGTTGGAGTATTTGACCCTGTGGTTAAACCACAGGGAACAGTTTTTTATAGATCTTGGTACCCACGCACCAATTTGAGTGCCTGATCATGCAGTACTTTGTTGCCGCAAGCCAGCACGCGGCCGTCACTATGGCGGGTGAGTGACACGCCGTCCCAATCGGTAATCACACCGCCTGCCTGGGTGATGATGGGCGCTAATGCACAAAAATCATAGGGCTTTAAATCCGCCTCTAAAATCACATCCACACCACCTTGCGCCAGCAAGCCGTAAGAATAGCCATCACCGCCATACACCGTGTGTTTGCATGCATCGCGCAATGCAGCAAAGGCGGGCAGCTCTGCATCCAAAAATAAATCCGGCCCAGTGGTGCATAACACCGCCTCCTGCAACGCAGCAACCTGTGCATTGCTGGTAATCTCTGCGCCATTATGCGTGCTATTCTCACCCTGCACGCCCAGCCAACGTTCTTCCGTAATTGGCTGATCCATCAGGCCAAGCACCGGTACATCATGTTCCAACAGCGCGACCATGGTCACAAAAATCGGGCGGCCAATCATAAAACTTTTGGTGCCGTCAATCGGGTCAATGCTCCAGCTATACGGGCACCCTTCTGCCGGTGCTTTATTGCCATGCTCTTCGCCTATAATGCCGTGCTCAGGAAAGCGCGCTATAATCATCTCCCGCAGACGCTGCTCAATCTCCTTATCGGCACGCGTTACCGGGCTGCTATCCGCCTTGGCCTCAGAAGAAAGTGCTGTGCTGCGGTAGTAACGCCGGCTGATCTGCCGTGCTTCATTGGCCAGCTCATGCGCAAAGGCGGTGAATATGGTAGGGTCGTTCAGGGTCACGCTATTTTCCGATAGATAGTTCCTGCAGTATCAATTAAACCACAGCCATGGCAACGAAAATTATCATTGTTGGTGCAGGCATCATAGGCATAACATCTGCCTATATACTCGCCAAGCGCGGTTATGAGGTGCAGGTGATAGAACAAAATCCTGGCCCGGCAGAGCGCTGCAGCTTCTCTAATGCCGGCCAGATTTCCTATAGCCATGCGGAGCCTTGGGCCAATTTTGAATCCATCAAGCTGGCGATGAAATGGCTGGGCCGCGACGACGCACCGTTGCTGTTAAATATGCGGCTGGATTACCGTATGTGGCACTGGATTTCGGCCTTTTTGCTGCAAGCCATGCCAAAACGTGTGCATAAAAACACCCGCACAATGATGCGGCTGGGGCTCTATTCCAAGCAGTGTCTGGAGCAATTTCTACAGGAAGAAGAACCGATTGATTTTTCCTATGCGTCTAAGGGTATTTTGCATGTGTTTCACACCAAGCGCAGCTTTAAGAAAGCCAAGTCGCAGCAGCAATTGCAGGCAGAGCTGGGTGCGCCAAACCAAGTGCTATCGCCTACGGAGATAATACAGCTAGAGCCAAGCCTGGCGCATTTAGAATCCCATCTTTCCGGCGGATTTTTGGATGAGTTGGACGCGCAAGGCGATATTTATTATTTCACCAAGGCATTGGCTGCGCGCGCCGAAACAATGGGCGTGACATTCCATTACGACACGGCGGTGACCGATCTGGTGGAGAAAAATGGCAAGATCATTGCGGTGGAGACGGATAAAGACACGTTCGCCTGTGACAAGGCCGTAATTTGCCTGGGCGCCAAAAGCAGCGTGCTGTTGCGGCAAAAGGGCATTTCCGTGCCAATTTACCCCATGAAAGGCTATAGCATCTCGGTGCCGCTCCGCGGTGCCAGCACCCATGCGGCTACAGAGCGCAGCATTACCGATGAGCATGAGCGGATTGTGTTCACCCGCCTGGGAGACATATTACGCGTGGCCGGCACGGCAGAATTTGCAGGCTATGATGAATCGGTGCAGCATAAGCGTATTTTGATGCTGAAGCGCGCCGTACGGCGCTTTTTTCCGGATATTCCACAGCATAATTTGGATTATGCCCGCCAGTGGGCATGCCTGCGCCCTTCCACGCCGGATGGCCCTCCCATTATTGGTGCCACCAAACGCTACCCCAATCTCTATCTCAATACCGGCCATGGCACATTAGGCTGGACACAAAGCTTTGCCAGCATGCACCTGCTGGCTGATATGATAGACGGCACCACACCCGCCATCGACACAGACGGCCTCCTGCCCACGCGCTATGGTGTGTAGGTCTGAGAAAATATAATAGTTCGTAGTAACATTTGGACATATCCAAATGTTACTATCCACTGGCTATCGCCGTGTAATCCACGCTTACGCGTGTCTTGATAGCAGTTATGCTTTTTTTGGAAATGTCCAATAATGAAGCAGAACTGCTATATATCATTATAATCCGTTATTCTTGTCACTACACTGTAATAAAAAAGGTGGATTGTCTAACCAACAAAATACTAAAGAGGAATAACCAAGATGGATGATACAATATTAGATGACTCACTCGAAATAGAGGTAAGTGGTAACTTTCAATCTATTTCAATCAAGAACAATCTATATGAAACTAACCAATCCATTCCTCTGTCTTATAGCAGCCAAATGGACAAGCGTGCTTATTACAAAGGTGAAAATGCCTTCTTTTCGTTAGATAGGTATGGAAATGGCACCTATGCAGAAGATATGTTTTACCTTTCCTATAAAGGTTACAACATGGTAGGGGAACATGATTCTGTTGCAATTGAACGTGTCGCATACCAGCAAAAAAAATCTATGATATATGCTAATGATGGACCAGTACTTTTAGCAGAGATAGAATATACTAAAAGCTTAGCAAAGGAACAAAGCAGGGAAGCAGATGCTCTGCAGGAAATTTTAGAATCCAAAATTACCATATATGATACTACGAATGAAATTACTTATATTTTAGAAACAAACGGAAATAAAATATCATCATACCATCATGGTAATGAAAGGCCAGAATATGTGTATGATCCTATTGTTACCTCTGTAAAATCCAGAGCCATGACAGAAGAAGATAAAGAAGCGGCTAAAGCATTGCAGCAAAATATTAATACTCAAATAAACCAGGCCCAAGAAATTCTTAAAGAGAAATACGATACAAAGGAAGAAGAACAAACAGTACCAACGGATAAGAGAGGTGGATTTTTACATGATGAGAAGCTGCACGAATCTATTCGTGGACTGGCAGACGTAGAAATGCGTGATGGTGCTACAGTGAATAATATACAAGCTGGACAAAAAGCCTCGCACCATATTGGTTAAACTTTATGCATGGTCGTTTCACTATCCAATAGGTTGGTTAACATATGTACATTCCTTGAAAATAGAACTTCCTTAATAAGATTGGCTACAGTGCCTTTAGGGCTTTTTGTGTATAATCCAGGCCCGTGATTACGGTGATGAAGACCGCCACCCATAACAGCGCCAGGCCTGCTTGGTCCAGCCAGGCAATGCCACTGGCAGCACTGCCCAGCAACAATGCGATGATTGCCAGCATCTGCAGCGTGGTTTTCCATTTTGCCAGATTGGTCACCGGCAGACGAATTTGCCTCGCACCCAAAAATTCCCGTAAGCCTGACACCAGCATTTCACGCAGCAAAATCAGCAGCACCGCAAGCATGGGGGCTGCCCCCTTGTCCAACAATATAAGCAGGGCGGTAAGCACCATCAGCTTGTCTGCAATGGGGTCGATACAGGCACCAAAGGCCGATTCTGCCTTAAGCTTGCGCGCCACATAGCCATCCAAAAAATCGGTGATGCTGGCAAAGGCAAACACCGCCGCACTGAGCCAAGCTGAAAACGCGCCAGAAAGCTGATATGCCACCACCACCAACAACGGTATGCAGCATACGCGAAGACCGGTTAATATGTTTGGCAGTTGTTTCATCTTACCCTAAATCTCCTTGAAGCCCTTGCGAAAGCGAGGGCCCAGGGCCACAAGAAAGATCTTACATTGTAGCTCTGGACCCCGGGTCTGCGCTTACGCTTGCCCGGGGATTCAATATGGTTGTTCCTTATTATGCTCTGACCTTTACTATAAATCAAATGCCGCTTCGTCATTCAATGCTTCCACAGATACCACTTCAGGCACATAATGTTTCAGCAGATTTTCTACCCCGTCCTTCAACGTGGCAGTGGAAGACGGGCAACCAGAGCACGCACCCTGCAGCTCTAACGTCACAATACCGTCTACAAAATCATGGAAAATGATATCGCCGCCATCTTCGGCCACGGCCGGGCGCACGCGCGTATCTAGCAATTCTTTAATCTGAATTACCAGCGGGTCGTTTTCATCGCATTGCTGCTCTCTTGGTGCGGATTTGGCAGGCGCAGACACGCCCTCTTCCAAGCCCTCCACCACCGGGCGGCCAGAGACATAATGGTCCATGATAGAGGTAATCGCAAAAGCCTTAATGGTCTGCCAATTGCCCTTTGCGGATTTGGTGATGGTGATAAAATCCCGCCCAAAAAATATATTTTCCACATGGGAAATATCGAACAAGGCTTGCGCTAAAGGCGAATTTTCGGCCTCTTCTTTCTTCGCGTAAGAGGCGGTTTCATTGCCCAGCACCTTCTGGCCTGGCAGAAATTTCAGCGTTTGCGGATTCGGTGTTTCTTCCGTTTGAATAAACATAGTCTGTCTTTTTTATAAGGTTGCTTATCTCCTCTCATACAGAGAGTTGACAGCGGTATCCAGGGTTAATTCAATAGAGTTATATAACACAACTATTACCCTCTTTGAAGCCCTTGCGAAAGCGAGGGCCCAGGGCGAAACGATAGATAGTGCTTGTTAACCCTGGATCCCCGATCTGCGCTGCGCTTGTCAGGGATTGCAGTGGAAAATCATAAAACTATTCCACCAATGTTACCACATCATGGGCGTGTTTGAGCAGAATGTCGTCCCAGGCCGTGTCAGCCGAGATGACCTCTTCTGTGGCACTCACTTGCAGCTGGCTAGCGCGGGCAAGTGCACTGGCATGCAGGGTAAAGCCGCAGGCTTGCTCCCCGTTTGGCAGGCGGTAAATCCCGCCTTGGCCCAACCGCTCTTGCGTATGCGGATGCAGCAAGAAGAAGGCCAGACCTTCATAATATTCGGCACCCTCACTGTCTAATGCATCGCTCGTACAGCTAATAGCAAAACGGCGCTCTATCGTCTCTGTTACCTCTTGCACAATCGCATCTTGCGCAAAGGCCTCTGGCAGGGTGCGCAACGCCGGGTAGCGCGACAATAAATCCGCCTGTTTTTGCGTTACTGCTTGCTGTATCTCTGCATCACCACCAATGGCCGCTTTTACCGCTGCGGGGTTGGTAAGCTCTATCACCATCTCCTCCACGCCAGCATCTTTCACCGCTTGCACCGCCACTGAAAGCACCAAGGCCGTGTTGCGGCCCTGCATTTCGGCCACATGCTCCAGACCCAGCTGATATTGCTGCCGCTCTTTATATTTATCACTGCTCTCTGGCTTAAACACCATGCCAGAATAGCACAAACGCAGCGGACGGTCTGCATCGGCAAAGCGCTCTTGTACCAGGCGGGTAATATGCGGCGTAATATCATGACGCAGCGCCAGCAGCTTGCCAGTGGCCGGATCCGTGCTGGTAAAGGCACCCGCATGCGTGCCCTCTGCCAGCTCCATAATGGTAGGGCGCACCGGATTATAACCAAATTGGAGAAAACGGGCCATCACGCGCTGGATAATGGCATGCTCCAGCATGGCCGCCTCGCCCACATAATCGTAAAATCCGTTCGGTAAGAGTGTTTTCGTATTGGTCATAGCATGCTGTTTATCCGCTTTTCCTTGAAAAAGACAACAAAAACACCATATAATATGAGTAACTGTTATCATGAGGAGAAACTAATTATGGTAGATTACACAAACCCGTCCGCGCGCACAGGCGTACAAGCCGGCACGCAAGCGCAGGTGGATGAAGGCCTGCGCAGCTATATGCTGTCTGTTTATAACACTATGGGCATTGGCCTGGCCCTCACCGGCTTGGTGGCCTATTTCTTTGGCAACACGCCTGTTATTTTTAACGCGATTGCCGGCACACCTTTGCAATGGGTGTTGATGTTTGCCCCGCTCATTTTTGTATTTTTCGTGGGCGCTAAAATCATGCATGTACAACCCAGCACCGCGCGCATTTTGTTTTATAGCTTTGCCGCGATTATGGGCGCGTCTTTCTGGTATATCACCGCAGTCTTTGCCGGCGCGGATATTGCCCGTGCATTCTTTATCACTGCCGCCTCCTTTGGCGCACTCAGCCTGTGGGGCTATACCTCCAAAAAAGACCTTACCGGCATTGGTAATTTCTGCTTCATTGGCTTGATTGGTATCATCATCGCCAGCGTGGTGAATTTGTTTATGAAAAGCCCCGCCATTTATTATGCGATTAGCTATGCGGGCGTGCTGATTTTTGCCGGCCTAACGGCGTATGACACGCAGAAAATCAAGCGTCTATATTACCAGCTGCCAGAATCTAAGCGTGAAAATGCGGCCGTGTTTGGCGCGCTGAATCTGTATCTAGATTTCATCAATTTGATGCTGTTTATCCTGCGCATCATCGGTGACCGCAGGTAGAGTATTATAGTATAACAATACTATAATACCGTCATCCCACGGCATAAGTCCGTGGGATCTCCTGCCAATTGCCGTGTCCTTACAAGGAGATTCCACGCATAAAGCGTGGAATGACGGGTAAAAAAATATAAAAAGAAAGAATCACCCATCATGCAGTATTTTGATGCCAGAACAGAGGATGTGACCGCGGCCGTGCAGGCCAAGCTGGAAACCAAGCTGGAGCGCGACCCAAAGGTGCATGCTGCCGTGGCAGAGATTATTGCGCGCGTGGCCACTGAGGGTGATACGGCTGTGGCCGCTTACACACAGCAATTTGATGGGCATGATATTTCTGCCACGCATGGCCGGGTGGAGAAGGCTGCGTTGCAGGCAGCCTTTGATGCGCTGGACCCGGCGCTGAAAGAAACGCTTACGCTCTCTACTGCGCGCATTCGCGAATATCACGAAAAGCAAAAGCCGCAGGATCATCTCTATGAGGACGATCTGGGCAACACGCTTGGCTGGAAATGGACAGCCATGGATGCTGCCGGGCTTTATGTACCAGGCGGGTTAGCGGCCTATCCCAGCTCCGTGTTGATGAATGCCATCCCGGCGCAAGTGGCCGGTGTGTCCCGCATTGTGGTAACTGTGCCAGCACCAAATGGCACGCCGCACCCGGTGGTGCTGGCCGCATGCCATATGCTGGGCATTGAAGAGGTCTATACCATTGGTGGCGCACAAGCCATTGCCGCATTGGCATATGGCACCAAACACATCGCAGCGGTGGATGTGATTGTAGGGCCCGGCAATGCCTATGTGGCCGCGGCCAAGCAGCAGGTATATGGCATTGTGGGCATTGATATGATTGCCGGCCCGTCCGAAATTTTGGTGGTAGCGGATGGTACTGCCAATACAGGGTGGGTGGCAGCGGATTTGCTCTCTCAAGCAGAACATGACACGGCGGCACGCTCGGTGCTGATCACCACAGAAGAAAGCCTGGCAGGTGAGGTGGAGGCAGCCGTGGAGGCCCAATTGCAAGCATTGCCACGTGAAGATATTGCCAGAGCCTCTTGGGAGCAGCATAGCATGATTATTCTGGTGAAAGACCTAAAGCAAGCAGCGGAGTATGCCAATGTGGTAGCCGCAGAGCACACAGAATTATGCGTGGCCGAGCCGGAGGCATTGGCCGAGCATATCACCCATGCAGGGGCCCTGTTCTTAGGGCATTATACCTGCGAATCGCTGGGCGATTATATGGCTGGGCCAAGCCACGTGCTGCCCACCTCTGGCGCGGCGCGCTTTTCTTCCGGCTTGGGTGTGTATGATTTTATGAAACGCAGCTCGATTATCGGTGCATCCAAGAAAGGCTTTGCGGCCTTAGCACCACACACAGCCCGCTTTGCCGAAAGCGAAGGCCTGCAAGCCCATGCGAATGCGGTATTGGTGCGAAGCAATGAGGTGTAGGGGTAGTTATTAGTTACAGCTCTGCAAATACTCACTATCAGGGCATACTTACGTTCAGAACAAGGCGCTACTGCGGTGGCATGAGATTCTTCAGTCGCTAACGCTCCATCAGAATGACATTATTTTTGTCATTCC
>JAHDHN010000077.1:0-2016 GCA_020631295.1 Rickettsiales bacterium
GCCTCACATTTTTTGCATAGATTGCATAAGGCCTGCTTGTTGAAGAACAGCAAAATGGCGGCTGAAATCCACACACCTACGGCCATGAAGAACAGCGTGCCGCCATCGCCCTGCACCTCAACACCCAACGGTGTGGCCAGATGGAAGAAAATCGCGCCGGAAATAATGCTTAAGGCAAGCAATGCACCCAAGCCCGTGAGCACAGGTTTTTTCAGAAACAGCCCAGCCAATAATAATAATGATGCTGCCAGTTCCGCAGAACCGATCACATAGCCGTTAAAAATGCCTGGCGGTACGAACCAACCATCCAAGCCCAGCCTGTCCTGCGCCCAGCCCTCAATCGTGCCAAAAATATGCTGTGTTTCAGGCGAATTGGTGAACTTAAAGAACAGTGATTGTATGAACACAAAGGCCATATAAAGCGGCAAAATAACACTCAGAATCTTACGTGGTTGCATGGGTTGCTCCCTCCTTTTGTATATAATTATCTCAATTAAGTATTTCCAGTTTTTACTCGGCGTCATCCTCGGGAGAGCGTCAGCGATACCCGGAGATCTAGGGCCGTAGGAACAGATATCACTCCCTTGGCCCTAGATAGTCCGGTCAAGCCGGACTATGACGGGGGTGTAGAGTGCAGAAAATATTAACTGAAACTACTATAGTTACTCCTTAACTTCGTTCTTTTAACATATCGCGTTACAGCGTTTCGATATAGGCTTTTAAATCGTCCTTCAGCTCCGGATGCTCCAAGCCCAATGCAATATTGGCCTTCAAAAAGCCCAGCTTGCTGCCGCAATCAAACCGGCGGCCGCTAAATTCCACACCGTAAGTAGGCGTATCAATCAGCATCGACTCCATCGCATCGGTCAGCTGGATTTCGCCGCCCTTGCCGATTTTACCCTCTTTGAGTTTCTCAAAAATCTGCGGCTCCAAAATATAGCGCCCAATGATGGAATAGTTCGATGGCGCCTCTGCCGGTTCTGGCTTTTCTACCATGCCATTAATGCGGATCGGTTGGGCAGAAAAATCGTCTGAATCGATAATGCCGTATTTATTCGTGTCCGATTCTGGCACCTGGCTCACTGCAATCACATTACCGCCGCCGGATTGATCATAAGCATCGACCATATCACTCAAAATCGGCGCACCGTTGGATAAAAACATCTCATCGGCCAGCAATACGGCAAACGGCTCATCCTTAATAAAATGACGCGCGCAATAGATAGCGTGCCCCAACCCCAGCGGCTTTTGCTGGCGAATAAACACCAAATTTCCTGGCTCTGGAAGCCATTCACGTGCTGCTTCTAACAGTGCCTTCTTACGCTTCTCATCCAGCGTGTGCTCCAGCTCATAGGCATGGTCAAAATGGTTGGTAATCGCATTTTTATTACGGCCCGTGATAAAAATAAAACGCTCCACGCCAGCGCGGCACGCCTCTTCAAAGGCATAATGAATAATCGGCTTATCCACCACCGTCAGCATCTCTTTCGGCATGGATTTGGTGGCAGGCAAGAAACGCGTGCCCAGCCCACCCACAGGAAATACAGCCACTTTTACCATAAAAATCACTCCTTTAGCTTGTATGGTTTCTAGCTTGATCAACATACATTGAAAAGAATAATATTTGTACTATATCATGGGTGATGAACAAAATCCTGACCATTTTCAGTATATTATGTGCGAGCACCATGGTGCAGGCGCAGCATTATGTGCCGCCGCAAGTAGATGCCGTGCCCGCACATGATGGCCAGCGCCAGGTCTATATTTATAAGCCGAACATGGAATATGAGCCGATTATTGAGGATAATGACGCGACCTATTACCTGGACCCCGCCATGCGCCGTTATTTATTCCCGGAGACAGACACAGCCAATAACCCGCCAGCCGCACAGCCGGTCGCACCTTATGCTGCGGTGCCCACCATACCATCGCAGCCTACACAACCTGTGCCTTATTACGGCCAGGGTTACGCACAACCCACCACACCAACTGCACCTCCTGCTTACCCCACAGCAC
>JAHDHN010000077.1:2116-3545 GCA_020631295.1 Rickettsiales bacterium
CCCCACAGCACAGCAAGTGCCGCTTGCACCACCAAGCTATCCTATTTATCAAGATGATAATGACGCCAGCTACGTACCACCCAAAGGCGGCAGCTGGTTTAATGATATGGATAATAACAGCTATTACTAGGAAATAACTATGGCTTCAGCAGCATCTAAAAAAGTAGTAGTCGCCGCCTTATTCGGCAATGGGTTGATCGCGATCACCAAATTCATCGCCAGCTTCATCAGCGGCAGTACCGCCATGATGAGTGAGGCCATTCACTCTGTGGTAGACACAGGCAATCAAGGCCTGCTGCTGTTTGGCATGAAGCGTGCCACAAAGCCGGCAGATGACCAGCACCCATTTGGCTATGGCATGGAGCTCTATTTCTGGTCTTTTGTGGTGGCTATCCTCATTTTCGCCGTGGGCGCTGGTGTGTCTATTGTGGAAGGTGTGGAGAAAATCATGCATCCGCATGAGCTGCATAAGCCTTATATCAACTATATTGTGCTTGGCTTTGCGATGATTTTTGAAGGTGTGGCCTGGTGGATTGCTTTTAAAGAATTTAACCGCCTACGCAATGATGATGGCGTGGTAGAAGCCTTGCAGCAAAGCAAAAACCCCACCATCTTTACTGTATTGATGGAAGATTCTGCCGCCATGCTAGGCCTGTTTGTGGCCTTTATTGGTGTGTTCATCAGCCATGTGTTTCATATGCCGGTGTTTGACGGCATTGCCTCGGTAATGATCGGTATTATTTTGGCGCTCACAGCGGCCTTTTTGGCCTATGAAAGCAAGGGCCTGCTAATTGGTGAGGGGGCAGACCCCAAAACGGTGGATGCGATTCGTAGCAAAGCCAACAACCACCCCGATATTGCCAGCATCAATGAAATTCTTACCATGCATTTTGGCCCGGATGATATTCTGCTGAATTTGAGTTTAGATTTTCCTAATAAACTAACGGCTGCACAGGTGGAAGATGCTATTTCTGAGTTGGAAAAAGACATTAAAAAAGACTTCCCGGAAATGAAGCGTATTTTCATTGAGGCACAAAGCCTGCAGGGCCATTTGAAGGATAAAAACACCCATGCGTGAGGCACGCATCAAACGGCTTACTTATCAAAGCTGGTATCGCGGCTGCAAGGAAACGGACCGGCTGATTGGCTGGTTCTGCAAGCTGCATTTACACGATATGAGTGATGCTGGCCTAGATGAGATGGAGCAGATTTTAGAAGTGGATGATAAGCATCTGTTCAACTGGCTGACCCAAAAAGAACCAACACCAGAGCCTTATGCCAGCATGAAAGTGATGCAAGAGCTGCTTGCCTTTGATGTAAGCCCTTATTTGACATAAAAATTATCTCAACATTATCTCCACCTCAAAGAAACACTTCCTGCTTTGACTTGCGCTGGAAAACGGCGTATGGATGTGAGCTCTATAGTATT
>JAHDHN010000077.1:3645-5969 GCA_020631295.1 Rickettsiales bacterium
TAAAAAGGGCTAAAGCTATGAACCGTATTATTGTCTCTCTGTTTGCAAGTGTATTATTTGCCGGCTGTGTGCAGGCACAACCTGCGCCGAGTTATGATAATGATAACGATGAGGCGCCTTCGCGCAGCACATTAGAAATGCTGAGCTTGTTTGGCGATGTGTTTGATAAAATCCGTGAAGAATATGTGGAAGCACCCGAAGATGAAGAGCTGATTGAGGCCGCCATTAACGGCATGCTTACCAGCCTAGATCCGCATTCCAGCTTCTTAAATGCTGAAGATTTTGCCGAAATGAATGTGGAGACCAAAGGCCAATTTGGCGGGCTAGGCATTGAGGTATCTATGAAAAATGGGTTGGTATATGTGGTGAGCCCCATTGACGATACGCCGGCCTACCGCGCGGGCATTGAGGCGGGTGATTATATCAGCCATATTGATGATGAATCGGTGATTGGTATGACCTTGCGTGACGCAGTGAAGCTGATGCGCGGCAAGCCAAAAACACCCATCACACTCACTATTCTGCGCGAGAGCGAAGATGAGCCGTTTGATGTAACTTTCAAGCGTGACATTATTAAAATCCAGTCGGTAAAATCCGATACATATGGCGATGATGTAATTTATGTGCGCGTAAGCCGGTTCAGTGAAAATACAGGCCTGGACGTGAAAAACGCTATTAAAGACCGCCGCGCAGAGCTGGAAGACGGTGCCATTAAGGGCGTGGTGTTAGATTTGCGCAACAACCCAGGCGGGTTGCTCACGCAGGCCATTGAAGTATCAGACCTGTTCTTGGAGCAAGGCGAGGTGGTATCCACACGCGGGCGCAACCCAGAAAGTACCAAGCGTTTTGATGCCACACGTGGTGATATTTTGGATGATCTACCGATCGTGGTGCTGATCAATGGCGGCTCTGCCTCTGCCTCTGAAATTGTGGCCGGTGCATTGCAAGACCATCGCCGTGCCGTGGTGGTAGGCGAGCAATCCTTTGGTAAAGCCAGCGTACAAACCATTATGCCCGTAGATTTTGACAGTGCCATTCGTATTACCACTGCGCGTTACTATACGCCATCTGGCCGCTCGATTCAGGCAGAAGGTATTGTGCCGGATGTAGAAATCCGCAATGCGGAAGTAACACTGAAAAAAGAGCGCAAGCGCATCAAAGAGGCGGATCTGAAAGGCCAAATTGGCAAGAATGACGAGGAGCGCAAAGAGCGTGTGGACGGCCATAAGAAGCGCGGGCAGAAAGAGCTTACTGCGAAGGAAATTGTGGACGGCAAAACGGAAAAAACACTGGTAGAAGAAGATTACCAGCTGGCACATGCGCTGGATATGCTACGCGGGCTCTATATTTTCAATAACCGCCATGCAGCACCCAAGCTTGAAGCTGTAAAGTAACTTGTGGCTGATACAGATACAGCAGATGCTTTAGCGGTTGAGCAGACAGATGCCTTGCAGGATGACGCGCTTATAGAAGCACCGCAGCAAACGGGCATCAACTGGACCTTTATTGAGCGTAGCATCACCACTGCCTTAGAAGAAGATATTGGTGAAGGGGATGTTACCAGCAATTTGGTGATTCCTGTACCCACTGCCATGCAGGCGCAATTTACCTGCCGTGAGAATTGCGTGATTGCGGGCATGGAAATCTTGAAGCGCCTTTTTGCCCGGATTAAAGACCATGTGACCTATAACGCGCTGCTGGAAGATGGCGTTGCTGCCGAAAAAGGGGATGTGATTGCCACCCTAGAGGGCAGCGCCCACGGCATTTTGTTGGCCGAGCGCACCGCCTTGAATTTACTGCAGCGCTGCACCAGCATTGCCACCCTCACCAACCGTTATGTACAGGCAGTGGCACACACCAAGGCCGTGATTTTGGACACACGCAAAACCATGCCTTGCCTGCGTGACCTGGATAAATATGCCGTGGTTATTGGCGGTGGAGATAATCACCGCATGCGGCTGGATGATATGGTGATGATGAAGGACAACCATCTGGCGCATGTAAAAAGCATTAAAGAAGCGGTGAAAAAGGCGCGCGCTGGTATTCCGGAGACCATGTTGATTTTGGTGGAATGTGACACAGAAACGCAAGCCAAGGCAGCCTTTAAAGCAGGTGCAGACCGCTTGCTGCTGGATAATATGAGCGCCGAGCAAATGGAGAAAATTGTAGCGCTGCGAGATAAAAAATATCCAGAGATTCGGCTGGAAGCATCGGGCGGCATTACACTGGAGAATGTGGCAAAGGCAGCCGAAACAGGTGTGGATTTCATCTCCATCGGCGCACTTACCCATTCTGTTACGCAGGTGGATATTGGCTTGGATATT
>JAHDHN010000007.1:0-13181 GCA_020631295.1 Rickettsiales bacterium
CTTAATGTTTCACTGCCGTCCGTATCCACCAACGCAGCATCCAGCTTTAATGCGACCTGCGTATCTTCCTCTGTTTTCACATCTTCTGCTGCAGCTTTGGGCGCATCTGCCACACCCACTAGATCAATTTCCATGTGATGCACCGACTCATACACATCACCATTTTCTTCTGTTACCGTAGCAGTGATAACAAGATCAATATCATCATTGCTATGCTCTCTGGGTGTGAGAGTCAGCCCCGCAAGCTCGTCTGGCGTGAGTATATAGCTGCCGTCTTTCTGGCGAATACCTGCGCTTAATTCAGCATCCTCTGGTACACCATCAATACGGATCTCCAGCACCTCATTGCCCTTATCCGTATCGTTCAGTACAGCATCTATGGACAATTCAACCACGCTATCTTCTGGCGCTTGCACATTCTGCACGGTGACAAGCGGTGCTTGCGCTTCTTTTTCCTCACCCAGCGGCACATTGGTTACAGGCGCATTTGGGTCTTTCGTCCCACCCACCTCACAGAGTTCTCCTTCTTGCCCGGCACGTTCACCCATAGTAGTTACATCGCCCACCGTGGTATTATTCAGCATCGTATCCGTTAAATGGCCTGAAAGTTTTTGCGGCGGCGCAGCCGCAAAAGAACGACCCACAGCTGCTGTGTTTGCTGCATCAGGCACACTCACCGTTTCAGCAGCACTGGGTGCTGCAGCTATTTTGCTTGATGGAGTATCTACAAGCACATCTTTCGGCGCAGCGTTGGGCTGTGCGGTTGCCTCTTCTGCATCCAGCACCGCTTCTTCCGCTACTGCCTCACGCCCCTCTCCTTGATGGAGCACTGCAAGCTCTTGCAGCTGCTCACCATCCTGCTTGGTAGCAGCATCGGCTGGGAAAATTTTTCCTTCTACCGCTTCTTTAAGCTTAGGGTCATTAGCCCCTGCATTTTCCTTGGCAGACTTTGAGAAAAGAGAAAATAACCGTTTTATCATATCATGTTCGCCCTGCACTGATATTGCTGACACAACCCTAAAACATACAACCTTAAATTGCAATTATAAGTTGTATTATTCTCTGCAAATGCTAATTATCAATATAACAAGAGAGGTGATATGCAGAACGTTAAACTACTTATAGTTGAAGATGAGCCGGTAAATATGCAAGTACTATGCCGCTATTTAGAAAATGCCGGCTATGACATGGATACTGCAGAAGACGGTGAAGCCGCCTGGGAACGCTTAGAAGCCAACCCAGCTGCGTATCAGATTGTGGTAACGGACCGGCTTATGCCTCGCTTAGACGGCCTAGAGCTGTTTGAACGCATGAAACATCATGCCGCCTTGCGCCATATCCCAGTGATTATGCAAACCGCAGCCGACAGCGATGAAGAGGTGATGGAAGGCGTGGAAGCCGGTATTTTTTATTACCTCACCAAGCCCTATCAAGAAAAAATGCTGCTCTCCGTGGTGGAAGCTGCGGCAGAAGAGCATCAACATCAACAATTGGTGTTGGAACAAACAGCAAAAAAGCAACAAGCCATGGGCAACTGCCAGTCCGTAGCATTCAGCTTCCGCACGTTGGAAGAAGCACAGAATATTGCTTTCTTTTTGGGCTCGTTATTTCCAGAACCGCAACATAAAATCTCTGGGCTGTTTGAGCTGATGAGCAATGCTGTAGAGCATGGCAATCTGGGCATGGATTATGCCACCAAGAGCACACTCTTGGACAATGGCACTTATCAAGCCGAAATCAGCAAACGCCTGGGTATGGAGGAA
Source organism: Rickettsiales bacterium (assembly GCA_020631295.1). Lineage (GTDB taxonomy): Bacteria > Pseudomonadota > Alphaproteobacteria > Rickettsiales > UBA8987 > JAHDHN01. The sequence continues at coordinate 1,764 of JAHDHN010000007.1, forward strand.
TACCAAGCAAAGATGGTGAATGTCTCCATGGAGCAGCGCGACCAAGATTACCAAGTCTTTATTACCGACCAAGGTGATGGCTTTGACTGGCAACCTTTTATGGTGCTGGAACCTTCCCGCGCTACCGATAATCATGGCCGCGGTATTGCCAAAGCCAACCTGCTCTCCTTTGATAGCGTGCGTTATCACGGCAAGGGTAATCAGGTAGAGTGTATTATCGAAAAAGAGGCTGCCTAATGAAGCTACAAGCACAATATAATCAGCATGCATCTTTCTATAATGGTGGCATCTTTGCAGCTGCATTAGCAGCCCTTGCATATACGCTATGGAGCTACCATTTCAAACTGCCTTTATGGCAGCAATTTGACCTTATCTTTGCCTATGACGCCTGGCAGCATGATCGCTTTTCGTGGAGAGATCTCTTCACCGCGAGTGAAGGCCATGTGCGTGCCTTGCCACAATTGCTGCAGCTTAGCCTCGCAAAGATCACTGGCTGGCAATTAGCATGGGACAGTGCACTCAGCCTGCTCTGCGTGCTGGCCGTTGCCTATTATATCTTCAAACACATACGCAATATACCGCATTATATGGCGCTTATATTGCTGCTATGGCTGTTGCTACCTGATCATATATTTGGGCTGAGCTGGGCAGGAAATCTTGGCTTTTATCTGGGTTTAGCACTCAGCGTAGCCGCACTAGACAATGCCCATCAACAACGCTGGTGGCGCTGCTTTTTGTTCTGCTTGCTAGCTATATTTTCTGACACTATGGGCCTAGCGGCATTACTCAGCTGCACCTATTTGGCGATAAAAAGCCCGCATGTCAAAACAAAATTATGGGTGATTGCATGCGGTATCATTGGCTATCTCTATTATCATTACATTATCCAACATATGAGCGCTGGCACCATGCCTGCTGGCCCATGGATGAGCGCACAGCTCTTCTTCAATTTGCTTGGCAGCGCCTTATATAACCCAAGCTACTATCTTGCTATTCCTTTGGGTATTATATTATTCGCCTGCTGCCTGCACAGCATGTGGCGCATGCATGGCAGCATAGGCAACGCGCTAATACTCTTTGGCTTGCTTGCTATTCTTACCCACAGCTTGTTCCATATTGGTATTGTGGAAGACCAAATCACGCTCAGTCGCTCTTTATTACTCAGCACATTATGTCTGATTGGTGTGATGATAAGCTGGAATACTTCTCGCAATGCACCCATCTGGCTGCTATGCATCATGCTGGTGATCTCTGTACCAAAACTGATCAGCAGCTATCAAAATCTGCAGCATACAAAATGGGTGCATGCAGGCTATGAGGAGCTGTACTATCATATGCAAGGTGCTTACCCCACGCTGGATGAAGGCGTGCTTGCTGCATTGCATCACAGTGAAGATGTAGGTACGGCAAGGCATGGCGTGTGGCTCATGCATCGCTACAAACTCAATTTGTATCGATAGAAAATTATTGTAACGCTTACCAAAAATTTAAAGCCTTGTTTCCTGCGACTCGATCGCAGGATCAAATGCAATAGTTATGCTGTATCAGTATTTGACCCTGTGGATAAACCACAGGGAACGGTGATTTTATGGAGCGTTAAACGATCTTACTACATATTCACACTTGTGCTTCGCATGGTTTTTTCGTTATGCAGCGTATATCGTCCTGCATTTCAACACGAAGGAACCTAGAATGAAACACTCTCTTGGCAAAACACTCTTACTTACCTGCAGCTTGCTTGGCATGGGAATAAGCGCTGATACAGGCCTTACCATTTACAGCAAAGCACAACCTGGCAGTGTGAGTGCCGCACAATTTCGCCCAGGCGGCCAGTGGTCGCATTATAACCAAATTCCTGGCTATGCTGTGATTCGTGAAACGCGTGATGTGGAACTGAAGCAATCACGCAGCACGGTTAGTTTTGATAATGTAGCGGCCTATATTGACCCAACCACGGTGCAATTTCGTTCGATCACAGACCCGAAACATACCAGTGTAGTAGAACAGAATTACCAATTTGATTTGGTAAGCCAACAAAAATTGCTGGAGCGCTATCTGGGCAAAACCATTGAAGTAGAGCAATGGCGTGGCGAAGAGGTAGATGTAATAAAAGGTACATTGCTGAGCAGCGGTTGGGGCAATCAATTAGTATTACAAACAGAAAATGGTGTGCAGAGCATTGGGCATTATAATAATATTCGTTACCCAGAACTGCCTGGTGGCTTACGCACCAAGCCGACCTTACTGTGGGATATCTATACCAAAAAACCAGGCACGCATGAGATTGAAACCAGCTACCAAACCGAAGGCATCACCTGGTGGGCAGATTACAATGCCGAATATCGTGACGGTGAGGATGAAAATAGCGGCTATTTAGACCTAAATGCTTGGGTGAGCATTGTGAATAAAACCGGCGCGACCTATGAAGACGCCAAGCTGAAGCTGATTGCCGGTGATGTGCAGCGCGTATCTCCGCACCGTGGCGCGCAACCTATGATGGCACGACGTATGGATGTTGCAGAAATGGCAATGATTCCACCACCACCTGCACCCAAAGGATTTACCGAAAAAGCCTTTTTTGAATTTCATTTATACACGCTTGGTCGCCCTACCACTCTGCCGGACAACTCCACCAAGCAAACGGAATTATTTCCACGTAAAGAAGGCATTGAAGTAGAGAAACAATTTGTGTTTGATGGAAAGCGTTTGCCAGGCAAGGTGGGTGTGTATGTATCGTTTGAAAATGAGGAAGAAAACGGCCTGGGCCTGCCATTGCCAGCCGGGCGCGTGCGCGTGAATAAGCGTGATACGGCAGATGATTCGCTGGAATTCATTGGTGAAGATATAATTGATCATACACCAAAGAACGATGAGATAGAGATCAAACTCGGCAATGCATTTGATGTGATTGCCAAGCGTGAGGTGATTAACTCTAATCGAAACAATGATGAAAAATGGCGTACTGAAACCGTGAAGATCACACTCAAAAACAGCAAAAAGAACCCAATTGAGTTGATTGTGCGCGAACATGCAAGTCATTATGGTAATTGGAAATTGATCAAACAATCACATGAGCATGAGAAGAAAAATGCCAGCACATTTGAATTTCCTGTGCGCCTAAAAGCAGATGAAGAAGTGCAGCTGACCTACACGATTAAACGCAGTTGGAAATAGGCATATAAACCTTCATGGCACTTTCTTTTTCCGTTCATTCATGCAGCAAGCAGGCACGCACTGGCACGCTGCACACTACGCATGGTGATATTCAAACACCGGCCTTCATGCCGGTAGGCACTGCGGCCACGGTGAAGGCCATGCTGCCCTCCCAAGTGGAAGAAACCGGTGCAGATATTGTGTTGGGCAACACCTATCATTTGATGCTGCGCCCCACTGCAGAGCGCATTGCCAAGCTAGGCGGGCTGCATAGATTTATGCAATGGGACAAGCCGATTCTAACAGATTCTGGCGGCTTTCAAGTGATGAGCCTTTCAAGTTTACGCAAGATCACCGAGGAAGGTGTACGCTTTCAATCGCATATTGATGGCTCAAAACATATGCTTTCACCCGAGCGTTCCATGGAAATTCAACATTTGCTGGGCAGCACGATTACCATGATGTTTGACGAATGCACACCCTTTCCTGCCACGCATGAGGAAGCCAAACGCTCCATGGAGCTGAGTATGCGCTGGGGCCAGCGCTCCTATGATGCGTATCAACAACGTGAGGGCTATGGCCTATTTGGCATTGTGCAAGGTGGCGTGTATGCCGATTTGCGGGAGCAAAGTGCCTCTATATTGCGTGATATTCCGTTTGACGGGCTGGCTATTGGTGGCCTGGCGGTGGGCGAAGGAAGAAAGCTGATGTTTGAGACATTAGACGTGACCGTGCCGCATTTACCAGAAGATAAACCACGCTATTTGATGGGTGTGGGCAAACCGGCCGACATGGTGGGTGCGGTGCTGCGTGGCGTGGATATGTTTGATTGCGTACTGCCCACCCGCTCTGGCCGCAACGGGCAGGCCTTTACGTCTCAGGGCAATATTAATATCCGCAACGCCATGCATGCAGAAGATACGTCACCGCTGGACCCAAACTGCAGCTGCCACGCCTGCACACATTTTTCACGGGCCTATTTGCATCATTTGGTGAAATCCGGAGAAATTTTAGGATCTGTGCTGATGACCTGGCATAATCTAACCTATTACAATAACCTCATGCAGCGCCTGCGCGTTGCGATTGAACATGATGCCACCGAAGATTTTGTGGCCAGCTTTGAATATTCACTGGACGCGTAAGGCCCATAGCGCTAAAGATGCACTCCCTGGGAGATAGCGTTGTCACAAGCTGATGTACAAATTGTACCCACCGAAACAGGCGAGGATACACCGGAATATAATGAACTGCCGCATAACCATGAGGCAGAGCAAATGGTGCTGGGCAGCTTGTTGGTGAATAATAATGCCATTGATAAGGTGAGTGATTTCTTACGTGAGCAACATTTTTTCTTTCCCGTGCATCAACGGATTTTTGCCGCGATTTCCCGCTTTTACGAGCGCGGATTGATCGCCAGCCCGGTTACACTCAAAAATGAGTTTGATAAAGACGAAGCGCTGGAAGAGCATGGCGGCAGCGTGTATTTGGCGCGCTTGGCTTCTGTGGCCTCAGGTATTATTGATATCCGTGGCTATGCCAGCATTATCTATAGTTTGGCCATTTCCCGCGAGCTGATTGATATTGGTGAGGACATGGTGAATAACGGCTATGATGCCTCGGGCGAGCGCCGCGCCTCCGAACAAATTGAAGAAGCCGAACAGAAATTATTTGCGCTGGCCAGTGAGGGCAATAGCGATAATGATTTTCGTAAGATTGGCATCTCGCTGAACCAAGCCATTGAAACTGCCAATGCCGCCAGCAAGCGTAAAGGCGATATTAGCGGCGTGGCCACACGCTTTGCGCAGATGGATAATCTGCTGGGCGGATTGCATGATTCGGATTTGATTATTGTAGCGGCACGCCCGTCTATGGGTAAAACCGCGCTTGCGTTAAACTTGGCACTCAACTGTGCTGAGCAGCTTAAATCTGAATATGATGATGCAATAGCAAAACACACAGATGATGCACCAGAAATGCCAAAGCTAGGCTCTGTGGGTATTTTCTCATTGGAGATGTCTGCCGAGCAACTGGCAACACGTATGCTGGCGATGAAAACCGCTATTTCCGCTACCGACATTCGCCGTGGCCGCCTGCGCAGCTCACCCACAGAGGATGATTTTGCTACGCTCATCCGTGCCAGCCAAGAAATGAATGAGCTTGGCCTGTTTATTGATGATACACCGGCCTTAAGCATTGCAGCACTGCGCACCCGTGCGCGCCGTTTGAAGCGCAAGCATAATTTATCCGTGCTGATTGTGGATTATCTGCAGCTGCTCCGCGGTGTGTCTGCCTCTGCACAAAATAACCGCGTGCAGGAAATTTCAGAAATCACCATGGGCCTGAAGGCCATTGCCAAGGAGCTCAATATTCCAGTGATTGCACTATCGCAGCTTTCCCGTGCAGTGGAGCAGCGTGAAGATAAACGCCCGCTGCTTTCGGATTTGCGTGAATCGGGATCGATTGAGCAAGATGCAGATATTGTGATGTTTATTTACCGCGAGGCATATTACCTGCAACGCAAGCAGCCTTCTGATACAGAAATTGAGAAATTCAATGCCTGGCAAGACCGCTTGGCGGAAATTGAAAATGTAACCGAGATTATTGTAGCAAAAAATCGTAACGGACCGGTGGATAATGTGAAATTAGCCTTTGACGGAAACACCACACGCTTTATTGATTATGCAGAACCTGGTACCTACCCGGCTTTTGATGGGTAAACACGTTACAACAGAAAGCAATAGACCATGAAAAAATATATCTTAGGCGCACTCACAGGAGCAGGTATTGTGATTGTGGCGTTTTTGGTATTTTCATGGGTGGAATCGCTGCGCTATTCTGACCGCACAGCAAAGCAGGCAGCGCAGCAAGAAGAGAGTGCAAGCAATAACAACGCACCTCACAAAACCAGCCAAGCCGTATCACAACATGTAGCCACAGATGCGGCTGAAGCAGCCACTGAGGAACCTCAAGAAGAGGCAGAGTCTCCGCCAGAAAATATTGTGATGATCGACCTTGAACTAAAGCGTGGCGACACATTCAGCAGCCTGCTCAATGAAGCCGGAGTAGGCAGTGCAGATACATTTGAAATAGCAGAGAAACTCAATGAGGTATATGATTTGCGCAGCGTGCGTGCGGGTGAACGCTTTGAGCTTTTGATGCAAGAGCTGCAAGCAGAAGAAACCAATGAAGTGATCAGTGAATCTGCACCAGAAGCGGCGGAGGAAACGGAAGAAAACTCAGAGAGTGACAACAATGAAGACACTACTGAAAATAATGCCAATGAAGCGGCTGACGAAGACGCCACACCCACCACAGAGCTGATGTTCCATGCGCTGCGCATCGACCGCAGTGAATATATCATTGAAGTGAAGAAAGATGCAGAAGGCGCCATTACAGTGGAGCGCCAAGAAAAGATTCTGACCAAACATATCAAACAGGCAGCAGGCACCATTGAATATAGCCTAGATCAGCTCGGTAATGCACTGGGTATTCCGCCTAATATTATGATTGAGGCAATCAAGGCTTATAGTTTTGATGTCGACTTTCAGCGTGATATTCGTCAGGGCGCCGCCTTCAAAGTATTGTATGAAGTATTTTATAACGATGCAGGTGAGAAGGTAAAAGACGGCGCGCTCTTATATGCCATGCTGCATGTGCATGGGGAAGACAAGGAGCTGTTTAACTATACCGATAAAAATGGCGATGAAGATTATTTTAATCGTGACGGGCGCACGGCTAAAAAAGCACTGCTAAAAACACCGATCAACGGCGCGCGTATTTCCTCTGGGTTTGGCATGCGTCGCCACCCTATTTTGGGCTATACAAAAATGCATAAAGGCATGGATTTTGCTGCGCGTAGCGGCACGCCCATTTTTGCAGCGGGTAATGGCACGGTGAGTTTCATTGGCCGCAAAGGCGGTTACGGGAATTATATCAAACTCCGCCATAATAGCGAATATTCCACAGCCTATGCACATATGCGCGGCTTTGCCAAAGGCATGAGCAAGGGCCGCCGCGTGAAACAAGGCCAGGTGATTGGCTATGTGGGCTCCACCGGTCGCTCCACCGGCCCGCATCTGCATTATGAAATCCATTTCCGTGGCAAGCAAGTGAACCCAGCAAAGGTAAAAATTCCACCAGGCCGCAAGCTACCAAAAGAAGAAATGGCACAGTTTGAAGCGCATATTACTTCGCTTGAATCACTGATGGACGCCACGCCGGTAACACTCTCCATCTCACCTTAGTAAAAATCTCCTTCAACACATCCGTCATTCCATGGTTTATCCATGGAATCTCCTGGTAAGGATACAGCAATTGACGGGAGATCCCACGGACACGCCGTGGGATGACGAGAAATTTTTATTTAATATGACTGTTGTTGGAAACTCATTATAGCTATGCTAGGATAGAGTTATAATACACAAAGGAGTAGCCATGGTACATTCCCTATTTTCCTATAGCGGACCGAATAAAGGCACGCATTATTACACGCTGATTGCTATTTTATTTGGCTGGTTTATGATGGGCTATGGAGCACTCTCCATCCCTGTGGCCATATGGCAAATTGATAGCCCGCCTTACGCAAATGCAGCAGATATTCAATTTTCTGATCTTACCTCTGAAGACACTAAACGCTATGTAGAAGAACTCAAAAATACATTGCTCGCACGTGCCACAGAAGAAGACCTCAACAGCAACAGAGACTATTATTTCACGCTGTTAAACGGAGAACATAAGCGTTTCTACACACGTATTTTATTCACTGCCGGATTCTATTTTATCTTAGGTTTGTTGTTATGGATCGTGCATCGCAACCTTCGTAAAAACAATTTATGATGCATAGAAAATCTGGCCTTTCCTTGCTAGAAATCAGCATTGCATTGCTGATTATTGCCGCTTTGGTTGTGTCCCTTTCTATTGGTTTATCCATGGCAAAAAATGCAAAAATGCACCGTTTTGCACAAGATATTCAACAGATGCAGCAAGCGATTGAAACCTTTAGGCTGCGCTATAATGCATGGCCGGGCGACATGCCAGAAGAGCAAGCAAAAAGCCATTTTTACGATGCATGTGCGCTGATTCCACAGTGCGGCGGTGATGGAAATAATGAAATATACTACCCTTCTGAAGGAGCCCTTGCCTGGTACCATTTGCAGGCTGCAGATTTACTAAACCAATCTGTTACGGGGCAGTTTGCAATGGGTTCAGAAGGCATTATCGGTGAAAATATGCCAGAATCTTATCTCCCTACTATAGGGTATAGCCTGGTATACTCACCTTCAGAACGCAAGCATTTACTCATTATGGGTGGAGAACGCCTTGGTGGCAGCGGCATTCCTTTAGACCCCATTATCCCTTGTGATACAGCACAATATATAGATCAACAGCTGGATGATGGGTTGCCAATAACAGGTAAATTGCGCATATTTTTATTGTCCCCTAATGGCTGCATTAATCAAAATAATTACGTCCCAGACAGCAGTGATATGGTGGCACTTGCCGTACTATTTAACCAATAATCGTAACCAGCTTATGAAGCCTTGCGAACTAGCATATGAACTGCTAGGCAAATGGCAGTTACACATGATAATCATAAACAATGAATAAGGAGTATTCTCATGAAAACATTAGCTGCAAGCGTGACGGCCATTTTTGCTGTGATCGCAAGTTTTATTTATCTAGGCCAACCTGCCATTGCTGGTGAGTTTGGCGCGGCCAAAAAGGCCGAAGCAGGCGAACGCCACGACTACACCGTGGTAAATGCAGAAGAGCTGCAAGCCATGCTAGAAAACCCGGAGGTAATTGTGTTTGATTCACGCGGTGGAAAATATCTGAAAGGCGATATCATCAAGGGCGCCAAGCCTTTGTCGGTAAAAGATACGAATGCTGAAACATTGGCCGAAATTGTACCAAGCAAAGATACTCCTTTGGTATTTTACTGCACCAACACAGGTTGCCCAGCCAGTAAATATGGTGCTTTGCGTGCAAAAGACGCAGGCTACAACAATCTCTATAAATTCCCTGGTGGAATTGATGAATGGAAAGAAAAGGGCCTTCCTGTCGAGAAGATCTAACACGCTTTAAGCATAGTAATCCGAAAAGCCCTCATGAGCCCTCCTCATGGGGGTTTTTTGTTATAAGGATGCGCCATCCTGAACGAACGTGAAAGCAACAGCTCTTTGTAGAGTTGTGTAGTCATTTCAATTAACAATTACCGCGTCATACCGCGGCTTGTCCGCGGTATCCAGGGCTGCAACGCATACTCTCTCTTTGTTGCTCTGGATCCCGTGGTTAAACCACGGGATGACGCCAAATAAAAAAATTAGAAAATATTAACTGCAATGACTATAAATACGTTAATACAATTAAGAGCGGTAGTCTGCATTGATGGTGATATAATCATGCGTCAGGTCAGAGCCATACACAGTAGCACTGCCCTCTGCCACACCAAGCGCTATATTCAGCAAAATGTCCGGCTGTTTCATATAGGCCGCCGCGGCAGATTCTTCATAGGAGTCCAATAAGTCACCCTGCGCGACAATGGCAATATCGCCCATAGAAATAGCCAAGCCAGCACGATTTACCGCACAGCCTGTTTTACCAATCGCCATGGCGATTCTGCCCCAATTTGGGTCTTCACCAGCAATGGCCGTTTTTACTAAGGGTGAGTTGGCCACAGAGAGCGCCACTTGCTGCGCCTCATCATCATTTTTGGCACCGCTCACCTGCACGGTGATGCATTTGCTGATGCCTTCTCCGTCCTTCACCACCAGCAGTGCCAGCTCTGTTAGCACCTCTTGCAATTTCTCTTTAAAGTCCGTGAGCTCATAGGCATCCGCATCTTCCACCTGCCAATGCTCCACCTGCTGCGTGGCGCATAACAGCACCATGTCACTGGTGGAGGTATCGCTATCCACCGTAATCGCGTTAAAGCTCTTTGGAATTTGTGCATCCAACAATGTTTGCAGCAAGCATGCTGGCAGGCTGGCATCGGTGCACACATAGGCCAACATAGTGGCCATATTAGGCGCAATCATGCCGCTGCCCTTGGCAATGCCGTTTATGGTCACCGTCTCTGCACCAATGGTGGCGGTGCGGGTAACCCCCTTTGGGAAGGTATCTGTCGTCATAATCGCGCTTGCCGCTGCCTCCCAGGCTATTGCACTTGTCTGCTGCTGAAGTTGCGGCAATTGCTTCTTCATGCCTTCTGCATCCAATGGTTCACCAATAATGCCTGTGGAGCCCACAAATATCTGCTCCTTGGGTATATTCAGCTGCTGGCTTGTAGCATCCAGCCATGCCTCTTGACCGCTTACACCTTTTTTACCCGCAAGCACATTGGCAATGCCAGCATTGACGATAATGGCGCGCGCCACACCGGCAGGCAGCTGTGCCTTGTTCCATAAAATAGGCTCCCCAGGCAGGCTGTTTTGCGTGAACACGCCAGCAATTTGCGTGCCTTCTGAAAATTGCAGCAGCAGCAAATCATCCCTGCCTTTATAACGGGTGTTCGACGCTGCCACAGAAAGCTGCACGCCTTTCACCTCTGGCATAGCGGGAAACGGCACCGCAAAGGGTGATATGGAGGGTATAGTATTCATATTATGTAACATTGCCGAACTTTTGGACGAATACAACAAAAAGAAGGAATCATTATGACCCAATTATTTCGCCCGCTTACTATCATTGCTATTGCGACCTTAAGTCTGCTAGCTATTGCACAAACCAGCCAGGAGGATGCCATGCCAAAAACCGAAAAAGAATGGAAAGAAACACTCACCGATGAGCAATATCATGTGCTGCGTGAGAAAGGCACTGAACGTGCCTTTACGGGTAAATATTGGGACCATAAAGAACATGGCCATTATCGCTGTGCCGCCTGTGGTGAGCCGTTATTTGACAGCAACAGCAAGTTTGACTCTGGCACAGGTTGGCCAAGCTACACCGCACCGATCGATGCATCTTCTGTAAGCACCAAGCATGACAGCAGCTATGGTATGGAGCGCACTGAAATTATCTGCAGCAAATGCAACAGTCATTTAGGCCATGTGTTTAATGACGGGCCAGCAGAACATGGCGGTTCACGCTATTGCATCAATTCCGCCGCGTTGGAATTTGAGTCAGAAGACGCGGCAGAAGCAGAATCTAATCCTACAGAGTAATTGACGCATACCATAATTCGCATTATCGGATGTTCCTAATAGATGAATAGGAGCGTTCTACCGTGGGAACTCAACAACATATAGCCTTCATGGGTGTAGCAGG
>JAHDHN010000007.1:13281-15469 GCA_020631295.1 Rickettsiales bacterium
AGGAGCGTTCTACCGTGGGAACTCAACAACATATAGCCTTCATGGGTGTAGCAGGTGCACATTCGGACCTCGCCTGCAAACGCGCCTACCCGTATATGCATACGCTGCCTTGCCCAAGTTTTAAGGATGTGTTTGCCGCAGTGGAAAGCAAGCAGGCCGATATTGGCATGATTCCCGTGGGCAATAATTATGCCGGGCGCGTAGCAGAAATCCATAATCTATTGCGCCTGACAGACCTGCATATTGTAGGCGAGTATATGAGCCCAATTGCGCACCATTTAATGGCCAAGAAAGGCACGAAGCTGGAAGAGGTGCAAAAAGTGGCCTCTCACCCGCAAGCGCTGATGCAATGCGAGCAGCATTTGAGCAATATGGGCCTGGAGCCGCTGCAATCCAGTAACACGGCCGTGGCCGCGCAAGAGGTGGCAGAAGGCAAGGGTGAAGCGCAAGCCGTGCTGGCCAGTGAGCTGGCTGCAGAACTTTATGGCTTGGAAATTTTGCAGCGCGATATGCAAGATGTGAAAGACAATGCCACATTATTCTTAGCCATCAGCGCCATACCCAATGAGGTGGACCCGGTAAAAGACGCACCGGTGCTTACCTCGGTGATTTTTACCACGCGCAATATTCCGGCAGGCTTGTATAAATCACTGGGCGGATTTGCGACCAATAATGTGAATATTGTGAAGCTGGAGAGCTATATTCCAGAGGGCAATTCAGACCGTGCCGAGTTTTTCATCACGGTAGAAGGCCATCCGGATGAGCGCCATGTGCAGCTGGCCTTAGAAGAGCTGGGCTTTTTCAGTGATAAAATCAAAGTACTCGGCGTCTATCCGGCTGATAAAAAGCGGTATAAGTAATGCGCAGTTTTCTTCTCTCTTTGCTCTCTTGCCTTCTGCTCACCGCGTGCGGTGTGCGGGATGATTTATATCGCAGTGACAATGCAGCAACTGCCGCGCAACCTGCTATAGAGGCACTATCACATGGTTGATCATTTTCACTATAAGAACGGCCAGATGCATGCCGAAGACTGCGCACTTGCCACCATTGCAGCAGAGATAGGCACGCCCTTTTATTGTTACTCCACCGCCACACTTTCACGGCATTATAATGTGTTTGCAGAGAGTTTTTCTGCGCTCAACGCCATGGTATGTTTTGCGGTGAAAGCCAATAGCAATCTGGCCGTGTTACGCTTATTAGCCCACCTGGGCGCAGGTGCAGATACCGTGTCTGAGGGCGAAATTCGCCGTGCGTTAGCCGCCGGTATTCCTGCTGAAAAGATCGTATTTTCAGGCGTAGGAAAGACCAAAGCAGAAATGCGCTATGGCTTAGAACAAGGCATTTTTCAGTTTAACGTGGAATCCGTTGAAGAGCTGGATGACTTGAACGAGGTGGCAGGTGAGCTGGGTGTTTCTGCACCAGTGGCACTCCGCATCAACCCAGATGTAGCAGCCAAAAGCCATGATAAAATCTCCACCGGTCGCAAAACAGACAAATTTGGCATTGCATGGGAACAGGCAGAAACAGCCTATCAGCATGCCAGCAACTTGCCGCATATCACACCCAGAGGCATCACCACCCATATTGGCTCGCAGCTCACAGCCTTAGAGCCATTTGAGGCCGCCTTTGTGAAGGTGGTTGGGTTGGTAAAGGAGTTGCGCGCCAAAGGCTTTGTGATCGAAACGCTGGATTTAGGTGGCGGCTTGGGCATTCCTTATAATGCAGAAACACCGCCCTCACCGGCGGATTATGCTGCGATGATTACGCCGCTGGTGCAGGATCTAGGCGTGCAGCTTATGTTTGAGCCTGGCCGCTTGATTGCCGGCAATGCCGGTGTGTTGGTTACAGAAGTAATCCGCACCAAACATACAGACACGCAAGAATTTGCCATTGTGGATGCTGCAATGAATGATTTGATGCGCCCAAGCCTGTATGACGCAGCGCATGATATTCTGCCTGTGCAGGAAGCTGATACCAATGCCACATATGATGTGGTAGGCCCTGTGTGTGAATCAGCAGATGTGTTCGCCCGCGGGCAAGCCTTGCCCTTGTTACAAAGCGGTGATTTATTGATGTTGCGCAGCGCCGGTGCTTACGGTGCAGTGATGAGCAACAGCTATAATAGCCGCTTGCTTGTGCCCGAAGTGCTGGTGGAAGGCGATAGCTATAAAATCATCCGCCCACGCCC
>JAHDHN010000007.1:15569-30969 GCA_020631295.1 Rickettsiales bacterium
TTGTGCCCGAAGTGCTGGTGGAAGGCGATAGCTATAAAATCATCCGCCCACGCCCGTCTTACGATGATTTACTTGGGTTGGATAGCGCCCACTAACAACGGAAACTACAGCGCACAATGGCACCGCCATCTGCATGGTTCTGCAGCTCTATCTGCCCACCATGCTCCTTAGTGATTTTTTCTACAATCGCCAGCCCAAGGCCCGTGCCTTCGGCTTTTTCTGTACGATATGGCGTGATGCCTTCTTGCAAAATAGCCTCACTAAACCCAGGCCCTGCATCACGCACTGAAAGCTCCACCATGCCATCTTCTTGTGGCTCAAGCGTAATAAAAATCGCTTTTTCCTGCAGCGATTGCATGCTTTCTGCCGCATTCTTTAGCAAATTCTGCAATAGCTGCTTGAGCTGCTGCGCATCCGCTAGAATCATGCAGCTTTCTTGCTCTGGCAGATGGTAGCTAATATCTGCATGTGCCACCTGCTCCGAAATAACGGCTGCCTTAATCGCAGGTACAATATCCAGCTGCTTTAACTCCGGCGCAGGCAATTTAGCAAAATAAGCAAAGGCGTCCACAATATGGCGCACCGTTTCAATATGGCGCAAAATCGTGCCCGTATATTGGCTGAATTTTTCTTTTTCTGCTGCCTGCAAATCACTGCCATATTTCTTTGCCAAGCGCTCTGCAGAAAGCTGCATGGGCGTGAGCGGATTCTTGATTTCATGCGCCACACGGCGTGCCACATCCGACCAGGCCGCATTGCGCTCTGCCACTTGCAGTTCGGTAATATCATCCAAAGTGATCAATGTGCTTTGCAAGGCAAGCTGCACCTGGTGCACCAGCACAGTGCGTTGCTGCTTGTCCCGCACCCATTTGATTTGCTGCAAGGATGGCATGGCGCCCTCTTCCACCTGCTTCCAAGCAGGCCATGCTGTTTTCAGCTCCTGCCCTTCCAATGCCTCTTGATGCAAAATGCCCTTTGCTGCGGCATTAGACACCGTAATGTTGCCCGCAGCATCCACCACCAATACACCGGTGGAAATTTCTGCCAGCAGCTGCGCCATAAAGTCTTTCTGCTGTACCAAACTGGCCTGGTTATGCTGCAATTCCTCTGCCATGCGGTTAAAGGCACGGGTGAGTGTGCCCATCTCATCATCCTGCCCTATATCTTCTGCGCGCACATCTAACTTGCCCTCTTTCAGTGCTTGCGTGGCTTCTACCAAATTGGAAATAGGCCGCGTTAAACGTCCAGCAAAGCGCAAACCCGCCCAAATGGTGGCCAATAATAATAGCAATGCCACTGCTAAGAAGATGAGTAGGAACTGCAATTGCAGCTTGTTAATATTGCCCTTCAGGCGTTGATATTCATTCACCGAGCCTTGCGTTTCAGCATAAAAGGCAAGCACATTTTCATCCAACATACGGCCAATCAGCAGATAGGTATGGCTATATTCAGACAGCAAAATAAGTGCGCGTACGCGGTTATTTTCTTCACTAAACACCGCCACCTCACCGCCCAGCGCATGGTGCATCACCTTTGTATCCAACAGCCGGTTCTCCAACGAATTGAGCGGTATTTCAAATATACCCTCCTCTTCTACCGCACCTTCATGCTGAAACACCACCGCCTCTGAAAGCTCACGGATGATCGCTTGCGTGCGGATAATCTGCTTCAAACGCTTTGGATCACGCTTTAACAAAGGAGATTGGCGGTTAAGATCGCTCGCCATGGCCGCCGCATCGCCGCGGATATTGTTTTTATGCTCTGTCAAATATCCTTCTGCCGCCTGCAAGGAAGATTCCAGCGCAGTGCTTACCTTGGTATTAAACCAATTTTGCAACCCCAAATTAAAGAACAGCACCGAAAATATCGCCACCAGTAAGGTGGGCACCAAGGATACCAAACCAAACATCACCACCATGCGCGTTTGCAGCTTGGTGCCGGCCTGGCCACGCTGGCGCGCGCGCCATAGGCGGTAAATTTTAAGCGCAATGGTGCCGCTAAGTAATAACAGCACGCACATCACGCCCAGCATCACCAGAGACAACATATCATATGATCCAACCATCGGCATAAGGCTGGTATAATCGAGTTTAGATCATAATGCTAGATAGACACTGTTATATGTTCTGTAAACAATTTCTGCACCCCATACACCCGTCATTCCATGGCTTGTCCATGGAATCTCACGGCAATTAGCAGGAGATCCCACGGACGAGCCGTGGGATGACGAGGGATTTCTAAATAACTACCAGCGCAAGAAACGGGCTGAGAGCCAATTGGCTACCACAATACCCAACAGCAATGGCACGATAATCCAGAGTAGAATAAATAAGCCGCCATCCATGGTTTCGGTGAGATGTAATACCATAAGCGACACAGCGCCAAAGCCAACTGCCACGCTGGTGCCTGCCAACTGCGCATTTACCACCGCACCACGGCGTGCCAGGAAAAAGAAGCTGAGCAATGGCAACACCAAGCCGCCCCACATCACGCAAGAGCAATGCATGCCAAGCCCGCAGGTGACATCGCCGCTCATCACAATTTTGGCACCTTGCAGCAGCACATATAGCATGGAAAGCACATGTAAACGCGGTGCACAGCGCTTCACACAAGGCGCACCAGGCACCGGCGTGAATGCGGCAATATACATGCCTTGCAGCGCAATGAGCAATAACAGCACCAGCTCACCCAGTAAAAGCGGGTCTTGCAGCAGCATAGCAAGCGGTGCCTTAAGCCCACGAAATGCGGTGAACCCTATCAGATAGAGTGCTGCCAGCGTGATTAACGCGCCCAACACCATAAAAGGGCGATATGGCGCACGCGGCTTGTGCTCCTCAGACAATTCTGAAATCATACGTTCAATAGCATCATTCATGACTCATTCTTTCCTAATGTGACGCGAAGGGTTTTATAGGCACGATGGGCAGTCACTTTCACATTGCTTTCGCTCATTTTCAGCTTAGCCGCCACCTCCTTCACGCTATATTCTTCAAGCTTCAATAGCCGCACCACTTCCGCCTGTTTTTTAGGCAGCGCTGCCACTTCCTTATGTAATAATTCGTTATCAAAGCCCGATTCGGTTACGTCTTCTTCATCGCTCAGCTGCTGCTCTATCTCGCTAAACTCCACATAATGCCTGGCCTGATTGCGGTAGGTCTTGCGTAAATAATCGGTAAAACGGAACTGGATAATCGCATTCAACCACGGCAAAAACGGGCGCGATATGTCATAAGTATGCAGCGCTTTATCCACCGCGATCAGAATATCCTGCACCACATCGTCCTTATCATCATAATGGTGCAAGCGTGGGGTAACTTTACGCGCAATCTGCTGGGCAGCCTCACGTAGAAACTGTGCATAGGCTGTTTTATCGCCAGCTAATGCTGCCTGTGCGAGCGTTTCAATCGCCGGTGGCGATGTCTCTTTTTTCCCTTTTGCCATCACACTCCTTTCGCCAGCAGCAGCAAAATAGTTACACCGAGTATGATGCGGTAATACGCAAAAGGGATAAAGCCGTGCTTGCTGATGAAGCTAATCACATGCCTAACTACAAATAACGCAGTGATGAATGCCACCACAAATCCCACTGCCAGCAGGCGCATATGTTCTGTTTCCAGCAAATGCGCGTGTTTATAAAGGTCATACACCACCGCGCCCAGCATGGTAGGAATAGCAAGGAAGAAGGAAAATTCTGTGGCGGTTTTGCGGTCTAGACCTAACAGCAAACTGCCCATGATGGTTGCGCCCGAACGGCTGGTGCCAGGAATCATCGCCAGTGATTGGCACACACCAATTTTCAACGCTGTGGGCAAGGTGACGGCATCTATGGAAGTGGTGCGTGCTTTGAGCGGCAGGCGCTCAATCCATAAAATAATAAGACCACCAATTATCAACATACTCGCCACAATGGTGGGGTTGAATAACACAGCCTTAATCTGCGCGTGAAACAATGCTCCCAGAACCGCAGCCGGCAAAAAGGCAATGGCAACAGACAAAGCAAAATGCTGCGCTTTTTTGTCTCTTGGCAGGCCGAGCAAGGTGGAAATCAATTTTTTACGATACAGCACACAGACGGCTAAAATAGCGCCCAGCTGAATCACAATTTCATAGACAAAATTGGGCACGGATGAAAAATCCAACAACCACCCTGCCACAATCACATGACCGGTGGAACTTACCGGAATAAATTCGGTAAAGCCTTCGATAATGGCAATAAGTATGGCTTCGAACATATGTTATTACCTAGCTGAAAAAAATAATAGAATCAGCATAAAAAAAAAGGGCACCGCCATGGATGCCCTTTTTGAATATTAGAGAAATAAGCGACTGCCTTATTTCATCAATTTTTTGGCTTGGCCTTTCCAATCGTCGCGATCAATACGACCAGGGAAGAACTCAATCGCCTCATCAATTTTTAGCGCATCTGCCTTGGTTACTTTAGACACCTGCTCATAGGTCTTAATGCCCAAGCCATTCAGTTTCTTCTCAATTACTGGGCCCACACCTTTGATTTTCTTCAAATCGTCCTTTGCACCTGCTTTTGCAGCACCCATAGAAAGAGACGCAGCAAAATCTGATTTCTTTGCAGGCGCTGCCTTTTTAGCCGCAGGCTTTGGTGCAGCTTTCTTAGGCGCCGGAGCTGGAGCTGGTGTTGCATCGCACGCATTTTCGTTGCAATCAGACTTAGGGCATTTGCAGAATTTAGCAAATAACCAGCCAAGCAAAAAGGCCACCAACAGCATAATAAAAATTTCCCACACTGCCGTGGATTTATCTAATGGGTTAAGATCTTGGAACATAGCATACGCCTCCTTTTAATATGTTTATGACTGTATTATTCCTGAATAACAATGTCCGCACGACGGTTTTTCTCACGTCCATATACGGTTGCATTATCCGCAATAGGGCGAGACTGACCAGCCGATGATGTTGCAATATTTTCAGCAGCAGCACCTGCCTCCACCAGCACGGCTTTCACAAAATCCGCACGCTGCTGGCCCAGCTGTTGGTTAAAGCTTGGATCACCTGTATTATCCGTATGGCCTGTAATTACGGCCTTGCTATCACCTGTAATGGCAGAAGCCACCGATGCTAACTTGGCTTTTAAGCCCTCACGATCACCTGCATCAGCAGAGCCGAAAGGAAAATATACTACTGCACCGGCGGAGCCATTTTCACCTGATGTTTCCACCTCAAAATCACTGCGCTGTTTTTCAAACACACGCAACAAAGCACCTTCAAATGGTGCTAATTTAGCACGCTCTAATACTGCATCAGACACGCTCATGCTCTTTTCTGATAGCAATATTTGTGCGTCCGAAAGTCCCAAAAATTGCTGTACAGCCTTAGCACGCTCAAGGCCAATGCCAGCAGCTTCACTTGGCAATGCACGGCCCACAATTTCTGCTACAAAACCTGCTTTTTCACTTAATACTTGCTTTACCGCCGCGGCATATTCTGCCGGATTAGACATTAATGGCTCTGTGTTACCAAAGGTGAAAAACAGCTTATCTTTTACCAAGCCGGCCGGATCAATAGCATTCGCATCTGCAGTATCGCTTGCTGCTTCATCTGCATTAGCGTTAGCATTAGCCGCATCACCTGCACTATCCGCTGCCGCCTCTGCATCTGCAGCATTTTCGCTTGCTGCAGCAACTGCATTTGCACCATCATCTCCACATAATCCTTTTACACCGCATGTATACCACGCCGTGCATAATGCAGACCATAATACAAATAAAAGTAAAACACCTAACGCTCTCATGACATTCCTCCGTCATTTATAGTAAATTGAATTTGTGCTTAGGCACAAAACGCTCGCTAACGCGGCGGAATCCCGCCCCTTTGGGCGGTCTCTATAGTGCATTCATTTTATGAATACACTATATAATGTGGAGTCTTAATAACTTTTCTTGGATTATAAGTATAGGAATTTTTTCCAGCCCTAATAAATACCGCTTCCAACACCCTCAATCACAGGCGGTAGGAATACATCCTCAATACCTTGATTATCCTGCCCCTCTCCAAGCGGTAGATCCGTTAGTGGTGGCAAATCATCCACTGCAGGTATAGGGCGCATGGCATGATGCGTTGCAAAATAGAGATCCGATGCAATGACTTGTAATGGCTCAAACGGAAACAGCGCACGCTGCGGCGCCTGCCCTTGCTTGAACAGTTCGGAAAGGTAATGACGGTCCGCCGTTTCTTCAGACGGCAACATGCCCGTATTCACATCAATCACTTTCCGTGTGAGTGTTTTATCTGAACGGAATGGCGCAGGCTTTTCTTTGCCCTCATATAATCCCTCCATCACACGGATGAAAATGGGCAGCGCGATGGAGGCGCCGGTCTCTTTTTTACCCAACGAAGCCGGCTGGTCCAACCCAGCATATACACCCACCACATAATCCGGCGAAAAACCAATAAACCACGAATCTTTGCTGTCATTCGTAGTGCCTGTTTTTCCGGCCAGTGGCATGTTTAATTTACGCGCCTTCATAGCTGTGCCACGCTTTATCACGCCCTGCATTATGCTCACCAGCTGCGACACAGAAGCAGGATCCGCCACATATTCCTTTTCACCAACAAGCAAAGGCGGATGATTCCGCGGCGTGTTGCAACTGTCACAACGGTAATTTGCATCACTCATCACCACATTGCCTGCTGCGTCCCGCACATGCGACACCAAGGATGCCTCTAACTTCACACCACCATTGGCAAGCATGGCATAGGCCACACTCATATCCAACAGCGTGGCTTCCTGCGTGCCCAACACCATGGAAAGCACCTTGCCAGCATTTTCTTCCAACACACCAAAGCGCACCGCAAGCTCATGAATATGGTCTAGTCCCACCACCATGCCTAAATGCACCGTCATTACATTTAAAGAGCGCTCTAAACCGCGACGAATGGTAGTTGGGCCATAATATTTGCCCGAATAGTTCTTAGGCTTCCATTCTATTTCACCTGTTTTCGCATCGGTAAAATAAATCTCCGCATCATCCACCAAATCCGCAGGACTATAGCCTTGCTCTAGTGCAGCCAAATACACAAACGGCTTAAAGGCCGAGCCAGGCTGGCGCTTTGCTTGCACGGCACGGTTGAAAAAGTCATCCTCACGCGCACGGCCACCCACCATGGCACGCACTTGGCCAGAATGCACATCCATCACCACCACAGCACCGTTGATTAACGTTGCGTCAATCTCTTCATTTTCTTTTTGGCGTGTTTCATAGGCTGTAAGCTCTGCTTCCAATGCGTTTTGTGCAATCGTTTGCAGCTGGCTGTCTAAGGTAGTAAAAATACTTAAACCACCACGGTAAAACACATGCGTATCCACCTGTTCCAGCACTTTTTGGCGCACTGTTTCACTGAAGAAACTGGCTTTGGCCGTATCCACATTTGCAGCCTCATCACGCTCTTGTACCAGCACGATCTCTGTTTCCTTGGCCGCTTGTGTTTCGGCGGGCGTTAAATACCCTTCCTCTTGCATGGCGTTCAGCACTAAATTCCGACGATGTTTGGCTTTGTTGTAATTACGGTACGGATTATAGGTGGTGGGCGCCTTGGGCAATGCGGCTAAAAGCGCACATTCCTCTGGCTGCAATTCCAACAACCCTTTGTTAAAATAACGCTGCGCAGCCACCGCCACGCCATAAGCCTGTTGGCCCAAGAAAATCTCGTTTAGATAGAGTTCCAGCACCCGGTCTTTAGAGAGTGCTTTGGTCATACGCAGCGCCACAATCATCTCTTTGAGCTTGCGGGTAAGGCGACGCTCTTTCGAAAGCAGAATATTCTTCGCCACCTGCTGGGTGATGGTGGAAGCGCCCTGCATAGAGCGCCCGCGCGCATTATTCAAAAGCGCCCGTGCAAGCCCGCGCAGATCAATGCCATGATGCGTGTAAAAACGGCGATCTTCAATGGCAATAAAGGCCTGTCTTACACAATCTGGAATGGCGGTAATCGGCACGGTGATGCGGTGCTCATCCGCATATTCTTCCAGCAATTTTCCGTCCATGGTGTAAAGCCGGGTAATGCCTGCTGGGCTGTAATTAGCCAGCTGTGCATGATCAGGCACTTCCTGTGCAAAATATGCCACCACAACAGCAAGCAAGAAAAACCCACACAGCAAACCAATCGGCAGCTGAATCAGCGCCCAAAGCATAACGCCTTTCAACAATGTCCATAGCTTTTGCATATATGTCCCATACTCCATCTCTCAAGAAACTGTCATTATATTTCTATAAGAGCAGCCACGTCTTAGTGACATTCTTTTAACAAAAAATAGTCCTGTTTCCTGCGACTTGATCGCAGGATCAAATGTAGCAGTTATGTCGTCTCAGCATTTGACCCTGTGGTTTAACCACAGGGAACCATTCTATTATAATATGCACGGGTCTCTTTTTACTTGCCTTGCGGTTGTTTTCATGCTGTTGCACCCAGCATGACATTGACCATTGCCATACCCAAAGGACGCATTGCTGAGGAATTATTGCCACGCCTGGCTGAGGCCGGCATTGTGCCGGAAGATGCGTTTTTTGACAAAGCCTCACGCAAATTGCGCTTTGCAACGAATAAGGCAGATATTCAGCTGATTCGCGTGCGCAGTTTTGATGTGGCGACATATGTATCTTATGGCGGTGCCGATATTGGCATCGTCGGCAAAGATGTGTTAATGGAAATGGGCGAAGATAATCTGTATATTCCGCTTGATCTTGGCATTGGCGCGTGCCGCATGTGCATTGCTGCTCCGGATGAGCTGGCAAATATGAACACATTACTGCAAGAATCTCATGTGCGTATTGCCACAAAATATGTGCAAGTAACGAAAGACTATTTCGCCAGCCACGGCATTCAAGCCGAATGTATTAAGCTCAATGGTGCCATGGAGCTTGCGCCCAAAACAGGCTTAAGCGATTATATTGTGGATCTGGTAAGCACCGGCAATACACTTAAGGCCAACGGGCTGAAAGAAATTGCCACTATTGCAGATATCACCTCGCATGTGGTGGTAAACCAGGTGAGCTACAAAACCAAACGCACCGCGCTGGACGAAATCATCCAGGCACTAAAAGCGTAAGAAACGGTTACATCCATGCAGCATATTCGTAATTTTTCTATCATCGCGCATATTGACCACGGAAAATCTACCTTGGCAGACCGACTCATTGAGCATTGCGGCGCGCTGGAGCAACGTGAGATGAGCGCCCAAGTGCTGGATAATATGGATATTGAGCGCGAGCGCGGCATCACCATTAAATCCCAAACGGTGCGATTACGCTATAAAGCCAAAGACGGCGAGACCTATCAGCTAAACTTAATGGATACGCCAGGCCATGTGGATTTTGCCTATGAGGTGAGCCGCAGCCTTGCTGCCTGTGAGGGCAGCCTGCTGGTGGTGGATGCCAGCCAAGGCGTAGAAGCGCAAACGCTGGCCAATGTGTATCAAGCCATTGAGAATAACCATGAGCTTATTCCAGTGCTGAACAAGATTGACCTGCCCTCAGCAGAGCCGGAGCGCATCAAAGCGCAGGTGGAAGAGGTGATTGGCATTGATGCAAGTGATGCGATTGAGGCCAGCGCCAAAACCGGCCTGGGCATTGAAGATATTTTGGAAGCCATTGTAACCCGTCTGCCTGCGCCAGAAGGCAATACAGAAGCGCCGCTGCAGGCCTTGCTGGTGGATAGCTGGTATGACCCGTATCTGGGCGTGATGATTTTGGTGCGAGTGATGCAAGGCACTATCAAAAAAGGCATGAAGATCACCATGATGCAAACCGGTGCGCGCCATAGCCTAGACCATGTGGGCGTGTTCAGCCCCAAGCAAGAAATGGTGGAGGAGTTGAAGGCCGGTGAAGTAGGGTTTATCACTGCCAGCATCAAGCAGGTGAGTGAGTGCAAAGTGGGTGACACAATCACCGAAGAAAAGCGCCCCTGCGACGCAGCACTTGATGGCTTTAAGCCGAATTTGCCGGTGGTATTTTGCGGGTTGTTCCCAGTCGATGCCTCTGATTTTGACAGCTTGCGTGATGCAATGGGCAAGCTGCATCTGAATGATGCCAGTTTTGAATTTGAACAAGAGACCAGCGCGGCCTTGGGCCTGGGTTTTCGTTGCGGATTTTTAGGGCTGTTGCATTTGGAAATTATTCAAGAGCGCCTGGACCGTGAATTTGGACTGGATCTGATTACCACCGCGCCAAGTGTGGTCTATAGCATGCATTTGAATGACGGCACGGAGCTGCTCTTGCATAACCCTGCCGACATGCCAGACCCAACGCTGATTGACCGTATTGAAGAGCCTTGGATCAAGGCCACTATTTTGGTGCCGGATGAATATCTGGGCAGTGTACTGCAGCTTTGTACGGACAAGCGCGGCGTGCAGAAAAACCTCACCTATGCCGGCAACCGCGCCATGGTGGAATACCGCCTGCCGCTGAATGAGGTGGTGTTTGATTTTTACGATCGCCTGAAATCCATTACCCGTGGCTATGCCAGCTTTGACTGGGAAATGGATGGCAAAGAAGAAGGTGATTTGGTGAAAGTAAATATTCTGGTGAATGCAGAACCGGTAGATGCGCTGGCCATGATTGTGCACCGTTCTCAAGCAGAAACACGCGGCCGAGCACTCTGCACACGCTTGAAAGATTTAATTCCGCGCCAGCTGTTTAAAATTGCGCTGCAAGCCGCCATTGGCGGCAAGGTGATTGCGCGTGAGACCATCAGCGCTATGCGCAAAGACGTGACCGCCAAATGCTATGGCGGCGATATTACCCGTAAGAAAAAGCTCTTAGAAAAGCAGAAAAAGGGGAAGAAGAAAATGCGTAGCTTCGGCAATGTAGAAATCCCACAAACGGCCTTCCTTGCCGCGCTCAAAATGGGCGATGATTAGATGGCACTGCCACATTTACTCTGAGATAAAGCTATAATTTTATTGTCATTCCGCCTGTCCGCCGAAGCTTTACGCGTAGGCGGAAGTGAAACGAGGAATCTCGTGCCCGGATGGTGAGTCGTACGTAGAAGTCACGTATACCACACTCTATACTAATTCCACTTAACTTTTTGCAATCCCTGACAAGCGCAGCGCAGATCGGGGATCCAGAGTTAACAAGCACTGTCTATCGTTTCGCTCTGGGCCCTCGCTTTCGCAAGGGCTTCAAAATGGGAAGTTATTAAGTGGAACTACTATAGAGGCACTCAGCATGAGGGCATACTTTGCTACAAAACAAGGCACGGCTGCAGTGGTATGAGATCCTTCGCATACGCTCAGGATGACAACAAAAATTTATAGCCTTAGCTCTTTAAAGCACCCTCCGCCGATAGTTTCTTAGGAGCTCTATTAAAACAACTTATCAAACAGCTGTTTTTTTAGATCCTGCGTGCCTTCTAGCTTATCTATGCCAAGCTTATCGCCCAGCAGGTTTTGTGCCTCACCGGAATTAAGCAGCTTTTGGATACCGTCTTTTACCGGTGCAGTGCCCAGCAACGCTCTGGTATCCGGCTTGATTTCCGGCGCATGGAACGGCCCTTTAATTTTCACCGGCACTGCCCAGCCTTCGCTAGAGGTGGTAAGCGTAGGAATAATCGTATAATCCACACGCATGGCAGGCAGATCCACCTTGCCCTTGCCACCAATCTGCATGGTGGGTAGTTTCATGGAAAGATCGCTGTTTTGCAGCACACCTTGCTGCAGGGTGAAGCTCGCACTGCTTTGCAGCACCGGCGTGTTGCGGCCCTTGCTGTTTAATGCACCCACTAGGCTTTTTATGTCTTTGATATCCAGTGCAGAAAGATCAATGCCCTTCAGCACGCCTTCATTGGTGGCAATGGTGCCACGGCCTTGCAAGCTGCGCACCAAGGCTGCCTCACTATTGCCGCGTGCAGAGAATTTCACATGCAAATCACCCACCGCATCTAAACGGTCAAAACCCATAAAATCATGCAAAAAGTCACCCAATTTCACACCGGTAAGCGCCATGTCTTTTTGCATGGAAAGCGTGTTATTGCGTGCATCCAGCATGGCCTTGCCGCTGGCTGTACCTCCATATAGCTGTGATTCATGCAGCACAAATTCTGCATTGCCCGCCTTGTTGATAAAACGCAATGCGGTGGGCCCAAGGGTCATTTCTGTGGTGGTAATACCGTCTGTTTTAATGGCAAGATCTGCATTAAAATGGCGCAAGCCAGAAAGATCCAGCGGTGTGTTATCCCATTGCTGCAGTGGCGTGCTTGTGGCTTGTGAATCCGAAGTGTGCCTTTGCGCAGCTGCATTCACGCGCGGTGTGGAAGGTGCAGAGGTGCCATTAGCGCGTGGCGCAAGGCTTGCCTGCACACGCTCGGAGGTAAGTAACAATTCGGGTACATTAATGTGGTTCACCGCAATATCACCCTCAAGAGCAGGCAGCTTGCCTGTTTTCACACTCACCTTACCCGTGATGCGAAGCGTGTCTATATCCGCCTGCAGATCCCGCAAATTATACTGCCCACCCTGGCGCTGCGCGGTGGCCTTAATGCTGAGTGCAAGCGGCTGCTGCATGGTAATGCGTACCGGAAAGGCATCATCATTCACCGCAATAATTTTGGTCGCACCGTCCTGCCCAGCACTATATTCAAGCGCATTGGGAATATCGATATCCAGATCCATCTTCTGGCCGTTAATCACGCCCTCAATATTCAAAGAAATACTGCGCTTTAACAGTGAGATCACATTGGTTTTCAGCACCGTGTTGGAAAGATCATAGCGTGCACCAGGCTTGATTAAACTGGCCTTGTCCAGCTCTACCACAAAATTGGGGAAACCTGTGTAAGACAGCTCGCCCGGCATCACCAAGCTATATTCGGTGTTATCTTCGACTGCTTGCTGCAACATATGTTTTACTTTTTCAGGCGAGAGAAAATAAGGCAGCGCAAGCAGCCCAGCCCCCACCAGCACCACCACAATCAGCATACAAATCAGCAGCGTAATTATCGCCCGTTTCAGTATTTTACCCATGTTATTTCCTTTAACACACAAATCTTGCTTCCTGCGACTTGCCTGTCCGCCATAGCCTTGGCGACGGCGGAACCGCAGGATCAAATACAACAGTCATGTCGTCTCAGCATTTGACCCTGTGGATAAACCACAGGGAACAGTGCTTGTTATTAAATAATTCTCTAATTCACATCCTCCGGCGGATCACCCCAGCCAGAGCGCACCACCGTGCCATATTCGTCCAGCTCCAAATTATCGCGTGTTTTGATGTGATGCAGTAAAATCGGTTCCTTGGTAGCACTAACCTCCACCACCCACCAGGCCTGCTTGCCCTGGTTCTTGCCCAATACCACCACTTCGCGCTTGTTTGATTGCTTGGTCATAACATCACGTACTATACTGTTTTATGAACAGAACACAACTCTGGGGTATGAGTGAGATATAAAGGTTTACATTTTCTATTTAGAGAATGTTATAATAAAACCTTTAACGATCGAAGAATAAACCTATATGGAAGCCACCTTCATCCAACGGTTTATCCACCGTATTTGTAGGGGATTGTTGCGGCGAAGGGTTAAGCAATTTGGTAAATACTTCATCTATTTTTTCAGGATTAAGTAGACCAAGCTTCGTAAGCATTGCATTAAATGTGCTTTCATTACTTGTAGTTTCAGTCCTTTTATTTACTTTACTGTATGTATATTCTCCTGTTTCTAAATCTAAGGATTTTTTGAGGAATTCTAGACTATGACTAGATTCTTTGATCATCACATGTACTTTATCTACTTTGCTATACATGTCCAAGGAGTCACCTTCGAGTACTAAAGCAATACGTTTATCATCGTTAGACAACTCAGATATTCCCGTAATTCCAAATACTAGTTTAGTACCGGATTTATCAGGACGTAATTGAAGGCCAATAGATGATATGGCTTGTATAGTGTTTATAATGTCGTTTTTCAACATACTCTTACCTCTGGTATATTATTTCTTTATACCTATATTTCATAATTTATCTAAAAAATCAAACTATTTAATTGTTATACATGCACACCAATCACACTTCCTCTTCCCCCTTGTGGAAAGATGCGGTAAGGTTGGTGCTATGGGCGATTTGTTTGATGATTTTAGCCCGTTGCTGAAAAGCGACGTGACGCAAGCGGCAGAAACACCGCTGCTGGAAGCCATGCAGGCCAGCGGTGTGGAGCATGATGTGGAGGCAGTGCATAAGGCCGTGGCCTTTGCTATTTATTATCATGACACGCAAACCCGCGCCTCGGGTGAGCCTTATTACCATCACCCTATTGCCGTGGCGGCCATTTTGGCACAGCTGAAGCTGGACACCGCCACCATTGTTACCGCCGTGCTACATGACACGGTGGAAGACACCAATGCCAGCTTGATGGATATTGAAAAACATTTTGGTGAGGATGTGGCCGGGCTGGTGGATGGGGTTACCAAGCTGACGCAGATGAAGTTCCGCTCTGCTAACCACAAGCAGGCCGAAAATTTCCGCAAACTGCTGGTTGCAATTTCTGAAGATATTCGCGTGCTGCTTATTAAGCTGGCTGACAGGTTGCATAACATGCAAACGCTGCATTATTTAAAGCGGCCGGACAAGCGCAAGCGCATTGCCCATGAAACCATGGAGATTTATGCCAGCCTGGCCGAACGCATTGGTATGCAGCAGGTGAAAGAAGAGTTGCAAGATATTGCCTTCCAAGAGCTGCACCCAGATGCTTATGCAAGCATTGTCAGCCGCCTGGAATTTTTGCGTAAAGAAGATGATTTGGTGCAGAAGGTGATTGATGAGCTGCAACATATTTTGGCCGAAGAGAAAATTGATGCGATTGTCTCTGGCCGCGAAAAAACACCCTATTCCATTTGGAAGAAAATGCAGCAAAAAGATGTGACCTTTGAGCAACTGACCGACATTATGGCCTTTCGTATCATCACCAAAGAGCCAGCACAATGTTACCATATTCTGGGCGTGATGCATTCGCGCTACCATGCCATTGCAGACCGGTTTAAGGACTATATAAGCACGCCTAAGGGCAATGGCTATCAATCCATTCACACCGCCTTGATTGGGCCTGAACGGCAGCGTATTGAGATTCAGATCCGCACCCAATCAATGCATGAAATTGCCGAGATGGGTGTGGCCGCCCACTGGGCGTATAAGCAAGATACTAAAGTGAGCACAGACGGGCGCATGTTCCGTTGGATCCGCGAATTATTGCATATTATTGAGCATACCGGTGAGCCAGAAGAATTTTTGGAGCACAGCAAGCTAGAAATGTATAATGACCAGGTCTTTTGCTTCACACCTAAGGGAGATCTGATTGCGCTGCCGCATGATGCCACACCAGTGGATTTTGCCTTTGCTATTCACTCGGAAGTGGGGCGCACCTGTGTGGGCTCCAAAATCAATGG
>JAHDHN010000007.1:31069-33639 GCA_020631295.1 Rickettsiales bacterium
GAAGATATTTATGCTGCGCTGGGCGATGGTACCTTACTGCGCAATGATGTGCTGGATCTGTTATTTCCCAACCGCAAGCAGACCCCACGAAAATCCTTCTTTGAGCGTTTTAAGAAAGACAAAGAAAAAGGCAAGCCTGCCACGGCACCCAGCCGCCTTTCCATGCCCATTCGTGGGCTGGTC
The DNA here is from genome assembly GCA_020631295.1 of Rickettsiales bacterium. Classification (GTDB taxonomy): domain Bacteria; phylum Pseudomonadota; class Alphaproteobacteria; order Rickettsiales; family UBA8987; genus JAHDHN01. The sequence continues at coordinate 31,253 of JAHDHN010000007.1, forward strand.
CCCGGCATGGCTATTCATTATGCCGGCTGTTGCCACCCGCTGCCGGGTGAGAAAATTGTGGGTATTGTGAATACCGGCAAGGGCGTGACCATTCACGGTGCCAATTGCCATGAGCTGCAGCAATATTTGGAACAGCCAGAGCGCTGGGTGGATGTGTCTTGGCACGAGGAAGACACGGTGGAAGACACCTTCATTGCCCGGCTGAAAGCCACAGTTACCAACCAAAAGGGCGCGCTGGCCTCGCTGGCCAATACGATTGCCAAATACGAAGCGAACATTAATAATGTGCGCATTTTGCACCGCGCCGATGATTTTTACGACATTATTTTGGATATTGATGTGAACGGAAAAGACCATTTAGAAACCACCATTGCGGGGTTACGCATGGACCGGCATGTACATACGATAGAACGCTATCAAGAGGGTGTATAGTATGGGTAAGAAACTACGATTAGGGCTAAATATTGACCATGTGGCCACGGTGCGTAATGCTCGTGGCGGCACCCATCCGCACCCGCTCAAAGCCGCGCAGCTGGCTGTGAGCTCTGGTGTGGTAGATGGCATTACCGCCCATTTGCGTGAGGATCGCCGCCATATTCGCGACGATGATATCGCTGAGCTCAAAGCACGCATTTCCCTGCCGCTGAATTTTGAAATGGCAGCCACCGAGCAAATGCTGGAAATTGCGCTGAAGACAAAACCACATGCCTGCTGCCTGGTGCCCGAAAAGCGTCTGGAACTCACCACAGAAGGCGGGCTGGATGTGGCCGGCCATAGCAGCATGCTAAGTGATTATACGGCCGCCTTGCAAGAGGCTGGTATTAAAGTATCTCTGTTTGTGGACGCCGATGAAACGCAGCTAATGGCTGCTAAGCAGGTGGGTGCGGATATTGTAGAGCTGCATACGGGCCTTTATTGTGACAGCGAAGGCAAGGCGCAAGCAAAGGAGCTCAAGCGCCTGCAAAAAGCAGCCAAAACAGCCAGTACATTGGGGCTAGAATGCCATGCTGGCCATGGCCTTACCTATGACACCGTTGAAGCAATAGCAGCCATTGACGAACTCACAGAGCTGAATATTGGCCATTTTTTAATTGGTGAAGCGCTGATGGTGGGGTTGATTCCCGCCGTGACCCATATGCGTGATTTGATGGACGCCGCACGTGCTGTGTAATATGAGGCTTTTATGACCCTACATGGTATTGGTACAGATTTGGTAGAGATAGCACGGCTGGAAGCCAATAAAGAGGCGTTTGCCACGCGTATTTTAACTGCTTCTGAGCAGCGCGTGATGCAATCTCGCCCGGCATCAGCACAATTGCCCTATCTTGCCAAGCGTTGGGCAGCCAAGGAAGCCGCGGCCAAAGCGTTGGGCTGCGGCATTGGTAAATCACTCTCTTTTCATGATATTGAAACATCGCATAATGAAGCGGGCGCACCGCTTATTACCATAGCGCGCTATCCGGAATATTGCTTCTTACTCTCCTTAAGCGATACTAGCACCCATGCACTGGCCATGGTAACCGCAGAGAAGGTTGCGTAGGACACTTCTTAACACCCCATTTTGCAGCCCTTGCGAAAGCGAGGGCCTAGGGCGAAACGATAGACAGTGCTTGTTAACCCTGGATCCCCGATCTGCGCTACGCTTGTCAGGGGTTGCAGGGAAAAGTTAACTGAAATGGCTATATATCAGTATTTGACCCTGTGGATAAACCACAGGGAACGGTTGTTTTATGAATTGTTAGGCAGAATAACTATAATATAGTTGTTCTAACATTCTCTCATTATTATAGCACTAGCATGTTACATTATTTCCTACTGCCCTACGCCGATCAATTTTCCATTTTGAATGTGCTGCAATATATCACCTTCCGCAGCGGTGCGGCGCTGATGACCGCCTTGTTTTTCTGCCTGATTGCCGGCCCGCATATTATTGCATGGCTAAAATCTCTGCAGGGCAGCGGCCAACCGATTCGCGATTGTGGGCCAGAAAGCCATTTGCTTACCAAGCAAGGCACGCCCACCATGGGCGGGTTTATGATTCTGCTGGGCCTGCTGCTGGGCACGCTATTATGGGCAGATCTGACCAACCCGTATGTGTGGATTGTGCTGCTGGTAACTGGCGGGTTTGGCCTGCTGGGCTTTGCCGATGACTACTTAAAACTCACCAAGCGCAACCATCATGGCCTGCCGGGCAAGGCCAAGCTGCTGGGCCAAGCGATCATCAGCGCGGCCGCGGCCTATTTTATCATGCAGCAAAGTCCCGAGGGCATTGCCACGCATCTCTCTTTCCCTTTTGTAAAAGACTGGGTGATTAATCTGAGCCTGCTTTATATCCCGTTTATTATGCTGGTGATGGTGGGCGCGTCCAACGCCGTGAATCTGACCGA
>JAHDHN010000078.1 GCA_020631295.1 Rickettsiales bacterium
CCCATATTTGCTGTTGACGATCCCATAGTTTATCCATATATTTCCATTGTATCCCATGTTATCCCACTCTTCTCCCAACACGATCCACCAACATGGGATACACCTTACTCGATCTTGCCAGGGCTGGCGGTAACCATCTCGTTCTTATCCGCCCTGGCAGGTCGCCTAAGGTAACCAATACACATTTAATATGGCTGCCTGTGTGGCAATCACACCTTCCATATTATGTGTTCGGATTGGCCCAATCGCGAAGGGCGGAGAGAGTGCAACCTACTACACTGTGAAGGAAATGATGTGGCGCTATTTTTGTCCACATTCGTGAATAAGATCGATAAAAAGGGCCGTGTCTCGGTGCCTGCCAGCTTCCGCGCGGTATTAGCAAAAGAACCCATTGCAAGCACGCTCATTGCCTATCCTTCCTTTGTGCACCCTTGCATTGAAGCCAGCGGCATGCAGCGCATGGAACGCTTGAGCGAGGCCATTGATGCCATGGACCCGTTTTCCGAAGAGCGTGACGCCTTTGCCGCCAGTATTTTGGGCGGTGCAGTGCAGCTGAGCATAGATGGCGATGGCCGCATTGGCCTGCCAGATAGCCTGCTGCAAGAGGTGGAGTTTGAAGACCAGGCCGTGTTTGTGGGTAAAGGCCAAACCTTTGAGATTTGGACACCTGGCGCTTTTGAAGACTATGCCAAAACGTCCCGTACGCTGGCGAAAGAAAAGCGCGGCGCCCTCTCCTTACAACAAATCATCAACCGGACGGAATAATATGAGCAGCAACACACCTCATATTTCTGTATTAAAAGAAGAGGTGCTGTACTATCTCTCTCCCACCGCAGGCAAATGCTATGTGGACGGCACCTTTGGCGCGGGCGGACACAGCCGTGCGATCTTGGAAGCGGCACCATGCAAGTTAATTGGCATAGACCGCGACCCGCGCGCGGCAGAAATGGCTACTAGCGTATCACAAGCGTTTCCCACACAATTTCAGTTCATCGCCGGGCAATTTAGCCAGATGCGAGAGCTACTGGATGCTAATAACGTGACACGTGTGGATGGTGTGTTGCTGGATTTGGGCGTGTCTTCCATGCAGCTGGATGAGGGTGAGCGCGGCTTTAGCTTTCAGCAAGAAGGACCGCTGGATATGCGCATGAGCCAGCAAGGCGAAACGGCAGAAGAGCTATTGCGCAGCATCTCAGCAGATGAGCTGGCCGATGCGCTTTATTATTATGGCGGTGAGCGCAAGAGCCGCCGCGTGGCCGCTGCTATTGTGCGTGCGCGTGACACGCAAGCCATCAGCACTACTTCTGAGCTGGCGGCCATTATTCACCGCGCACTTGGCACGCCCAAAATGGGGCAGATTGATTCTGCCACGCGCAGCTTTCAGGGCATTCGTATGCTGGTGAATCAAGAGCTGCAAGAGCTGGAACAATTCTTGGCGCAGATGGACGACATACTGCACCCAGGCGGCCGTGTGGCCATCATCACCTTCCATTCTGGTGAAGATGCAATAGTGAAGAAACTATTTAAGCAGCTGGCCGGCAAGGCCAAAACCAATCCGAACCGTTATGTGCCCGCGCTAGAGCCCATTAACGATAACGAGCCGCATTTTACCCTGCTGCATAATAAGGCGATTGCGCCTTCTGCGCAGGAAATTGCCCTCAATCCGCGGGCGCGCTCTGCCAAATTACGTGTGATTGAAAAACGAAAGGATCCAAGCGCATGATAACACGATCTACCACCTTGCTGTTTATGATAGTGCTGGCGGTGCTGGCCATTGGGATTTTTCTGCTGGAGAAACAAACCTCCAGCCTGCGCAGTGAGATTGCAGGCTTTAATGCGTCTATTGCCAAACATGCGCAATCGGTGAAAATTTTGCAGGCAGAATGGGCATATCTTACCAACCCAAAGCGCCTGCAAACGCTGGCCAACAAGCATTTAACATTGCAGAAGCTGGATAGCCGCCAGGTCTATGACATTGAGGCAATTCCGCTGCGCAATCGTACGCTGGCCAGCTATGGACGCAACAACACCATTCGTGCCGCCTGGGTGGCACCACGGCGTTAGGGCAAGGTGATTATAAATGACTAAAGGTAGCGTATATTGGGGAAATGTGGAGGTGCAGCATGGTTGAGGGCGCCATGCAGCACCATCACACAGAGAGGCGCAAGGCGCCTACTCAGCTCAATGTGCATGGGCAGCTCAAACGGAGCGTGGAGGTGGGTTATACACGTGCCTTTGTAGTGATCGCCATGATTTTATGCTGCTATTTAGCAGTGATGCTGCGCATTATAAATCTGGCCATCCTCACCGATGCGCCAAAGAAAATGCAATATAGCGACGCCAAGCCAGTGCTACAAAAGCGCGCTGATATTGTGGATAGCAACGGCATTTTGCTAGCAACGGATATTGAAACACAATCACTCTATGCCAACCCAAGTGAAATCAAGCAGCCCAAAAAGGTAGCGCAGCAGCTGGCATTATTACTGCCAGGTGTGAAACGTGAGACGCTGGAAAAACGCCTGGCAAGCCAGCGCAAATTTGCATGGATTAAGCGCAATCTGCATCCCAAAAAAGTGCTGGAGGTAAATGAACTGGGTATTGCCGGTGTCTATTTCCAAAAAGAATGGCGCCGTAGCTATTTATACAAAGACTTATTCACCCATGCGATTGGCAAAGTGAATGTGGATGGCAAAGGCATCAGCGGATTAGAAGGCGCGCTAGACAGCGCGTTTCATGAAGAAAATGCAGCTGCCATGCAGCTTACACTTGATGCACGCGTGCAGCATGCGGTGGCAGACAGCTTGGAGGCGCAGCGCCAAAAGCACCGTGCCAAGGCCGCAGTGGGCATGGTGATGCATGCCAAAACAGGTGCCGTAAAAGCCATGGTGAGCTTGCCCTCCTATGATCCCAACAAAGGCATGCCGGACTATAAGCTGGCCGAATTTAACCATGCAACGAAGGGCTTGTATGAGATGGGCTCTACCTTCAAGCCCTTCACCATCGCTGCAGCGTTGGAGGCCGGAAAAACCAGCCTGACCAAATGGTATGATGTGAAAGATCCAATCAAAGTCTCCCGTTTTACCATTAAGGATTATCATCCGATCAAAGAGCCGGTGCAGATCAGCCATATTCTGCAAGAATCTTCTAATATCGGCACGGTAAAAATTGCGCGCGCCATGCAGCTGAAAGAGCAGCAAGATTTCTTAGAAACCATGGGCTTTTTTGAGCGTATTGATTCACTGGAGGTGATTGAGCGCTCACGCCCCATCATGCCAGAGCGCTGGGGCGATGCCACACGCGCTACTGTGAGCTACGGGCACGGTATTGCCGTAACACCGCTGCATATCACCACCGCATTTGCCCAGCTGGTAAATGGCGGGCAGAAAGTATTCCCCACTTTGGTGAAACACAAAGCGGTACCCTCCCATATTCAGCTCTTCTCTGAAGAGACCAGCGATGATATGCGCATGCTGCTGCGCAGTGTGGTGAGCGAAGGTACCGGCAAAAAGGCTGGCGCACTGGGCTATCAAGTAGGCGGCAAAACCGGCACAGCAGAAAAACCTTCCAGCCGTGGCTATGCCGAACGCAAGCTGGTAAGTTCATTCATCGGCGCCTTCCCTATGGATGCACCGGAATATGTGGTGCTGATTTTGCTGGATGAACCGCACGCCACCGAAGACACCTATGGCTTTGCCACCGCAGGCTGGGTGGCCGCACCGGTGGTGAAAGATGTGGTAGAACGCATCGCACCACTACTCGGCGTCCAACCCACCATCGATAACGGCACCTTGCAGCCGAAAGTGGGGATTTAGTGTATAAGAATCCTACTATTGTCGCATTGAATTGACTTATATGGCGACAAATGCTACCTTTATGTTATAAACTAAACATATAGAAATAAGCATATGACAACACAGCAAACAACTGAAACACGTATTAATGTACGCGTGAAAGGCCCCATGGCAGAACATTTACATGCCGTTATTGGACCGTCTGGAATGTATGAAAACCAAAGTGAATATATTCGCGATTTAATTCGCCATGACATGTCACGCAACTCTTCTTATGACCTGGAGTCCAGCCTACGCAAAGGCTATGCACAACTCATGGCAGGAGACTATGATGATCAACCTTTTGAAGAGATTATTGCGAGCGTGAAAGAAGAGTGGCAAGCGGAGCAAAATGGGTAAAATATTAAGAACACCTGTTTACAAAGCAGACCTTAGAAGAATATACGCCTATAGCCTTCGCCATTTTGGTGAAATAGTAGCAAATGAAACGATGCGACAAATCCAAATTGTAGAAAAAAATGCGCTTTTTGATCGCAACTATGGCAAAATAGATGCACATTACCATTCCACTGTCTTTCATTATAAAACCATTCGCAACAGCCAAACTGTCTTTTTTCACCATATTGGTGATGATGTCATTATGATCACAGCTGGATATTGTGGACGCGAATGGATGCATATACTTAAGAAACTGGAAAATGAAATTATCAGATAGCCAGTTAGCTACACTACCCCACCGCACAATTCCCATTTACTTTCTGATACTGATTTGCTAACGAGCAGCTCCACGTGGAGAGAGTGCATGAAATTACTATCAGCTAATAGCAATATTCCCTTGGCAGAGGCCATTTCCAACTATGTTGGCGTGCCGTTGATGCAAGCCAATATCAAGCGCTTTGCCGATAATGAGGTGTTTGTGGAGATTCTGGAAAATGTGCGCGGTGAGGATGTGTTTTTGATCCAGCCCACCTCCTTCCCTGCGAATGACAATATGATGGAGCTTCTGGTGTGCTTGGATGCGCTGAAGCGTGCCAGTGCCAAGCGCATCACCGCTGTGGTGCCTTATTTTGGCTATGCGCGGCAAGACCGCAAGCCAGGCCCACGTACGCCCATTTCTGCGAAATTGATTGCGAATTTGATCACCTCTGCCGGTGCAGACCGTGTGTTGACCGTGGATTTGCATGCCGGCCAGATTCAGGGCTTTTTTGATATCCCGCTGGATAATTTATTTGCCTCACCGGTATTTTTATCCGACATACGTGAGCGTTACAGCTTGGATAATTTACTGATTATCTCACCCGATGTGGGCGGTGTGGTGCGCGCACGCAGCTATGCGAAGGGCTTGGGCGTGGATCTTGCCATTGTGGATAAACGCCGTGAAAAAGCAGGTATTTCTGAGGTAATGAACATCATTGGTGATGTCTCCGGCAAAGATTGCATCATCGTGGACGACATCGTGGATTCCGGCGGCACCTTATGCAACGCCGCTAAGGCACTAAAAGACGAAGGCGCAAGCAACGTGGCAGCCTATATCACCCATGGCGTGCTCTCTGGCAGCGCCATAGAACGGGTAGAAAACTCAGAAATGAACGAATTAGTCATCACTGACAGCATAAAATTGCATGATTCGGCAAAAAAAATGCAAAAAATTCGTAGCGTTTCGATTGCACCTCTGTTAGGAGACGCGATCCGTAATATATCAGAAGAGACATCTGTGTCTGTTTTGTTTAATGAACGTGCCTAAGAATTTGGCTGTGAGCCTAGGTTTTTAGCGCATTAGAAGGAGAAAAAAGATGGAAGCTATAGCATTAAACGCCACCATTCGTGACAATAGCGGCAAGGAAGCAGC
>JAHDHN010000079.1 GCA_020631295.1 Rickettsiales bacterium
GTTAATTACTTTCTTTCCTTAAGGTCATTACCTCAGGCAATATCTATATGCGATTATTACGGTGTACATATTGTATTTTATGTATAAATAGTATCTTCTGTAACAAAACTGTAATATAGTAAATTGAATTTGTGCTTACGCACAAAACGCCCGCTTACGCGGCGGAATCCCGCCCTTTTGGGCGGTCTCCATAGCGCATTCATAAAAATGAATGCACTATATTTGAAAAGAGAACGACATGACCACTCGTTATATTAGACTATTACGTATTTTATCTCTCCTGGCCATATGTGTTGTAGGGGTGTTTGCGCTTGCTATGACGCCGGATGAGCATCAGGCGCGCAAAGCGCATTATTACAGCTGTTACCAAAAGCTGAGTGCGCAGCCACCGTTGCATTCTCATGCTGCCAATCAGCGTTATTTAGATAGCTGCATGCAGAGTTTTAATATGGGACAATATTACCCGGATGCCGCGTCTGATACCTATCAAGGTATTGATTTCGGTGACATGTTTTAGATGGTCTTTCACATACGCTCAAGATGACATATATACCAATTCCACTTAACAATTTCTTATTTTGAAGCCCTTGCGAAAGCGAGGGCCCAGAGCGAAATGATAAATAGTGCTTGTTAACCCTGGATCCCCGATCTGCGCTGCGCTTGTCAGGGATTGCAGGAAAAAGTTAAGTGGAATTAGTATATGCTCTATGTTTTACAGCCCATATTCGCCCACGGATTTTACCTGCAAATGGAATTGCAGCTTGTGCAGATATTCCTTTGGGTTTTTGATGCTAACAAGCGCGTTATCATCATGATGAATCAGATCATGCAGTCTGGTGAGTAAAAAGCGCAGTGCGCTGCCTACACATAAGCCTGGTAGGGCGTCTTTTTCTGCAGCCTCAAGCGGGCGTGTGGATTGGTAGCCGCGCAGTAATTGTGCCGTTTTGGTGATGTTAAAGGCGCCGTCTGCCTCAAAACACCAGGCATTGATCACAATAACAATGTCATAGGCAAAGGCATCTGTGCAGGCAAAATAGAAATCAATAATGCCGCTTAAGTCATCGCCTTGAAAAAACACATTATCCGGGAACATATCCGCATGGATCAAGCCATGTGGTAGCGTTGTTGTGTTAATGGGTGCAATGCGTGCTAATGCCTCTTCTATGCTGCTGGCATAAGGTGTTGCGGCTTCATGCGTGCGGCATAGATGCCATAGTGAAGGCCATGCATCTGTGCCCATGCTGTTGCTGCGAGTAAGTGGAAAGGAAGCTCCTGCCTTGTGAAACTGTGCCAAGGCAGTGCCCAGTGCGCGCATTTGTGCATTATTTGGGCGCAACACCGGTTTGCCCTCTAAAAAGCGGGTCAGTGCAAAAGGTTTGCCTGCAATATGCGTGATGCTTTGCTGTTGTTTAGAAAGCACCGGCGTGGGGCAAGACACTTCATGTGCATGCAAATGCTGCATGGCCTGCATGAAAAAAGGCAGGTCTGACACATCCACGCGCTTTTCAAACACGGTGCCAATCAGGCGGCTATTATCTGTTAATGTCAGCAGGTAATTGCTGTTCTCCACGCCTTCGGCAATGGGGGTGATATGCTGGATTTCAAGCGCATATTCGGCCTGCAAGAAGGCTTTAAATTCAGTATCGTTAATATGGGTATAAACTGCCACAAAAAAAGCCGTTAGGCATTATAAAGCCAAGCATTGGCCGGACGACGGTCACAAGGGCTGTTTTCTGCGCCAACACAGGGGCTTTTTAGCTCAGGCGGTTGGGAGCGGCTGCTAAGACCACAACCACTTAATAATGCAACACAACACACAGTAAGTATTATTTTCATATTCTGCATCCTAATCCATCTGTTTCACAGGTCAAGCACCTAATTATTGCCGCCAAACTCACGGCGTATGGCACCTAGATAATCTGCTTTGGTTTTATCTCTAGCTTGCTGCCAGCCTGCCCTAGCGCCGTCAAAGCCCATTTTGCCATTAAACACACCGTCTTGCCCAATGCCTAATGCGCCCTTAATACCACCGCTGACCGGCTTAATCACCGAATCTTTAAAGGCATTGAGTGGCCCTTCCCCAGGCATGGTGGCACTTGTGGCAGAAATCAGACCGCCAGAAATACGCTGAGCCACATTCACAGACCATGTAAGCATTTGTTTCATCAGCTGTGTTACCAGCAATATGCTGATAATCACCCATAAATTCAGCGGCAGGTTTTTATCAATAGCAGAGCCGGTACCGCTGCCTTTTTTACCAAACTGCCAACTGCTGAAAATATTAACGCCAGCCACATCTCCGGCATCGCGATAACAGATATAATCCTGCCCTGTAGAGCGGTATATATTTTGTGCAAAGCCACCAATGATGCTGGAGAACATGCCCAGGAAAATGAAGATGAAAATAGGTTGTAAGGTGAAGCTGATGATTTGCTCCATCCAGCCGGTAAAGAGTGATTTGGTTTGTTTAAAGAACAGTGAGGTAACGAACACCGCACCTACGGAATAAAGCAAATGGCGCAGAATCATGGATACTAAGAACACTTTCAGTGCCGTGAGTACGGCCAGCAGATAGTTAAAAATCATCATGGCGAGTAGGGCGCCAAACAAGAAGCCAGTAGGGCCACCAGAGCTAAATAGCGCAGAAATCAACACCATGCCTTTCATGGAAAGCAGCGTGCTGGTTTGACGGTCCATGGCCATGAAGATATCTTCAATTTGGTCATTTTCACTAAACAGCACCACCATCTGGCTGCTAATATCATTCACCAGCCCTTCAAAGAACCCCTTTACCAGCAAGGCATAGGCCCCGCTATCGCTACCGGCGCTATACACCCATGCATCGGGTGAGACTAAAATAAAGACCACTATGAGTTTTATACCCACCATTAGTGTCATATAGGTAGAAAATCGGGTGAGGCCGATGACGATAGACATAAAATAGAGAATGATCATCAAGGCGCCAGCAGCCAAAATAGTAGCGCGCATCAAATCTGCAATGGAGGTATATACCAGGCTAGCTTTTTCATTAATGGCGTTGCGCACGGTCTCCACCGTCCACATAATCACACTGGTGCTGGCACCGCTGCTGTCTTGCACCTGCCATAGGCTATTGAAGCTGGTATTTTGGTAGTCAAACAGCTTTTCATCAATTTGCACACAATTGTCGCCATCGACTTCCAAACCAGCTTTTGCCATGGCGTTGATTTGGTCGGCTTGATTGTTAGTACAGCCGCCCAGAATCAACATGCTCATAAGTATGAATAGGGAAAATATATATTGTGCGCTCACTTTACATTTCATAATATCTACCTCTTTCCAAGCATATTGGTAATGCCGCTAATCATCTGGTTTACAGGGCTATTTTGCTGCATTTGTTGCCCAAGTGCATTTATATTTCCGCTTATAATTTGCGTCGATTTCATGCCAAAAATTGGTATCTCCGGGTTGGCGAGTGCTTTGGAAGGATCCTGTATATTTGTTACAATGCCTTCACCTACCAGCTTGTCTGCCATGGCCGGCAGGCTCTTTAAGAAGCCAGCAAAGAGCACATGGATGATGATGAATTTGAAGAAATAGGCCAAGAAGCTGCGTATGCCATTTATGTCAATTGCTGCAGCATTAATACCCTTGGCGTTGCTAAGACCGGATTGGAATTTTGCCAGCATTTCTTCGTTCAAAAAGCTATTGCCGCTTAGCAAGTCATTCAGTGAGCCTATGGCAGTGCTGGGATCTGTTGCGGCATCTTTGAAATAAGTATCAAATACTGCGCCTTTATCCGTATTTTTCTTAATCAGCTCAAACATTTTTTGTTTTTCTGCTTCGCTGCCCAGCGAGGTAGCATCGTCGGAATCTTGCGTTAAAAAGCTGGAGACCTCGCTCATGTCATCAATTTTCAAATGTTCTTCCAGCGCTACAGAAAATTCCTGCGCAGAGGCACCGGTGATGTTGATATAAAATATAATCCCAATCGTGTTAAACACCACAATGAGTGTGTATACAAAGATATGGTTAATCAGCGTGGTAAAGAATTTCCGCGTGAAGGGGAAATAGAGCATAGGTATCATAATCGGCATGATGATGATAATGAAGGTGATGGCGACCATGGCGACCAGATACATCATCAAACAGGTGGTCACTGCCACAATCACAGAGAGCATAAGCCCTACAAACAGGGCTAAGAAAAACATCCCAATCCCGCCCAGCGGCAGCACCGAGAGCAGCAGCCCGCCAATGCCAATATAGCGCGATTTATCAAAGGTAAAACTTTCTGAATCGCCCAAGCCTAGCACATTGAACATAATGCAATCGAAATAGGCAAATAAGGTAATGGTGGCAAAACGTTGATGCACACCGCCTGGCGCTTGGCTGTTTGCCATCTCTTCTGCAGCATTGATAATTTCGGCGGAGGCGCCACGCGTGCCGTCCTCATTGGTACAGCCCAGCATGTCACCATTCACACCGCCATCATGCAAATTGGTGAGTGCTGCATTGGACACCACATTAGAGAGATTGATAATACCACCGCGAATACTCACCAGCACATCTGGGTTAAAGCAGAACACCATCACGAATAAAATCAGCCCCATCGTTTCCAGGAAATCTTTGCGCATATCGCGCGAGGCACCCAACGACATGCGAATGGTCATGAGAATGAATACCAGCAGTGAAAGTGCGCCGGTAATGCCCATCATGCTGGCCACCACTGTGGTGATGGTATCTTCTGCAATATGATCAAAGGCGTTATAGAGGCAGTCCATCACGGTGGTGATGGTGGATTTGGGATAGATCCAGCATTCAATGCCATCAAATACTTCAAAGCGCTTATTGCCGCTCAACACGGTGAGGTAGCTGTTGATTTCCTCACTCCATGGGTTCACGCAATGGTCTGGCATGTTGGCGAGAGAATAGTCTTTATGGCCATAGCAACAGCTGCTGATATTGTCGCGGAAGGTGGCTAAGCATTTTTTCTCATTACTATCATCCGGGTCAAAGCCGCCAGAGCCACTGCTGTCATAAAAATTAGGCCATTGGCATTTAGGGTTATTTGGGTCGCCAGCACAGCAAGTATCAGCGGTATCACCGCTGGATGCCACCTGAAAAGCGCTGGCTTCACACGCGGCTTTGCAGCCTTCGCCGTCTGGATTTTTTACGCAATAACAATCATTTACCTCTGCATCTGGGTCGCTGGTATCTTCCACAGACCATGGGGTGCATGTAGGGGCATATGTCACAGTAGATTGCGCCCACGCAAAAGCAGCCAGCCACCATATCAGGGCCAGCACCAAAAGCTTCACGCTACGTGCAGGGCAGAACTTCATATTTTCATCCTACTCCCACCATATTACAAATCAATTGCAGTTGCAGCAGGGAATTGTGTCAAGAATGGCCATAAAAATATTCTACTTAACAACTCTCCCGTTATTCGAAGACTTACCTGATCACCAAAATTCTGGCTTTTCGCCCTGGGCCCTCGCTTTCGAAAAGCGGCTAAAAACTACAACTACAGTAATGTATCATACAAATCCACCCATTGTGGATTCTTGGACTCAATCAGCTCAATTTTCCAGGCGC
>JAHDHN010000080.1 GCA_020631295.1 Rickettsiales bacterium
ATAACGTGAAAATATATTGCGCATAGCAATATTATTGTGCGTCGGCCGCTACTTTCAGGCTAACGATCGTATCTGGGCCTGTTACCTTGCCGCTACCAGGTGCACCGCGCTTGATTAAATCCACAAATTCCATGCCTTCTGTCACGCGACCAAAGGCGGTATATTGCCCGTCTAGGAAGGTAGCATCGTCAAAGCAAATGAAGAACTGGCTGTCTGCGCTGTTTGGGTTTTGTGCACGCGCCATGGATACCACACCACGCACATGGCTCACATCGTTAAACTCCGCATCCAGATTCTTACCCGAACCGCCCATGCCGGTGCCGGTCGGGTCCCCTGTTTGCGCCATAAAGCCATCAATCACACGGTGGAAAACAATACCGTCATAAAAACCAGAGCGCGCCAGCTCTTTGATACGCGCCACATGATTTGGCGCTTTTTCTGGCAGCAGCTCAATGGTCACACGGCCATCTTTCAGCTCCAAATATAAGGTATTTTCTAATGCTTCATTTGTAGACATAGCAGTAACTCCAAACACAATGGAGGTACCAGCTAACACGGCCGCAAGGGCAAGTATATAGATTTTTTTCATGCAAGCTGTTTAGTAATTATGGACTGAAAAGAAAAGGAAAAAGTTACAAAGCAACGCAGCTAAATACCAACGCCACTGCCCTTTCCTCCTTGGCCTTGCGCCTGGTCAGCTCCTAGACCTTTAAAAAAACTTGGCTGTGGTGAGTTACCACCAACACTTCCATGCTGCACACCTTTTAAACCACCCATTAAAGATGCGCCTACGTCGCCTCCCAATGTATTTACAAAAGTTGCTTGCGCTGCAGATTGCATATGACTGCTACCTGAGCTGCCGCCCCATGAACCACCACCATCAGAAGCAGCGCCACCGCCGCCTGTTGCGCCGCCGCCAGAGCTGCCCCCCCAATCACCGCCAGTACTACCACCTTGCATAGCATTTTCTTGCACACCTGCAGGCACGCTTGAGCTGGCCTGTCTTAACTCCTCAAACGGGTCTTCACCAGGAAACCCCTCCCCCAGAGTACCTGAAAGAATTCCCGCTGCAATTGTTTCAGGAAGGCCATGAGAAATAAAGTCATACATAATAGCTATAGGAGAAAAGTCACCTTGCACATTTTGACCAGTGATACCTAGGTTCTCACTGGCCTGCCCTGCAATAAGAGAAAGCGATGTGCGGATACTACCCTGCCCTCCACCGCCACCTTCACCAGCGGCACCCATCATTTGTAATCTGGCCATTAAGTCAGCAGACACATTGTTTCCTTCATATAAAATTACCTACATTTAGTCTAGCATAGCCACACCCAACCTTGCAAATGACATTTTTATGAAAAAATGGCCTAAAAAGGTTATAAGCTAAGGTGCCTCTAAAAAGCCCAAAGCGAAGCGGTTTTGTGTTCCTGGCATGTATGCCAATTTCACTTAACAATTTTTCATCTTGAAGCCCTTGCGAAAGCGAGGGCCAAGAGCGAAACGATAAATAGTGCTTGTTAACCCTGGATCCCCGATCTGCGCTTCGCTTGTCAGGGATTGCAGGAAAAAGTTAAGTGGAATCACTATAACTAGGTATCTTACAGCATAAATAGGTAGGCATAAGCTATATAAGTAAGCCACAAGATAATCGCTAGCGGAATGCCCGCACGCATAAAATCAGCAAATTTATAGTGCCCTGGACCCATTACCATCAAATTGGTTTGGTATCCAATAGGCGTTACGAATGAGCAGTTACAGGCAAAAATCACGGCAAAAATAAACAGTTTCGGGTCTACACCCAGCTGTAATGCTGTGCTGAGCGCAATGGGTGTAAACAGCACCGCGCTGGCATTATTACTCAACACATTGGTGAGACAAATCATCACCAAGAAGAATGCCATCAGAATCACAATCACCGGCGCTCCGTGCATGAGGGTGATTAAGCCTTTCGCAATAAAATCGGCACCGCCTGTGCCCTGAAGAGCTGTACCCAGCGCCAGTGAGGCGCCAATCAGCAAAATAATATTCATATCGATAGAGCGGCCGGCCTGGCGCAAATTCAAACAATTGGTAAATAACACCAACGCCACACCCGCAAGTGCTGCTACTGTGATCGGCATAACCCCAAGTGCGGCACTGCCCACCACGCCCGCAAAAATAGCCAATGCAATTTTGGCTTTTCTGCCCGTGCGCAGCTCCTCTGTCGACCACTCCATCAACAGAAACTCATTATTATCACCCAGCTCCAGCACTTTATCACGCGCGCCCATCACCAACAGCACATCACCGGCGGCCAGCTTCATATCACTCACTTTAGAGCGCATCATCTTCGCACCGCGCTGCAGGCCCATCACCACACAGTCAAATGCCTCATGAAAGCGCGATCCAGCCAATGTCTTGCCTATCACCCGTGCATTTGGCGCCACTACAATTTCGGCAAAACACATATCTTTGGTAATATCACCGTCATCGTCCAGCTGCGCATCAAAGGAGGCATAATGCTTCTCCAAACTTTGCGGATGGCGTACAAAGAACTCTTTAATATCCTGCTTCTTGGCGGAGAGGATAATGATATCTCCCGGATAAATGGTGAGTGCATTATCAAACGGTGCTAAAAACGCATGCTCGCCACGCTGCAACATACGAATATCCACCTCTTCTTCACCCTCAAATTTACCATCAATCAGGCGCTTTCCGACCAAATCGGAATTATAATGCACCTCAATCTGCACAGCAAAATGACTATCTGCCTCATCACCGGCAAAATCATGCACCATGGTATCACGGTCTTTCAGCAAAAACGGCATAACCAGCAAGATATACACCAACCCAACACCGGCCAGCACCATGCCTGGCACCGAAAAGTCAAAAAAGCCAAGCGACTCATAGCCCAACTCAATCAAAATACCGGATACGAGCAGGTTTGTGCTGCTACCAATTAAGGTAGTCATACCTCCCAAGATCGAGGCAAAAGAAAGCGGCATCATCACACGACTGGTGGACAGTTTGAACTCTTTGGCCAGTGCCGCCATGATAGGAATGAAGATCACCACCACCGGTGTATTATTCAAAAATCCGCTTACCACCAGCACCAGCAACAAGGCAATCACCACCGCAAGCAACGGGCTTTTGCTGCCTAAATAGCCAAAGAACTGTACCAGCAGGTTCAGCGCACCGGTTTGTACAATGGCTTGCCCCAATACCAGCAGAGAAAGCACGCCCAATAAAGCCGGGTTAGCAAAACCCAGCAGCAGCTTTTCGGTATTAATCAGCGTCTGCGTGGTTTGATTATAATAAGGGAAAAAATGAAAAAAGAGCAGCAGGCACACAATCAGCAGCAAGCTGGTGAGTTCCATGCTGATTTTTTCCGATGCATAGAGCCAGATTGCCAACACAATCATGCCCATGGAAAATAGCATATGTAAATCTATAGGTTCCATATCTATGCTATATAGTTTTTCATATAAAAAATTACACGCCTTTGTTTCCTGCGACTCCTGTCGTCCGAAGCTTCAGCGTAGGAGGGTGATCGCAGGATCAAATCTAGCAGTTATGCTGTCTTAGCATTTGCCCCTGTGGATAAACCACGGGATGACGCCAACTGTAAATTATTACGTGAAATTACTATATAATATTACCCCTCTTTAACGCAGAAAAGGCGCAGCTACCAAGAGCCACGCCCTCTCTTTATAGCTAAACAATTGCCTAGAAATATTGTGCCACACGGAAATAGAACGTGCCATCTTCATCCACATCCGGGTCCGTATAATCGCCCACTGGCCATGCATAATCCAAACGCAATGTGGTTGGGTTGGTTTCAGAAATTTCAGCATCAAGCTCCACTGCTACACCCAATGCAAACAGCTCATCATCATCAATTTCACCCTCACGCGCACGCACAAAACCATAATCGGCAAAGGCACCAATGCGTGCGCCAACAGACGCTACTGCGTTCACATCATGCATATATTCTGCGGTGAAGGCCGCACCATGTTCTGCAATTTCTTGTGCCACATCAAAACCACGCACAGAGCCATAGCCACCAATGGCATAGGCATCTGAAGCAAGCACCTTGGTGGTGGCATATTGCCCACGACCAAGCAGTTTCAGCCTACCCTCAGCATTTGGATAGTAATAGAGCAATGCAGTGGGGTTGATCAGCAAGGTTTCTTGGTCACCATTGGCACGGGAATTATCCGC
This sequence comes from Rickettsiales bacterium, assembly GCA_020631295.1. Taxonomy (GTDB): domain Bacteria; phylum Pseudomonadota; class Alphaproteobacteria; order Rickettsiales; family UBA8987; genus JAHDHN01. The sequence continues at coordinate 4,201 of JAHDHN010000080.1, forward strand.
ATCACCATAATCAGATGCACCAAACACATCGACACCTTGTGACAAGGCAAGGTCGCCATAGGCAAAATGCTTATCACCACGGTGGGACAAGTTAGAACCAAATACAGCTTTACGCATATCATCTTTAGAGATGCGGCCTGTATTCGACTCAGACTCATGCAGGCGATATTCAAACCCGCCATATATATTAAGCTCATATGCATCATTATTCACAGGGCGTGAATTTACCACGATGCGCGCTACATCCGACTGCCCTTCAAGCCCCACTGCCTCAAACTCATTGGCAATATCCGAATCTGTGTGAGAGAAACGCGCCTTTATTGCTATATTATCAATGCCAATTGGTACTTCTGCGCCTACTGCATAGCTGTATAACGCTTCATCAGATGCACGGAAATCTGCCGTTAAGCGCTCACCCTGGCCAAAGAAATTGTCTTTTTCCAAGTGCACACCAGCCACATATTCACCGGTATATTCACTGCCGTAATTATCCAGAGATATAATATTATAATCTTCGTCAATCTCATCCAACGCAATCACAAGATCTGTGGTTTTATAGCGCGAGCCAGGTGTTAACGCTGCACTTGCCGCCACACCGTAAAGGTCATTATAATCGTTCAACACTTTTTCAGAGATATTTTTGTTAAACACATCACCTTGCGGACCGTATTTAATAATGCCCGATTTTACATTTCCGTTCAGAATCTCATTCACATCTTTTGGTATAATATCGCCAATGCGTGCCTCATGCACTTTCACTATTAACGTGCCCGAATCTAAATCTTGATCCACTGGCACTACTGCTTTCACCAGCAAAAAGCCTTTTGTGTAATAAAGTTTTTCAATCGCATAATTTAATTCTGCAATATCACTCACCGTGAGCTCACGGTTCACATAAGGTGCTGTTACTTCGTCAATAGTAGCCGCGCTCAGCACTGTTGGCCCTTCATAGGCAATGTTAGAAAAGGTACCAATCACACGGTCATTCTGCGTGGCACGCAATGTGGGCACGTTATCCACAGCAGAATTATCTGGTGCGTCTTTAAATGCTTGTGGAATATCGCGGCTGGGTTGGTCACGGTCAATCACACCCGGCACCACTGCCTGCGCAAATACCGCACCAGATACTGCTATAAACACGGAGGATAAAAGAATTTTTTTCATTTTGAGCCCTTAAAAAATAGTAATTAGTGAACGATACCTACCACGCAGCGCAATAAGATGCAACCTAGAGAGCTATTGATAATTGCAAACCCATCTAGCAACTTCACTTCTATTTGCAGCCCTTGCGAAAGCGAGGGCCCAGAGCGAAACAATAGAATGTGCTTGTTAACCCTGGATCCCCGATCTGCGCTGCGCTTGTCAGGGAT
>JAHDHN010000081.1:0-1426 GCA_020631295.1 Rickettsiales bacterium
ATATTTAACATTTTATACCGTAAATGGGCCAATTATTGCCCGTTTTACGCATTCATTGGCACAAAATTGGCACAGTTTTCTACCCCTAAAATACGAGCTGGTAACGTGTGCCACGCCCAGCGCCCAGGCGTTTGATTATGCCTGCATCAACCAGTGATACTAGGGCATTCTGCACCGTGCGCCGCACTAGCCCTGTATCTGCGATTAGCTCAGCCGGTGTCAGGCGGCGTTCAGGTGAAGAACGGAAGCACTGTAACACAAGGGTGGCACTTTCAGACAGGCGTTGCATGGCATGATAGCGCTGCCGCAATATTGTTACATATTCCAGCGCCTGATCCATCATTTTTAGGAAAAACCATGCCAGTGGCTCCAGCTGATACTCGGAGGGATCACTGCGATATTGCCCGTTAGAGGCTTGCTGCAATGTGGTGTAATAGAGCGGTCTATGCCGTTCAATCTGCCGGTCAATAGAGATATAACGTATCAACCCTTGCAAGACGGGATCTTCGCCTTGCATCAATGCCATCAAGAATAAGGCGCGGCCCAAACGCCCGTTGCCGTCTTGAAACGGATGAATTGCTAAAAAGCGGAAGACAAATTCCGTAGCCACCAATATGGGCCATGGGTGCTGTTTTATAATCTGATTATACCACGCCACTAACGCCTGCATGGCAGAGGCAGTTTGCGGCCCTGGCGGTGTGGGGTCCAGCACCATACGCTGCTGGCCTGTTTCGTGATTGACAGAGACTACCTGATTAGGGCTACGCTTATATTCTCCTGCATAGCGTGTTGCGGCGGGATAATGGCGCAGTAATTCTTTATGCAATCCACACATCATCGTTTCTGTGAGAGGGAATAATTCGGATGCTTGCACATATATCAACGATAGCATCTCCCGGCATCCCACCACTTCTTCAATGCTACGCTCCCTATCTTTTGAAAGCTTATTAAAGATAGCCTCTTTCTTGGCTTCAAAGGCAGAAGGGTGGTCGTCTTCAGAGAGGGTGGTGTCCACCCATTCAATCTCTGCATCGGTCAGCACTGCATTTTCAATGCGGGTAGACGCGCCAATGGTGCTAATCATGGCCCAGCGATGCAACCAGTCTTTTTCCTCTTCCGTGCAGGCTTCCACATCCCGCGCTAGCGCCTCTAGCTCAGATTGCGTTTTCTTCAGTGCCATTTCCAGCTTCATACTAGGCTGAAAGGACAAAGACTGCGTGCTTTCATCATACATAACACCAGATTAGCAATAAAAGCACCTTGTTACAAGTGTATAATATGGTGCATTAAGGTGCGTTAATCTATCTGTTACGGCCAGCAGAGTGTATCAAAAAATGATACCACGACCATCTTTTTTGGTACCAGTATATGATACAGGTGCAAAGATTAATAGCAACAGGCCGACAGAAATTTGCTATTTTTATTA
>JAHDHN010000081.1:1526-5227 GCA_020631295.1 Rickettsiales bacterium
TAAGAAATACTATAGTTTATGCTTTTCTATAGTTCGATTTTGTGCTAGTTTGCATATGTTTGGTGTTACATGAGTAACATTTACACGTGAGAAACATATTTCGCGTTGAGTACTTCACCTGAAAAAGGAGAATGTTATGGTTGATGAACCTAGGAAGAATGAAACAGAAACGCAGCAGGAACCTGCTGCAGAAAGCAGCGAAACTGCACCGAAAAAGCAAGGCAAGAAGCCGCTTTATGCGCGGCGCAAATTTGCCACTATCAAGCACCCCACCATTCAATCTATTATCGATAAATTGCTGCGCTTTGATACCAAAGAGCAGGTAGAAACACGTTTGAACGCGATCAAAAAGAATTTTACCCTCTCCACGCGCCTGCCCAATCCGGGTGATACAGAACATAGTTTGCAGCTATGGGTGAAGGATTTTGCAGTGACCGAGCAGGAGAAAAAGGACGGGTATAAGGGTAATTTTATGCATATCCGCCCGGAAAAATTGGAGGATGGCAAAATTACCCTGGCGGCCTATAAGCTGGATATTGCGCTGCATCATCATCCGCAGAAGAAAATGAAGAAAACGCGCCATCCTAATTGGGGGCATCCGAAGCTGCGCGAGGTGAAGAAGGACAAAATTTACGAGACAATTGACGAGGCCCGTGCGGTGCTGATGACATTGCATGAAGATTATCCGGATGTGTCCATTCCACTGAAAAACAAGCTTTATATTATGATTTACAGCAAGCAGACCACGCCACCTGTGCGTAAATATGTGCTGGAAATTCATATTAAGGACAAGGAAAAAGGCGGATTTTACATCAGCCACGATTTTAACACCTATGAGCCTAAAACGCCGAAAAAACAGGACGGTGAAGACAAAAAGAAAACGGTCAAAGGCTTCTTCAGCAGCATGGTGGAATTGAAGAAGAAATAGGCTTTCTCTCGCTAAGCTAACCCTTGCGTCTCGTGATCAAGCTGCTATGACCCCTCACACTGAACATTATTGTGAGGAACATAGCGATGAATATTCATGAATACCAAGCCAAAGAGTTGTTGCGTAAGTTTGGCGTGCCCACCTCTTATGGCATCCCGGCCTTTTCGGTGGATGAGGCGGTAAAAGCAGCCGAAGAACTTGGCGGCCCTGTATGGGTGGTGAAGGCACAAATTCACGCAGGCGGACGTGGTAAAGCCGGTGGTGTAAAAGTGGTGAAATCCATTGATGATGTAAAAGCAGAATCAGAGCGCCTGTTGGGCAGCACGCTGGTAACGCATCAAACCGGCCCCGAAGGCCAGGAAGTAAAGCGCCTCTATATTGAAGAAGGCAGCGCGATTAAAAAAGAATATTATTTGTCACTGGTAGTAGACCGTGTGACCAGCCAGGTGGCGATCATTGCCTCTGCAGAAGGCGGGATGGATATTGAAGAAGTGGCGGAAGCAACGCCGGAAAAAATCCTTACCGTAACTGTGGACCCAGCCTCTGGCTTGCAAGGTCATCATATCCGCACGCTTGGATTTGGTATTGGCTTGGATAAAGGCCAAATCAAAGCCTTTGGTAAAGTGGTGAGTGGCCTGTTCAAAGCGTTTATGGGCACGGATGCCAGCCAAGTGGAAATCAACCCGTTGGCAGAAGTGGGTGATGAGGGCGAGATTATTTGCCTGGATGCAAAATTTAACTTCGATGATAATGCATTATACCGCCATCCGGATATTGAAGAATTGCGTGATGAAGACGAAGAAAACCCGCTGGAATTGCGTGCGCAAGAGCATGAGCTGAACTATGTGAAAATGGACGGTAACATTGGCTGTATGGTAAATGGGGCTGGTCTTGCAATGGCAACCATGGACATTATTAAGCTGTACGGTGCAGAGCCTGCAAACTTCTTGGATGTAGGTGGCGGCGCAACGAAAGAGCGTGTGACCGAGGCGTTCAAAATCATTTTGTCCGACCCTGCAGTGGAAGGCCTGCTGGTGAATATTTTTGGCGGCATCATGCGTTGTGATATCATCGCAGAAGGTGTGTTAGCAGCGGCTAAAGATGTAGATCTGCAAATTCCATTGGTGGTACGCCTAGAGGGTACCAATGTGGAGAAGGGGAAAGACATTCTGGCCAATTCTGGCCTGGCGATTATCCCCGCCGATAACCTAAACGACGCTGCAGAGAAAATTGTAGCAGCAGTAAAACAGCAGGAAGCAGCGTAACTAAGGAAATATCTCATGAAAACGTCTCTTATGCCTGAAAAAACATATATATATACGATAAAACTATCAGGAGATAGTGGGCTGTGCGATACCTCGTCTCATGGTATGCCATCAAATGAGTTTGAGAGCGATATAAACCAAAAACTCAACCACATTATGGACAACTCCCCCTTCAATACTGGAGGAATAGTAGGATTGAAGGACTCTACCGTAAACACAAAAGAAGGCGCACCTGTCGCAGGACAATTTACTTCAACTATTACTATAAAAACTACGGCCTCTGATGGGCGCAAAAATCATTGGTCAAGCCTAAAAGATATATTATGCCAAAAGCTTAAAACAATGATTGTCGAAGAGAAGTTAGAAAATCATCGCTCTAATAGACTTAGCAAAGAAGAGCTGGAAGAGGCGATAACATTTAATGCTGAAGTAAAAATGCCGAATAATCGGAGCATTATATAATGACATTATTGTAGGAGAATAAAAACATGGCAGTATTAGTAAACAAGCAAACCAAAGTGATTTGTCAGGGCTTCACTGGCTCTCAGGGTACATTCCATAGTGAGCAAGCATTGGCCTATGGCACGCAGATGGTGGGTGGTGTAACACCTGGTAAGGGCGGCACAGACCATTTGGGCCTGCCGGTATTTAACACGGTGGCAGAAGCCAAAGACCGCACCGATGCGAATGCCACGGTAATCTATGTACCACCGCCATTTGCAGCAGATGCCATTTTGGAAGCAATCAGTGCAGAGATTGAACTGATTGTGTGCATCACTGAAGGTATTCCGGTGCTGGATATGGTGGAAGTAAAGCGTGCACTTTCGGGCTCTAAGTCTCGTTTGGTTGGGCCAAATTGCCCAGGCGTTATCACGCCAGATGCATGTAAAATCGGTATTATGCCAGGCCATATTCACAAGCCAGGTAAGATTGGTATTGTGTCACGTTCTGGTACGCTGACCTATGAAGCAGTGGCGCAAACATCGGCTGAAGGCTTTGGCCAGTCGACTTGTATTGGTATTGGTGGTGACCCCGTAAACGGCACAAACTTTATCGATTGTTTGGACCTGTTCTTGGGCGATGATGAAACGCAAGCGATTGTGATGATTGGTGAGATTGGTGGCTCTGCAGAAGAAGAAGCGGCTGAGTTCTTGAAGCAATCCAAAGTGAAAAAGCCTGTGGTTGGCTTTATTGCAGGCCGTACGGCGCCTCCAGGCAAGCGCATGGGTCATGCCGGTGCGATTGTAGCCGGCGGTAAAGGCGGTGCGGATGACAAGATCGAAGCGATGAAATCGGCAGATATTGCCGTGTCTGATTCACCGGCAAGCATTGGTATCACCATGCGTGAATTGCTGGCAGCATAAAGCTTAAGGAGCGCGTAGCATGAAGTTTTTTGTCGATACCGCAGAGATTGCTGAAATTGAGGCATTAAAAGCCACAGGCCTGTTGGATGGTGTGACCACCAACCCGTCTTTGATTGCACAATCAGGGCGTGATTTTAAAGAGGT
>JAHDHN010000082.1 GCA_020631295.1 Rickettsiales bacterium
GCTTTTATCGCCTCTGCTGCGTTTGTAGCTTCTGCTTCTGTATTATAAATAGCAAAGCAGGTGGCACCGCTGCCACTCATGCGGGAAAGCTGGCAGTCCGCTGTGTTGCTTAGTACATCCTGCACCTCTTGAATCACTGGCGCCTGTGCAATCGCCGCCTGCTGCAGGTGATTTTCACGTGTGATAATATGCGCTAGGCTTGTGTTATTTTCGCTCTTATTTTTAGTCTCGTCATTCCATGGTTCGTCCATGGAATCTCCTGCCATATGCCGTGTCCTAGCAGGGAGATCCCGTGGATAAACCACGGGATGACGAGAAGAAGTAGAATGAAGGCTCTCAAACACTGCCTTGGTGGATACTGCAACACCTGGATTTACCAGCAAGGCATGCATGCTGGGGAGTGATGCAGGTGAGAGCATTTCACCAATGCCCTGCATATGCATGGGTGCTTGATGCAAGCACACAGGAATGTCGGCACCAAAGGGCAGTAGCATGGTTTTTAGCTCTGAGAATGAAAGGTCAAGCTGCCAGAGTTGGTTGAGTAACAAAGCGGTGGTGGCTGCATTGCTGCTGCCGCCGCCAATGCCGGCTGCCACGGGCAGCTGCTTGTGTATATGGATATGCGCGCCTGTTGTTATAGTATATGTGCGCTGCAAATGCGTAGCAACCTTATAGGCCAGATTTTCATTTGGATTATTTGGCAGCGCGTGTGAAAAAGGCCCATCATGGGTAAGGGTGAGTGTATCAGCTGCAGAGATTTCTATCTCATCACCCATATCAGTAAAGGCAACCAGCGAATCGAGTATATGATAGCCATCTTCACGTTTGCCCGTAATCTCCAGCCACAAATTGAGTTTGGCTCTAGCCCTAGCTTTCAGAGTCATCCTGATAGCCATCTTTAAGTTTGCGCTTTATCTTCATTGCATCTTCTGCAGGTGGCTTAAATGAAAGTGCGCGGTTCCACTGCCATGTGGCTTCGCGGAAGCGCCCTAATTTCCAATAGACATCACCCACATGGTCGTTAATCGTTGCGTCATGTGGAATGAGCAAATTGGCATATTCCAGGTAATTTAATGCCTCATCATAACGTTCCAGCTTAAACAGCGCCCAGCCATAGCTATCAATAATATGCGCTGCATTGGGCGAAAGTTGAATGGCTTTCTTCAGCATGGTTTCCGCTTCATTGATGTTCTTGTTGCGAATCAACCAGCTATAGCCCAAATAATTTAACACATCCGGTTGATTGGGCACAATGCGCAGCGCCTCTAGAAACAACGGTTCAGCTTTGCCCCATTCGTCAATTTGGTCATAACACATGGCCGCGGCATAGAGCACCGGCCAGTTTTTATGGGTGTTGGTCTCGGTTTTATCAATCACGCTTTGATACAGGTTCGCTGCGTCTCTAAACCGCTTCTCGCCCATATAAATATCCGCCAGAGACAATACGCCATTATGCAGCGTGGGGTTGTTCTTGCTGAAATTATTAAGCAAAAACTTGGCAGTTTTTTCATCGCCCAGCGTGTAATGCATATTGGCGGCTTTTAACTGCGAATTCCAGTAGCTCAGCGAGGTATTGGGCACTTCTTCCAGATAGGAAATGGCTTTCTCGTAATTTTCCTCACGGTTGAAAATATCCGCCAGAATCAGCGTGGTATATTGGCGGTTTGGGTTCAGGTGAAAAGAAAGCTGCGCGTAGATCACTGCTTTGCGCACTTGCTGACTCTGCAGAGCATATTCCGCCATATCCAGCAGTAATTCTGCCAAAATAGGCTGCATGGCATTGCTACGATTATCCAAGACCGGGTGGCTGATGGCCAAATGCAGTTTAGGGTTATATATCGCCTCTAAATCCGGCTGTGGTTTAAAGGGCAGGGTGCCGCTCACATAATGTTGCATCAGTGTTTCCGCGGCCACATAATTCCCTGCTTTTTGGTGCAAGCGCACTGCAGCCTCAATAAAACGCATGGGCTGATTATTAGCAGCCAGCGTGGCGGCTGCCTCGCTCATGTCACCAATATTGTGGCGCGCGTTAAATAAGCGTTTTTGATATTGGCTATAGCGCCGCAGCTGTTTTTCACCTGTAACAGGGAAGGTAATGTCTGCAGTTGGGTCTTCCATTTTGCTTTGCCAGGTTGTCACAGCAGGCAGTAAAAACTCCGTGATCTCAGGAAAATGTGTGGCCAGCTCATGCGCATCTAATGCGGTGGCAAGCGCTGTTGCATCATTTTGTGTTGCTGCTTCAATATAGCGTAAAAATACAGCTAAAAAATCATCCTCAGCGCTGTCAGGCAGTAACGAAAAGGCTTCATCAATATCACCCGCTAATATGGAGGATTCTACAGCATTATTCGCCAAAATGGTTTTTTGTTCTGCATCTTCACTCTGCGCAAAGGCTTTGGTGAAGAGCTCTGCAGAGAGATCAATATCGGCCTCTTGTTCTGCAAATTGAGCCTGCAGATAATAGCTGCTGGTGGTCTGCGGCTTTTCTTCTTTAAAGAAGGCGCTTTGCACGCGCTTGGCAATGGCATTAATTTCAGAGCGCAGCGCATCGCTAGACATATAGGCCACATATAAAAGCGGTGCCAGTAGCACAATAAACGCCAGATAGCGCAAGGTGCGGTTTTTCCGCGAAGGCGGTGTATGTGATATATTTCTTACCATAGCCAGGTAGAAATAATAAAAACACTGCATTAAGGGAAGTACAATCTGTCTTTCTATGCTTTTTCTGTTATAGCCGTTTCAATTAAGAAATCATAAAAGCCATTGTTCCCTGTGGTTTAACTACAGGGTCAAATAGTGATACAGCACAATTGGTATATTTGATCCTGCGGTCAAGCCGCAGGAAACAAGGGTATGAATTATTAAATAAAGTCACTATAGCCGTTTCATGCAGTCTCTTTTTGCACCATTAGATACATTACCGGGCATTGGTGCCAAACTCAGCGCTTCATTTGCGGATGCGCTTTCCATCCACACGGTAATGGACGTGTTGCTGCATGTGCCTTATGCCTATATTGACCGGCGGCATCAGCCGGCATCCAAGCGTGAGCTTACGGATGTGCCGATCATCACGCTGCCGCTCACGGTGCTTTCCTATGAGCATCGTGGCAATCGTTTTTCCAAAAAACCGTTTAAAGTGCTGTGTGACTCGCCTATTGGGCCAATTACGGTGATGTACTTTCATTCTTATACAGAGAGTATCAAAAAGCAATTTCCACTGACCTCCACACGCATTGTGAGCGGAAAATGGGAGCGCTATGGCAATCAGATTGTGATGTCTCATCCGGATTATGTGCTACCGCCCAGCAAGAAGCATATGCTGCCGCATATTGAACCGCATTATACGTTAACAGCTGGTGTGACGCAGAAGGTAATGCGCAATACCATTAAGCATGCGCTAGAGATTGCAAAGAAAACCACGCTGCCAGAATGGTGGGCGGCAACAGAGCGTGAAGATCAGAACTTGCCAGGTTTTATGGAGGCATTGCAGCAATTGCATGCGCCAGAAGCACTGCAAAGCAAGGCGCTGGAGCAGGCGCGCAAACGCTTGGTGCTGGATGAATTATGCGCCAACCAGCTTGCCTTGGCGCAGCAGCGGCAGGAGATAAAGCGTGAGGCAGGCATGGTAATCCCTAAAGCCAGCCGTTACCCCGCTGCATTGCATGATGCACTGCCTTTTGCGCTCACCGATTCTCAAGCATCGGTGATGGAGGATATTTATGCTGACTTAGCCTCGCCGGAAAAGATGTTTCGCCTGCTGCAAGGGGATGTAGGAAGTGGCAAAACTGTGGTAGCACTGCTTGCGATGTTAGAGGCGTGCGAGGCGGGCTATCAAGCCGCCATCATGGCGCCCACAGAGATTTTGGCAGAGCAGCATGCACAATGGATCACAGAAATGCTAACAGAAGCTGGGCTGCTGGAGGAGCTAAACCCAGTGCTGCTGAAGGGCAGCCTGCCAGCTTTAGAGAAAAAGGCAATGCAGGCAAAGATACAAAGCAATAGTGCCAAGATTGTGATTGGTACGCATGCCTTATTTCAGCAGTCAGTCACTTTTGCATCGCTGGGGTTGGTGGTGGTGGATGAGCAGCACCGTTTTGGTGTGAAGCAACGCCAGCTGCTCTTGGAGAAATCTGCCTCTGCTGAGGCGCTATTTATGTCTGCCACGCCCATTCCACGCACGCTGATGATGACCTTGTTTGGTGATATGGATATCTCCATTTTATCGGGTAAGCCACCTGGCCGGCAAGAGATTGATACAAGGGTAATTAGCTTAAGCCGTATTGATGATGTACAAGGCCGCTTAGTGCATGCCATTTTGGCAAATGATCAGGTCTATTGGGTGTGCCCGTTAATTGAAGAAAGTGAACTTTCAGAACTCACACCGGCAGAGCAGCGCCATAAGGAGTTAGATGCGTTATATCCAGGCAAGGTGGGGCTGTTGCATGGGCGCATGAGCCCGGCAGAGAAAGATACAATAATGCAGCGTTTTGTGCGTGGTGAGCTGATGGTGCTGGTGGCCACCACAGTGATTGAGGTGGGCGTGAATGTGCCCAATGCGTGTGTGATGGTGATTGAGCATGCAGAGCGCTTTGGCCTAAGCCAGCTGCATCAGCTGCGTGGCCGGGTGGGGCGTGGCAGCAAGGCCTCGAGCTGTATTTTGCTTTATGACAGTGCTATCTCACAAACAGGGCGCTCTAGGCTGGAGGTGATGCGCAACAGCAATGACGGCTTTTTGATTGCAGAAGAAGACCTTAAGCTGCGCGGTGCAGGCGACATGCTGGGCACCAAGCAAAGCGGACTGCCGTACTATAAAATAGCCGTACTGCCAGATGATAGCGAGCATTTGCGCTATGCGCGAGATGCAGCGGCACTTTATTTGCAACAAGGCTTAAGCCAAGAGCATCATCTGCTGCTGCAACTTTTTGGCTATGATGTGCAAAAGCACCGTGCCTGATGGGTGTGACGTGGCTATGATTTAACGGACAGTTTTTTATAGGAGGTTTTTCTGTATGTCT
>JAHDHN010000083.1:0-2526 GCA_020631295.1 Rickettsiales bacterium
CCCTCATGCACCGCCTCTGTGCTAGCAACCGATCGCTTCAGCTGCTTATTGGCATGATAGGCCTGTTCCAGCACCTCGTCCAAAGACGCCGCCTGCAATGAGACTGCTGAAGATAATAGTGCAAAAGAGCCAAGTAGAATACGCATAAATACAACCTTAGGTTTATACCTTCCCTCTGCATACCATGTATAGCAGCGAAGCGAAACCATTAATGTTAGATATAGTGAATTGCATAATTGCTAAGCCAATTAGCTGTGTGCATATTTTTTCTCGTTGCAACTGCTGGGGCAATTCATTACGGTTTGTTCTATGATTAAGCAGCAATCTCAGAGTAATGTCGTATTATCATTAAAAGGCGTCATACCGCGACTTGTTCGCGGTATCCAGAGCTGCAACGCTGAATCTCTCTTTATCGCCCTGGACCCCGTGGATAAACCACGGGATGACGCATAGGTAGCTTGTGATGGCTCACAGCACGAACCATATCACCCTTTATGACTCCACCTTGCGTGATGGGGCGCAGACGCAGGGCGTGGATTTCTCCGTATTGGATAAGCAGGAGATTGCAGAGCAGCTAGACAGGTTGGGCATTGATTATATTGAAGGCGGATGGCCAGGTGCAAACCCAACGGACGACGCGTTTTTTGCTGATCTCCCCAATTTGGAGAAGGGTAAAATCACTGCCTTTGGCATGACACGCCGCCCTAACCAATCTGTAGAAAATGACCCGGGTTTGCATGCGTTGCTCAACACGGATGTGCCGTCTGTATGCATTGTGGGGAAAAGTTGGGACTTTCATGTGCAAGATGCGCTGGAAATTAGTTTGGATGAGAATATAGCGCTTATATCGGACAGTGTTGCGCATGGTGTGAGCAAGGGCAAAGAGATGATGTTTGACGCAGAACATTTCTTTGACGGCTATAAAGCCAACCCAAGCTACGCACTTGCTTGCGCCAAAGCGGCCCACACAGCTGGTGCGCGTTGGGTAATATTGTGCGACACCAATGGTGGCACGTTGCCGCATGAGGTGGCAGAAATTTGTGCAGAAATGGTGAAGGAAATTCCGGGTACATATCTGGGCATTCATTGCCATAATGACACAGAAAATGCGGTGGCGAACTCTCTTGCGGCCGTGCAGGCGGGTGTGCGCCAGGTACAAGGCACGGTAAATGGCTATGGTGAGCGCTGCGGCAATGCCAATTTAATCGCGCTGATTCCCACGCTCAAGCTCAAGCTTGGCTATGATCTAAGTATTAGTGATGAAAATATGCAGCAACTTACCCAGATTGCCAATGCGCTGGATGACCGCTTAAACCGCCCGCGCTATCGCCATGCGGCCTATGTGGGGGCGTCTGCCTTTGCACATAAGGGGGGGTTGCATGTCTCGGCTGTGCTCAAGCATCCAAAGGCCTATGAGCATGTGCCGCCAGAGGCGGTGGGCAATGAGCGGATGATTTTGGTGTCTGATCAAGCCGGGCGCAGCAATGTGATCAACCGCATTGAAAAAATTGGCTTGAGCACCAAAAATAACAGTGCCATTGCGGATTTGGTAGATGAAATAAAGCAGCGTGAGGCGCAAGGCTATGCTTACGATAGTGCCGATGCGAGCTTTGAGGTGCTGGCGCGCCAGCATTTGGAGGAGGTGCCGGAATTTTACCGTGTGGAGAGCTTCCGCGTGATTGATGAGCGCCGCTGGAATGCACGTAATGAGCTGGTGACCTTCTCAGAAGCCAAAACGCATCTGTGGATTGGTGACACAGAATATTTGGAAGTGGCTGAAGGAAACGGTCCGGTAAATGCCTTGGCAACGGCATTAAAAAAGGCGCTGCATGCGCGTTATCCGGTGCTGCAACAGCTGCATTTGGTGGATTATAAAGTACGGATTATCAAGCCAGAGCAAGGCACCGGCGCAATCACCCGTGTGCAGATTGAGCATGATTTAGATGGCAAGCGCTTCCGCACAGTGGGTGTGAGCGCGAATATTATTGATGCCTCCTTCAATGCGTTGTCGGATGGCTTTATTTACACGCTGATGCATAACGATTAAGCCATGATCCGCCCTGTTATTATTTTACATGAGCCGCAAATGGGTGAAAATATTGGTGCAGCTGCGCGTGCCATGCAAAATTTTGGCTTATCTGAGTTGCGTATTGTGAATCCGCGTGATGCGTGGCCGAATGAGAAGGCCATTGCCATGGCCGTGCATGCAGCACCCATTTTGGAGCAGGCGGTGCTGTATGATACGCTGGAGGAGGCCATTGCAGACCGCAGCTTTGTGCTGGGTACGGCAGGCCGCTCGCGCGATAGCCGCAAGCCTGTCTATTTCAATTACCATGATCTGCCGGAATATAAGGAACATGCTGATATTGCGATTGTGTTTGGTTGTGAGCGCACTGGGCTTACGCAATATGAGTTGGATTTGTGTAATGCGATTATGCGCATCCCTACCGATAGCGCCAACCCATCGCTGAATTTGGCGCAAGCCGTGGTGGTGGTGTGCTATCAGCTCTTTTTATTGCGAGAGGG
>JAHDHN010000083.1:2626-4841 GCA_020631295.1 Rickettsiales bacterium
ACAATTCATACCCTGTTTCCTGCGGCTCGTCCGCAGGATCAAATATAAGAGTTATGCTGTATCAGCATTTGACCCTGTGGTTAAACCACAGGGAACAATATCTTTTATGAATTGTTAAGCGATCTTATTATATCTAACAATCCTACTCCGCGGCGCGGTTGATCTTTTTGGTGATTACCCATTGTTGCAAAATGGAGAGCAGGTTGCTCCAGGTCCAATACAGCACCAAGCCTGCAGGGAAGCCTGCAAATACAAACAGCAACACAAGTGGCAGCCATTTCATCACCATGGCTTGCGTGGCATCTGTTGGCTTTGGGTTCAGAGATTGTTGCAACCACATGCTGGCCGCAAATAAAATAGGCAAAATACCAATCACCGGCAACCAGCCGGGCAGATCAAAGGGCAGCAGGCCAAACAGATTTAGCAGATTGGTGGGGTCTGGCGCTGAAAGGTCTTTCATCCAGGCAATAAAGGGCGCATGGCGCATTTCCAGGCTTACATACAGCACCTTATAGAGCGCAAATAGAATAGGGATCTGTAGCAAAAGTGGCATACAGCCAGACATCGGGTTAATCCGCTTTTCCTTATACAGCTTCATCATTTCTTGGTTTAGGCGCAGGCGGTCGTCCTTGTGGCGCTCACGCAAGGCTTGCAGCTCTGGCATTACCTGCTTCATCCGCGCCATAGATTTAAACGACTTGTTCGCCAGTGGGAACAGCAACAGGCGCACAATGATGGTGAGGATGATGATCGACACACCAAAATTACCCACCTTGGCGTAAATCCAGTTTAGTAGCTGACTGGTAGGCTTGGTGATAAAATAGAGCCAGCCAAAATCAATCGCGCGATCAAAGAGCGGAATGTCATATTGTTTGGCGTAATTATCAATCACATTCAGATGTTTGGCGCCCATAAACGCGCGTTGCGTGTAGTTGGCTGTGGCACCTGGCTGCAGATCAATCGCCTCACCGCGGTAATTATATTGCACCGCTGCAGTGCCTTGCTCGCTTTGCGTGCTTTGCTTCAAGGTCACATCTGCCTTGCCAGAAGGAATAATTGCGGTCAGCCAATATTTATCCGCAATGCCAAACCAGCCTTCGGCCTGCTTCACACTACGCGATTTTTCACCAATTATATCATCATAATCATGCTCTTCCAGGTCGCTATCTAGCACCTGAATGGGTCCTTCATGGCTGATGAACATCTCTTTTATCTCGGGCACATCACGATATATCGCTGCATACGGGTAAAGCTGCTTCGGTGCAGTACCCTCATTTTGCAGCGCATCTGTGAGCGTTACCATATAATGCTCATCAATGCTGATGGTGCGTGTTACTGTTACACCATCTAAATTCGCATGCAATATCACCGGGTTTTCTGGTGAAAGCGTTGCAGCGCTTTGCAGCTGCCAGGCTGTGTTGCCTGTAATGCCTGCACCTTGGCGTTGCAGCCACCCGAAGGTGATGTCATAGCGCTTACCAAGCTCTTGGCTCAACAATGTGATATTCTCTTCGCTGTGTAATGTTTCATCATGCTGGGTGAGGGTGAGTGCTGTAAATCTACTGCCCAGCGTGTCTAGCGTGCCTTGCAAGGTGGGTGTTGCAATGGATATCGGCACACTCACCGGCGCTGCAGCTTCTGCCTCTGTTGCATTGGTGGCTGCTACACCCGTGGGTACATCTGCCGCTGTGGATTGCTGTTGTTCGGCATCAGCCTCTGCCTGCTCTGCCGGCGGGAAGAAATAATACCAGCCTTGCAAAATGGCAAAGCTCAGCACCACGGTGATTAGGATATTACGAATTTCGCTGCTTTTATTCATTGCTCTTCTCTCTTTTTTCCGGCACGGGGTCCAGGCCTTTGCCTCCCCACGGGTGGCAGCGTGATACGCGTTTGATGGCCAAAAAGCTACCCTTAATCACACCATGTGTATGGACTGCTTCGATGGCATATTCCGAGCAGCTAGGCAAAAAGCGGCAGCGCATGGGAATGAGCGGTGAAATAAAATAGCGATAGAGATATACGGGCAGTAGAATAATATGCCTGAAGAGCTTTTTTATATATAGTAGTTCCACTTAACAACTTCCTATCTTGAAGCCCTTGCGAAAGCGAGGGCCCAGGGCGAAACGATAGAATGTGCTTGTTAACCCTGGACCCCGGGTCGCGCTTACGCTTGCCCGGGGATACAGGAAAAATAGAGTATTCATTACGATTTTAA
>JAHDHN010000008.1:0-13507 GCA_020631295.1 Rickettsiales bacterium
CAGAATCCAACGCCATGCCTAAGATACCACCCAGTGACGCACCAGAATCGGCAGAACCGAATTCTTCAATAGCACGGCGCTCTTCATCTTGCTCAAGCGCTTTGATGGAAAGCTTCACATTACGTGTTTTAGCATCCACACCAACCACTTTGGCATCCACGCGGTCACCTTCAGAGAAACGCTCTGGACGGCACTCTACGCGGTCTTTCGCAAGGTCGCTGCGGCGGATAAAGCTGGTAATACCTGTTTCGCCCACAGATACTTCCACGCCGTTATCTTGCACTTTGGTTACCGTTACTGTTGCAGCAGAACCCACCTTCAGGCCGTCCATTGCTTCTTTAAACGGATCACCCGCTAGCTGCTTGATACCCAGAGATACTTTCTCTTTCTCAGGATCCACATCCAGCACCATGGCCTTGATCTTATCGCCTTTGCTGTATTTCTTCAGCTCTTCTTCTGGCTTAGCTTCCCAAGACAGATCATTCACATGAATCAAGCCCTCTGCTTCGCCAGTAAGCTTCACAAAGATACCAAAGTCAGTGATATTGGTGATTTCACCTTCAATATCAGAACCCGATGGGTGCTCGATAGAGAATGCAGACCATGGATTGTCTTGTGCTGCTTTAATGCTTAGGCCCAAACGCTGACGATCCGTATCAATCTCAGTAATTACCACAGATACTTTATCACCCTGCGCTACTAGCTTGTTCGGATGCGTGTTTTTCTTGGTCCAGCTGATATCATTGGTTGGCACCAAGCCTTCCAAATTATCTTCCACCTGTACAAACACACCAAAGTCAGCCACGCTGGTTACCGTACCATCTAGCTTATCGCCTTTATTCAAACGGCTAGTGATATTATCCCATGGGTTGGCTTGAAGCTGCTTCATACCAAGAGAAATACGCTGATTTTGTTGATCAAACTTCGTTACCACACAAGTTACTTCTTGGTTCACCGCAATCACCTCTGTTGGGTGATTAATGCGACGCCATGAAATATCTGTTACGTGCAACAGACCGTCAATCGCACCTAGGTCAATAAACGCACCGTAATCAGTGATGTTCTTCACTGTACCAGTGATTTCCTTGCCCTCGTAAATATCAGAAAGTGCTTCTGCGCGCTCTGCAGAACGTGTTTCTTCCATGATAGAACGGCGAGATACCACGATGTTACCGCGGCGCTTATCCATTTTCAAAATTTGGAATGGCTGGGTTACATTCATCAATGGCGTTGGGTCTTTCACCGGACGTACATCCACCTGAGAACCAGGCAAGAACGCTACAACACCACCAAGATCCACGGTGAAACCGCCTTTCACGCGGCCATACATAATACCGTCCACATTTTCGTTCTTTTCATGTGACTCACTCAAGCGATCCCATGCTTCTTCACGCAAGGCCAGCTCACGGCTAATAACCGTTTCTGCTTTGCCGTTATCAATGCGCTCAAGATACACATCTACCGTAGCACCTGGTGCTACTTCATCACGCTCGGCAATGCCGAACTCACGGATATTCACGCGGCCATCTTGCTTGAAGCCAATATCCACAATCACAATGTCTTTTTCAATCGCGCGTACAACGCCTTGAATGATGGTCCCCTCTTTCAGAGAGTCAATTTCTGTTTCGCCAAGTAGTTTGGCAAAATCTTCTTCTGTTTTAAAATCCGATACAATCGGCTCGCGGTATTTAACACCTGCCATGGTTTAGTTTCCTTTATTTTTTATACGACACTAAATATTGCGTCATCCCGCGACTTGATCGCGGGATCCAGAGCCACAAGCACCGCAGTGCCGCATCGCCCTGGATACCGCGGATAAACCGCGGTATGACGAGAATTACATTATAAAATATAGATCTCTTTATTGTCATATTTCATATACAGGGCTTCAGCTGCATACGGGTTAGTTATATGGTTAGGAATGCAAAAAAGCGGCTCTATGTTGCATAGATACTAAGAAGCCACACGCTCAATCACATTCCAACAAGCTGAGAGAACTTCGGCAATTGAAAGCGTTGTGCTATCAATCACCACCGCATCCTCAGCGGGCTTTAGCGGGGCTGTGTTGCGCTGCACATCTCGTGCATCTCGCGCTTGCAGATCCGCCAAAATCTGGGCGTATGTAACGCTTTGTTGCGCTTCTTGCAACTGTTTTGTGCGGCGCTTGGCGCGCTCTTCTACAGAGGCGGTAATAAACAGCTTCACATCCGCATCTGGGCAAATCACCGTGCCAATATCACGCCCGTCCAGCACAGCACCTTCTGGCGTGGCAGCCACATTCTGCTGCAATTGCAGCAAGCCTGCCCGCACCGCTGGCATGGCAGACACAATGCTGGCTGCCTTTCCCACCTCTTCACTGCTTAGATCATGCTGCGCAATTTCTGCAATATCAAGCTCGGCAGCCGCCTGGCCCAGCGCGCCTTCCTCTTCCATGCCTTGCAGATATTTCAGGCCCATCATGCGGTATAATTTACCCGTATCCAAATAAGGCACGCCAAGCTTCTCGGCAATTTGCCGCGCAATGGTGCCCTTGCCGCTGGCGGCTGGGCCATCCACGGCGATGAGGATGGGTTTGGATATCATGCCACTGCACCTTTATGCATTTCCAACCATTCTGTGTAAGCAATAGAGCGACCATGATCCAGAATCACACGCATATGCTCTGGTGAAAGCTCACCGGCATGATTCACGCCGCACGCATGGGCAATGCTCTGCACCTCTTTTTCCATGTTGTTGGCATAATGCGCCACGCGCTCTGCCTTGCTTTCTGGCACCAAACCACGCTGCAGCTTCGGGTCATGCGTGGTAATGCCTGTTGGGCAGGTATTTTTGTTACAATGCAGCGCCTGAATGCAGCCCAGCGCAAACATAAATCCACGTGCGGAATTCACGCAATCTGCTCCAGCAGCCAGCGCCCAGGCCACATCCACAGGGTGAATCAGCTTGCCGCTGGCAATCAGTTTTACGCGATCACGCAAGCCAAGCTCCGTTAACAGCACATGCGCCAACGGCAAGGTTTCACGCACCGGCATGCCCACATTATCCATCAAACTCATGGGCGCTGCACCGGTGCCTCCATCTGCACTATCAATCGTGATAAAATCTGGCGGTGACAGGCCCTCTTCCACATATGCTGCCAGCTCCTGCAACAATGCGGGACCATTAAGCACAATTTTAATACCCACCGGCTTACCGCTTATCTCACGCATTTTCTCCAGCTTTTGCAGCAAGCGCTTTGTATCTGGCGCATCGATATGGCGATTAGGGCTCAAGGCCGCCTCTCCCTCTGGAATGCCACGAATCTCTGCAATCTCTGGCGTTACCTTTGTCGCGGGCAGAATGCCGCCCTTGCCCGGCTTGGCACCTTGCGCCAATTTTAGCTCCAGCATTTTGATCTGCGGATTGGCGCTGACCTCTTTTAACCTATCATAATCCATGCTGCCATCTGCTGCCCGCACCCCAAAATTTCCAGTGCCGATTTGAAAGATGATATCCGCATTCGCGCCCGCCAGATGGTGCGGCGAGACACCGCCTTCGCCTGTGTTCAGCCACATGCCCGCCTTGGCAGCACCCAAGGAAAGCGCCTGCACCGCCGGTGCTGAAAGTGAGCCATAACTCATGGCAGAAATATGAAAAAAGCGCTCTGTTTCATAGGGCGCAGCACAACTGCTTACTCCGAATAAAACAGGCGCTGCAGCTGCGCGCTCCTCTGGCAATGTGGGGAAGCTGCTATTTAAGAAATACACCGTGCCGGGTTTACGCAAATCCCGCGTGGAACCAAAGGCCTGCGTGCTGCTTATATTCTTCGAAGCACGATACACCCAGCTGCGCTCTGCGCGGTTAAAGGGCAGCTCTTCACGGTCCAGTGCAAAGAAATATTGCCGCAAAAACGTGCCCAAATATTCCAGAAAATACCGCCCATGCGCCAGCACCGGATAATTGCGGCGCAACGTGCTTTTCGTTTGGGTTTTATCAGCAATATACACACAAAAAAGCGCGATAAGCAGAAGCACCAGCAATGCTGCTATTATATACCCCACCCACGCTAAGATCACCGTCATGCATTAGAGTATAATCGATTTACAGAGAATGACAACCAGACTCATGGCTGTCTATTTCCTTTGCCTGCAATGTTTCCGCAATGAAATTGGCCAATGACTTACATGAAAGCTCCAATAATGTGCGGATTGCTACATTATGCGTTGTTTCATATTCCATGCGCTGCTCTTTAAAATCAGCAGCTGTATTTGCATAATTTGCAAAGCTTGTACTAAAGCCATATATTCTATCCACATCATTTAGAATTTCATATGGAATTGCAGCAAGTACATCTTGCAATGGCTTGCCTTTTGGTACTGTTTTTTTCTTTTTAAATGCATCTGTTAGACGCTTCATACCCTTACGTAGCTGATCATCACCGGCTTGTTCACCTGCAACATCACTTATAAAGAGGAAATTACCTGATACATTTCTAAACGCACTCTCTTTATTTTCAGTTGGATTCACATAATCACGGCATAATACTGCTATGGTTTGGTTTGGATACATGCCAGCACGTTCCGAAAGCACCATAGGCAAGCTATTTACATATGCTTGAGGGTAAAGCTCGCCAACAATCTTTTCAATGCCATGAGAAGATAACAAAGAGCATGCCGACATAAAATAGTAATTCTCATTTGCAGCTCTAGGCAAAGATTCTCCAAATGTCTTTTCTAACCAGTCTTTTCTTTTGCCCTTATCCTTTGGCATGCCGGCATATTGCTCTCCATCTAGGGCAATTTCATTTATCTCTATCCTTACATCTCTCATATCTACATGACGCTTCAATTGCCTGCTAATCTCTTGTCCTATCCATTCCCTGTTTAAATTACCATCATCCGTGCGCAACACACCTACCGTGATTTTTTCTACCTCTGTTTTATAAGGTGACTTCTTCTTTGCGATCGCATCACTAATATAACTTACATCAGCAGAATCATGCGCAACACGCTTTGCAGATTGTATTTCTTGGGCATGTGATGGGCAATGAATACTCAACATAGCATGTCCTAAATTATTGCTATGTGCACCACGCAACCCATGTAATGCTTCTGCCGTTACCACTTTTACATTATGGCCCGCTTTTTCAGCCAATTCTGGAGAATGAAAGTTTAATCGTGCACGGCCAATGCCAATATCATCTAATATAGTTTGAGACGCCTTTTCAATTTGATTAGCTGAAACACCTGCCACACTTGCCAATAACGACTTACTTACATTCATGCCATCAGGCACATATGCAAAGAGCAATATATTACCATCTCCAGCTTTATATACCCTCACCTTCCCCTCATGTGCCGTTGGATCAAAACGATATTGCCTGGCTTCTTTGCAACCATCTGTAGGCGGCTTGGCAGAAATCACAAAGGTTGACTGCTCAGCCGTCATATTGGAATAATCACGGTTGCATATTTCATGAATGTAAGACTTGCTGGCCTTCGGAATATCTGTTTCTAGCTCCAGCGCATGCAATATAATTGCCTCTTTCACATGCGGATCATGGCGTGCCTTGTCAGCGCCAGTGCTAATATCATCTTCTGTGAGGGTAAACGCCTCCAGCAGATTTTTCTTAGTGTTTTGGGGTTGATGATTGGGCACTGCAAAACCCAAATGCACGATCAGATCATCCGCATAAGACTGCATATCTGCATCCAAACGCGCCGTTATGAAACTGCGCAGCTCATCCAATGCAGCAGGCGTTAATTGGCGCGTTTCTAGGTTAGAAAATTTAGACAGATCACAGCACAGCAATGTCTCTTTCACCTGCGCAATAACAGCATCAGCACTCTGTGTTGCCGCATCAAAACGTACAATATTGTTCTTATCTTCGTTCAAATAGTGCATCTATATCATCTCCAATATATGCACTCCCACTGCTATAGCCTCTAGCTTTCAACACCCGCGGTTTTTTCAGGTATGATGCGGTCACCCTCATAATTAAGCAACTTGTTCAGCGCATTTATATAGGCCAGTGCGCTGGCAATCAAGGTGCCCGGGTTGCGCCCCACGCCATTCACCTTCACACCATCATCCGTATCCAAACGCACTTTCACATCTGCAAGCGCATCAATACCCTCCGTGTTGCCCGTTACACGGTATAAACCAAGCGTGGCATCATGCGGCACAATAGAGCGTATGGCTGCAAACATAGCTGCCACCGTGCCAGAATCCGTTGCTGTGGTAGTTTTTTCTTCACCATCTACTTGCAGCGTAAGCTCCACAGAAAAATCCGTGTCAGACCCGCCAGAGATATGCATGCCCTTAAACTGAATATGATCATTGCTGTGATCCAGCGCATGTTCGTCAATAATCGCAATAATATCATCATCATAAACATGCTTTTTGCGGTCGGCCAAATCTTTGAACTTATTAAACGCATCTTCCAACGCATTATCGCCCAAATTAAAGCCCAGCTCTTGCAGTTTATCTTTAAATGCATGACGCCCTGAATGCTTGCCCAGCACCAAGCTGTTGCGCACCAAACCTACTGTTTCTGGCTTCATAATCTCATAGGTCTCTGCATGTTTCAGCACACCATCCTGGTGGATGCCAGACTCATGCGCAAAGGCATTGGCGCCCACAATCGCCTTATTGTTCTGCACCATGAATCCTGTCACCTGCGACACTAATTTAGACGCACGCGTGATGTGTTCCGGATGAATATGCGTATGGAACGGCAAATAATCATTACGGGTGCGGAGTGCCATCACCACCTCTTCCATGGCAGTATTACCCGCGCGCTCACCAATACCGTTGATCGTGCACTCAATTTGGCGCGCACCGGCCTGCACTGCAGCCAAAGAGTTGGCCACTGCCAAACCAAGATCATTATGGCAATGCACAGAAATAATGGCCTTATCAATATTCGGCACACGATTTTTCAACATCGTAATCGTGTCCGCAAACTCATTCGGCACTGTGTATCCTACCGTGTCGGGAATATTGATGGTGCTAGCACCGGCCTTGATCGCCTCTTCCACTGCCTTGCACAAAAAGTCTCCGTCGCTACGCGTAGCATCCATGGGCGACCATTCCACATCGTCGCATAATTTGCGCGCCAAGCCCACACTCTCTTGAATATAGCCAATCACGTCATCACGTGTTTTCTTCAACTGATATTTAATATGAATATCGCTGGTGGACACAAACGTATGAATACGTGGTTGTTTGGCAGGCTTTAACGCCTCTGCCGCTGCTTCAATATCTCCACGGATCGCGCGTGCCAAGCTACACACGGTGGCATTCTTTGCCTGCTTGGCCACGGCTTGCACCGCATCAAAATCCCCTTTAGAAGACACAGCAAAGCCTGCCTCAATAATATCCACGCCCATCTGGTCCAGCACTTCTGCTACCAACAATTTTTCTTGCAGTGTCATGGTTGCCCCCGGAGATTGCTCCCCATCGCGCAATGTGGTGTCAAAGATAAGTATCGGTTCTTGTGTTGTCATAATACTCAACTTATAACGCCATTATGCGTTGGCTCAAACATATTTTACCGCAAAGTCTCTATGGCCGCTTTTTGCTGATTGTACTGCTACCCATGTTGCTGGCGCAATGCTTCCTGGCCTATATTTTCTATGAGCGCCATTGGCAAAGCATGGACCGTAATTTGAGCGCCTCACTGGCACATGAGCTGACCTATCTGCATGATTTGCTGCTGCGCGATTTGGGCGCATTCCGCAAGGCAGCCACCAAGCTGCATATTGGCGGCAAGGTGAATATGGGCACTATTGATGAAAACAACACGAACAAATACCAAAAGCTGCGCAAGCTACTGCAAGAAACCTGGCAGGAAGATGCTTTTTCTTTTCAGTACGACTCCGGCAAGGAGCAGCTGGAAATTCAGGTGCAGGCCGGTAATAATGTGGCGTCCTATCACATTCCACGCAAGCGCCTTAGCTCCAGCACCACCACCATATTTATCTTATGGATGGCAGGAATTTCTCTTTTACTTTCAATAATTTCCCTACTGTTCTTAAAAAATCAGGTGAAGTCTATTTTACACCTCACCAAGGCCGCACAGGCCTTTGGTCGCGGTGCTGAAACAGGGCATTATAAACCGCATGGCGCCAAGGAAGTACGTGGTGCAGGCCTTGCCTTTATTCAAATGCAAGAACGCATAAAACGCCTACTCACCCGCCGTACAGAAATGCTGGCCAACGTATCGCACGACCTAAAAACACCGCTGGCGCGCATGCGGCTGGAGCTGGAAATGCTGCCAGACCATGAAAAGAAAGACAGTCTGCGTGAGGATGTACTGGAAATGGAGCAGATGGTGAATGAGTATCTGACCTTTACCAAAGACACGCAAGCAGAAGCGGTGGAAGCCATTGCCCTGCAACCTTTGCTGGAGCAACTCACTCGCCGCCAGAGTGACCTCTCTATTGCGCTTAACTGCCCTGACATTACACTGGAAGGCCGCCCGCTTGGCTTAAAGCGTGCGCTGCAAAATATTATCTCCAACGCTGCCAAACATGCAACAATACTGCATATCACCGCCGCCATGCGCAGCAATGCCATATCCATCGTAATGGAAGATGATGGCCCAGGCATTCCAGAGCATGAGCGCGAGCATGTATTCCAGCCTTTCGTGAAGCTAGACAGCGCACGCTCCAACCAAAAAGGCAGTGTGGGCCTGGGCCTCACTATTGCGCGCGATATCATCAACGCGCATGGTGGCCGCATTCAGCTGCTGCGCAGCCCTAAGCTGGATGGCTTGCGCGTGGAAATCACATTACCCGTATGAATAGCCCGCGCACCATCCTCATCACCGGCGCATCCAGCGGCCTGGGCCAGGCGCTTGCACTCGCATACGCCAAACAAAATACCCCAAGCATATTGCTGCTTATGGGCCGCAACGCAGCTTCTCTAAAGGCCCTGCAGCAAGAATGTGATAGCTATGATAACATTACCGTAAAGATCGCCGCTATAGATGTGCGCGACAAACAGGCCATGCACACACAGCTGGAAGCGTGGGATGATGCGCATAATATTGACCTGGCCATTGCCAATGCGGGTGTATCGGCCGGTACTGTGGGTGGAGAGGCCTATACAGACTCACTGCATCATGTGATGGAAACGAATATTAATGGCGTGATGCACACAATCGCACCGCTCCTGCCGCACATGGTGGCGCGCCAAAGCGGGCATATTGCCATTATCAGCTCGCTTGCAGGCTTTTTACCACTGGCCGGTGCGCCTGCCTATAGTGCCAGCAAGGCTTCCGTGCGTTATTTAGGGCAAGCGCTTTCCATGACCCATCAGGCAGATAACATCACCATCAGCACCATCTGTCCAGGCTATATCACCACACCACTCACGAATGTGAATCAATTCTATATGCCGTTTTTAATGCCGGCGGAGAAAGCCGCACAGCGCATTCTGCGCGGAATAGAGAAAAAGAAAGAGCGCATCCTCTTTCCACGCCGCTTTTACGCACTCATCTGCCTGCTTGGACTACTGCCCTGGAAATTACAGCGCCTACTGCTTTCAAGACTACCACGGAAGTAAGTATAACTTCTTAACCGAATCAGAGCTCTCTTCCACTCAATCAATCTCATAAAAGTGCCGCTTGCCTTTATATGGGCGGTAGGCCGTGCCTTTATCACGCGCATAGGGGTTATAAATCACCAGAAGCTGCATGTCGTTATCCCAAAAAGCGGCACTGTCGCTGTCCAGCACCTTGCTATCATCCGGCTCACTCAACGTATGTTCTATCATATCGGAGAAATCGTCTTTGGAGATAATGTGGCCAAACTCATACTGATCAATCACATGTTTTTGGTAAGCATGCCCGTACGCAATATCATCCGCAATACGCTCCGCCTGCGCAGCACTCAGCGCACCAGCGCGCACTGCCTCTGCAAGGCTCGCTTGCTGCCATTCTATATAAAGATAATAGGCAACTGCCAGCAGCAACACCACCAGCTGTAAAAAGCGTTTTAATTTAGGAGAAAGAGCCATTAGATATACCTTAATATTCATTCAGAATGTACGTGTAATACATTTCATAATTCTGTTTCCTGCGGCTTGACCGCAGGATCCAATCTAGCAGTTATACTGTTGGAGTATTTGACCCTGTGGCTAAACCACAGGGAACAATATTGTTTATGCATTGTTAAACGATTCCACTAAATCTCTCTTGTTGCTCTGGATCGGCGTGGTTAAACCACAGGATGATGCCAACAATATATTACAGCACCTCTAGCGCCTTGATAATCTGCTCTACCATGTCTTTTGCATCACCAAATAGCATGCGCGTGTTATCGCGGAAGAACAGCTCATTTTGCACACCGGCATAACCCGCAGACATAGAGCGCTTCACAAAGAACACATGCTCGGAATCTTCTACATCCAACACGGGCATACCGTAAATCGGGCTAGCCTCATCAGTTTTTGCCGCTGGGTTGGTCACGTCATTCGCACCAATCACAAAGGCAACATCAGTGCTGGAAAAGTCACGGTTAATTTCTTCCAGCTCCAACACATCATCATAGGGCACATTGGCCTCTGCCAAGAGCACATTCATATGGCCCGGCATGCGGCCTGCTACCGGGTGAATTGCATAGCGCACATTCACACCGCGCGCCTTTAGCGCTTCTGCCATTTCACGCAACCCATGCTGCGCTTGCGCCACTGCCATGCCATAGCCTGGCACAATAATCACATTCTCTGCCTGGCTCATAAAGAAGGCAGCATCATCAGCACTGCCCGCCTTGGCCTGGCGGTCATCATCTTCTGTAGCACCGCTGGCAGCAGAAGCAGATTCACCAAAGCCACCGAACAATACATTAAACAATGAACGGTTCATGGCTTTGCACATAATGTAACTCAAAATAGCACCGCTGGCGCCCACCAAGCTTCCGGTAATGATCAGCAAGCTGTTTTCAAGCGTGAAACCAATACCCGCCGCTGCCCAACCAGAATAGGAGTTGAGCATAGATACCACCACCGGCATATCTGCACCGCCAATTGGCACGATCAATAAATAGCCCAGCAGCAAAGTCACTGCGGTGAGCAGCACAAATATGAATACAGATTCCGTGCGCAGCAATGCCACAATCAGCAAAATAGTCACAATGCCCAGCGCGGCATTGAGCAAATGCTGGCCTTTAAAGCGCAGCGGTTTAGAGCCCATAATGCCTTGCAGCTTGGCAAATGCCACTACACTACCCGTGAAGGTGATTGCACCAATAGCTGTGCCGAGCGCCAGCTCAATCAGGCTAGAAAGCTTAATACCGCTTGGCACAAGGCCGCCGTCTTTTACAATATGAAATGCCTCTGGATTGAGCAGCGCACAAAAGGCGATACATACGGCTGCCAAGCCTACCAGAGAGTGAAACCCAGCCACCAGCTGTGGCATAGCCGTCATCGGGATTTTTACCGCAATCACCGTGCCAATCACACCGCCCAGCGCAATGGCAATCAACAAGGAACTATGGTCCGAAATACCCGGCTGGTTCAGCGTGGTGATAATAGCAATGGCCATCCCCACAATACCAATAAGGTTACCACGGCGCGCGCTGGCAGGCGAAGAAAGCCCTTTTAAGCTAAAAATAAAGCAAACAGCGGCAACCAGATATAATAATGCAGTAGTAAATGTCATGATAGTTTACGCCTTTTTCTTTTTAAACATGGCCAGCATGCGTTGTGTGACCACAAACCCACCAAAAATATTGATCGCAGCAATCATGGTAGCAATAAACGCCAACGCGCCTGAAATGGCACCCGTTTGCGCACCCAGCGCGATCATCGCGCCCACAATGATAATGCCCGAAATCGCATTGGTTACTGCCATAAGCGGCGTGTGGAGAGAGGGTGTCACACGCCATACCACATAATATCCCACAAAGCAGGCCAACACCAACACGGTCAGGCCAAAAATAAGCGGATCAATGCCCTGCTGCGCATTAACCGTGGCCAGCTGCGCCTCTTGCAGCTGCTGTGAAAGCGCCGCATTTTCCTGCTCTAGCGCGCGTATATTTTCAATAATTTCCGTTACATTCGACATAATGCTCGCCCCTTTGATGACGTTATGATTTTTTCACTGACTTTTTGCGTGTAGCTGGCTTTTTAGCTGTTGTTTTCTTTGCAGCTGTGGCTTTTTTCACAGCCGGCTTTTTGGCTACTGATTTGCTGGCTGTTTTTGTTGCCGTAGCTTTGCTTTTTCGTGCCGCAGGTGCCTTCTTGGCCTTGCTTGCAGCTGCTTTTTTCGGCGGCGCCTTCTCCGCTAGTAACGGATGCACCATTTCCCCATTTTGGCACAATAATGTACCGCTGATGATTTCGTCATTTAGGTTAATTTCTACTGATCTCTCATCATTTTTCACCAAATTGGTGATGAAAGAAACGAAGTTATTGGCAAGCAGCATGCTAGCATCCTTTGCCAAGCGGCTAGCTGTGTTGCTGTGCCCAATAAAGGTCACACCCGCTTTCTTCACAGTCTTGCCCAGCTGCGTGCCCGCCACATTGCCGCCTGCCGGCGCAGCCAAATCCACCACCACAGCACCGTCTTTTAATGTTTTTACCATCTCCGCTGTAATAATTTCCGGCGCAGGGCGACCAGGAATAAGCGCAGTTGTAATAATAATATCCTGTTTTGGTAGGCTTTGCGCTAACGCTTCTGCTTGGCGCTTTTTATATTCTTCGCTGGCTTCTTTGGCATAGCCTGCTTTGCTTTCCAGATCTTCGTCGCTCTCCACTTCCACAAAAGCAGCACCCAAGCTTTCCACCTGTTCTTTGGCCGCCGCACGCACATCAAATGCAGATACTTTAGCACCCAAGCGCTTGGCCGTCGCAATGGCTTGCAAGCCAGCCACACCGGCACCAATTACCAACACATGTGCCGGCTTAATGCTGCCTGCAGCCGTGGTCATCATCGGCACTGCCACAGGCAGTTCATTCACCGCATCAATCACCGCTTTATAACCGGCCAAATTGCTTTGCGACGAAAGCACATCCATGCTTTGTGCGCGAGTAATGCGTGGCAACAACTCCAGTGAAAATGCCGCTAATTTCTTTTTGTTAAAGGCTGCTGCCGGGCTGTCTTTCGCACCAGGTTTTAGCATGCCAATCACGCATGCTTTTTTGCTGTAAGCCGCACCTGTTGTCACATCTGGCTGCACACCAATCACAATATCAGCCGTACGCAACGGCCCTAAATCACCCGCCTCAAATAAAGTAGCACCGGCGGCTTTATAGTCTGCATTGCTATAGCCCGCCTGCTTGCCGGCCTCTTTTTCAATGAAACAAGAAATCTCCAACGCGGCATATTTCTTCACCGCATCCGGCGTGATTGCCACGCGCTGCTCATCTGCTGCCGTTTCTTTATACGCTACCAGTTTTAACAAGATGTCTCTCCCAAAAGCCTCACTGCATGTGAGCTATCATAAATAAGGAGGCAATTGCAAGCACCTATGAATCTAAAGAGGAAACTATTTCTGCGGCCGCCTCAGCTTGGTTATCTGCC
>JAHDHN010000008.1:13607-16845 GCA_020631295.1 Rickettsiales bacterium
CTATGAATCTAAAGAGGAAACTATTTCTGCGGCCGCCTCAGCTTGGTTATCTGCCTGGGTAATGGGGCGGCCGATTACCAAATGCGTAGCGCCTGCTTTTATGGCTGCAGGCGGCGTCATCACCCGCTTTTGGTCGCCTAGATCTGCATTAATCGGGCGAATGCCTGGCACCACAAATTGCAGCTGTGCGTTAAAACGCTGTGAAAGCACTGGCAGTTCCAAGCCAGAACACACCATGCCATGCAGCTGGGTTTTACGTGCGATTTCACCTAAGCGCAGCACCTGGGCAGGCACATCGGAACGGATACCTGTTTGGCGCAGATCATGCTCTTCCATGCTGGTAAGCACCGAGACACCCAACAGCTGCAACGCACTGCCTTCCGCTGCTTTTTTGGCCGCACGGCACATTTCCTCACCACCGGAAAGATGGATAGTGAGCATATCCACCTCCATCGCCACTGCGCTTTTTACCGCACCAGCAACCGTGTTAGGAATGTCATATAGTTTAAGATCTAAAAACACCGGCAAGCCGCTAGCTTTTTTTACCGCCTTCACGCCCTCTGGGCCGTTTTTAATAAAGAATTCCAAGCCAAGCTTCACCATACCCACATGCGGTGCGAGTGTGGTGGCAAGCCTACTCGCCTCTGCCACATCTTGCATATCCAACGCTACGATGATGGGGTTTTGAGCCATCTACACGCCTGCCCGCAGTAAGTCATGAATATGCAGCAACCCCACCAGCTGCTTTTGTGCATCTGCCACAATCAGGCTGGTGATTTTCTTCTCATTCATAATCTGCAGTGCTTCTGCAGCAAGTGTTTCTGGTGCAATGGTAATCGGGTCAGATTTCATCACCTCAGACACCGGTTTTAACACCAGCTCATCATCCATATGGCGACGCAAATCACCGTCCGTTACAATGCCCTTAATCGTATCTTTTTCCACTGCGATTGCCAGGCCTAAGCTTTTTTCCGTCATCACAATCAGCGCATGCGCCATTGGGTCTGCGGGCGCAACAACAGGCAAATCATCACCCTGCTTCATCAGCTCACTTGCCGTTAAAAACTGCGCACCCAGCTTGCCGCCTGGGTGAAACACACCAAAATCATCTTTACTGAACCCTTTTTTGTGCAATAGCGCCATCGCCAAGCAATCACCCCAGGCCAGCATCATAGTGGTGCTGGTGGTAGGCGCACCCACCGGGCTTGCCTCTTCAATTTCCGGCAGTACAAATGCATAATCCGCAGCATTTACTAGGCTTGATGTATCACGGCGCACAATCGCAATGAGCGGAATTGAAAAACGCTTGGCATAATAAATCATGTCTTTTAGCTCAGCCGTTTCACCTGAGTTGGAGAGAAGAATCAGCGCGTCTTCCTTTGTTACCATGCCCAAATCGCCATGGCTGGCCTCGCCCGGATGCACAAAATGCGCCGGCGTGCCACAAGATGCCATGGTAGCTGCAATTTTACGCGCCACATGTCCGCTCTTGCCCATGCCACTTATAATCACGCGGCCTTTAATCGCATGCAGCATCTCCACCGCATCCACAAAGCGCTGATCCAGCGCCTCTTCCAGCGCTTTTAAGCCTTCAATCTCGGTGTCGATCACCTCGCGTGCTATGGTAATAGAATTGCTCATGCCTCATTAATGCCTAAAAATATCCTGGTCATTCCAACCGGCCAGATCCAGCTCCACACGCGTGGGCAGAAAGTCAAAACATTGCTGCGCTAGCTCTAAGCGTGATTCTTCTTGCAACATGCCTGTTAATGTCTCGCGTAGGCGGTGCAAATACAGCACGTCATTTGCCGCATATTGCTGCTGCGCCTGGGTCAGCTCTTGCGCCCAATTGCTGCTTTGCTGCTCTTTAGATACATCCACCTCCAGCAACTCACGCAATAATTCCTTCAAACCATGACGATCTGTATAGGTACGGCAGAGTTTGGAAGCAATTTTAGTGCAGAAGATAGTATTGATATCCACACCCAAATAATATTTTACTGTGGCCACATCAAAACGGGCATAATGACAAATAATCTGACGAGAACTATCGCCCAGCAATGCTTTTAGATTCTTACAGCTATCATATTCTTGTGGCGTGAGCTGCACCAGATGCGCATCCCCATTGCCATCCGAAAGCTGCACCACACATAAGCGGTCACGCCCCACCATCAGGCCCTTGGTTTCTGTATCCATGGCAATATCACCGCTTAACGTCACATCTGCCGGCAAATCGCCCTTATGGTAAAAAATAGTGATAGTCTGGTTCCTTTTCTTCAGCCATAAGCAAAAAGTGAGATTGCCTCAAGCATTAACCCTAAGCCGCTTCGCGCACGCCGTTTTCTAAGAGTGGCTTGAGGTAGCGGCCTGTGTAGCTTTCGGCCACCTCGGCCACGTCTTCTGGTGTGCCTGCAGCTACAATATTACCGCCCTTAGCACCGCCTTCTGGCCCTACATCCACAATCCAATCTGCAGTTTTAATCACATCCAGATTATGCTCAATGGTAAGCACGGTGTTGCCCGTATCCACCAATTTATGCAGTACCTTCAACAGCTTGGCGATATCATCACTGTGCAAGCCCGTAGTAGGCTCGTCTAATATATATAGCGTACGGCCTGTGGATTTACGCGAAAGCTCCTTAGCCAGCTTCACACGCTGTGCCTCACCACCTGAAAGCGTGGTGGCAGACTGCCCAAGTGTGATATAGCTCAAGCCCACCTCATTTAGTGCCTCCAGCTTTTCCCGAATTTGTGGCATGTTCTGGAAGAAATTACACGCATCTTCCACCGTCATTTCCAGCACATCGGCAATAGATTTATCCTTATATTTGATCTCCAATGTCTCACGGTTGTAACGCTTGCCGTTACACGCATCGCACTTCACATACACATCCGGCAGGAAGTGCATTTCAATCTTAATCAGGCCATCGCCACGGCAGGTCTCACAACGCCCGCCTTTCACATTAAAGCTAAAGCGACCAGGCTTATAACCACGCGCTTTGGCCTCTGGCAGAGACACAAACCAATCACGAATATGGGTAAAGGCACCGGTATAGGTAGCTGGGTTAGAGCGCGGCGTGCGGCCAATGGGTGATTGGTCAATCTCAATCACCTTATCAATATATTGCAGGCCACGAATACCATCATAATCACCTACTGTTTTCTTGCTGCCATGCAGTTTCTTGGAAAGTGCACGGTATAATGTTTGAATAATCAGCGAAGATTTACCGCCGCCAGA
>JAHDHN010000008.1:16945-28354 GCA_020631295.1 Rickettsiales bacterium
TGGAAAGTGCACGGTATAATGTTTGAATAATCAGCGAAGATTTACCGCCGCCAGATACACCGGTTACGGCACAGAACGTTTTCAGCGGAATGCTTGCATCCACATTCTTCAGATTATTGGCACGCGCACCTTGAATATGGATCGCGCGCTTCAAATTCACCTCACGGCGCTTTGGCAATGCAATATATTTCTCACCGCTTAGATATTGGCCAGTGATACTGCCCTTCACCTTCTTAATTTCTTCCAGCGTGCCTTCCGCGATAATATTACCGCCATGCACACCTGCACCCACGCCCACATCAATAATGTAATCTGCATGCAGCATGGTATCTTCGTCATGCTCCACCACAATCACCGTGTTACCAAGTTCTTTTAGGCCTTTCAGCGTATTAATCAGCTTGTCATTATCCCGCTGATGCAAGCCAATGGAAGGCTCATCCAGCACATATAATACACCGCTTAAGCCCGCACCAATTTGCGATGCCAGGCGAATACGCTGCGCCTCACCGCCCGAAAGCGTGCCTGCCTTGCGGCTAAGCGTGAGATAATCCAAACCCACATTATAGAGGAATTGGATACGACGTGTGAGCTCACGCAAAATACGTTCTGCAATTTTATTTTGCGTTTTGCTCAGCTTCTCTGGCAAGGAAGTAATCCACTCCATCGCTTCTTCAATCGTCCAGCTGCACACTTCTCCAATATGGTGATCGGCAATTTTAATGCACAACACTTCTTTGCGCAGACGGTGCCCATCACATTCACGGCAATTGGTGATATTCTGGTATTTCTCCAAATCTTCACGCACCCAGTTGGAATCCGTTTCGCGGTAACGGCGCTCCAGATTTGGTAGCACACCCTCAAATGGCTTATTTACGGTGTAAATACGGTACCCGTCTTCATATTCAATTTCGATATTGGTTTCACCAGAGCCGTATAAAATAACCTGCTTCACCTCATCACTCAAATCAAACCAGGCGGTTTCTACATCAAATTTATAATAAGCCGCCAAGCCTTCCAACGTTTGCTCATAATATTTAGAGGTTGATTGCGCCCAAG
Organism: Rickettsiales bacterium; assembly: GCA_020631295.1. Classification (GTDB taxonomy): domain Bacteria; phylum Pseudomonadota; class Alphaproteobacteria; order Rickettsiales; family UBA8987; genus JAHDHN01. Next base: position 18,002 of record JAHDHN010000008.1, read on the forward strand.
GTGCAATGGCACCCTCTTTCAGTGTGGCAAATTTATTCGGCACAATGGTATCCGGGTCAAAAAACATCTCCGTGCCAATACCATCACAGGCCGTACAGGCACCAAACGGGCTGTTGAAAGAGAAAATGCGCGGCTCAATTTCTGCCAGCTGAAAGCCGGATTCTGGGCAAGAAAAACGCTCAGAAAATAAAATCACCTCACCGTTTTTATGCGCTGATTTTGGCGCATCTTCCGGCAGCTCCACCACTTCAATTTCCATCAAGCCATTACTCAGGCGCAGACAGGTTTCAATACTGTCCGGCAGGCGATTGCCCAATTTATCAGATACTTTAATACGGTCTACAATCGCAGAGATATTATGCTTCTTTTGCTTATCCAGCTCCGGCAAATCATCCAGCGGATAGACAATCTCATCAATCTTCACCCGTGAATAGCCCTGCTTTTTCAGGTCAATCAGCTCTTTGCGATGCTCACCCTTTGCGCCACGCACGATGGGAGACATCACATAAATTTTCGTACCCTCTGGCAGTGCCAGCACGCGGTCCACCATGTCACTCACCGTTTGGCGCTCAATCGGCTTGCCCGTGGCTGGTGAATAAGGCACACCCACACGTGCAAACAACAAGCGCATATAATCGTAAATCTCAGTTACCGTAGCCACCGTAGAGCGCGGATTACGGCTGGTGGTTTTTTGGTCAATCGCAATAGCAGGCGAGAGTCCCTCAATAGATTCCACATCCGGCTTGCCTTGCATTTCCAAAAACTGGCGCGCATAGGCACTTAGGCTCTCCACATAGCGGCGCTGGCCTTCAGCATAAATCGTATCAAACGCTAAAGAAGATTTACCCGAACCACTCAAGCCCGTTACCACCACAAATTGATTGCGCGGAATATCCACATTCACATTTTTTAAATTATGTTCTTTTGCACCACGTACGGAGATATGGGTGATAGCATTAGGCTCTGCAGAGTTAGATTTCGCCATGGTGGTGCATTCCCTTCTTGAAAAGCATGATGCAGCAGTATAGGAGATGATGCAGCGAACTCAAGTGCAAAAAGGGAGAAGAGATATGGCCGGTAGTTTAAATAAAGTGATGTTGATTGGAAATTGTGGGAATGATCCGGAAATCCGCTCTACGCAAGATGGCAAGGAGCTAGCGAATCTATCTATTGCCACCAGTGAGCGCTGGAAAGATAAAATGACGGGCGAACAACGCGAACGCACAGAATGGCACCGCGTGGTAATCTTCAACCCTGGCCTGGTGACTGTGGTGAAGAATTACGTAAAAAAAGGCAGCAAATTATTCATTGAAGGCCAATTGCAAACCCGCAAATGGACAGACCAGTCTGGTCAAGATAAATATACCACAGAAGTGGTGCTGCAAGGCTATGGCGGCCAGCTGACTATGCTAGACAGCCGCGGTGGCGACGGCGCCTCTGGCGGTGGATACAGCGCACCAGCAGCAGCCTCTGCACCCGCAGCACAACCTGCTGCCGCTGCCTCCGCCCCTGTGGATGATGATATTCCGTTTTAGTGAGCATTAACCCTACCCGTTTGTTCCAGCAGCCTGTTGCGTTTTTACGCGGCGTTACGTCCATTGCACAATTGCCGCCGGCCAATGTGCCGGAAGTGGCGTTTGTGGGCCGCTCCAATGTGGGGAAATCCTCACTGATAAATGCACTGACCAAGCGCCAAAGCCTGGCGCGCACCAGTAAAACACCCGGCTGCACACAGCAGCTCAATTTCTTTGCTATTGGTGAGGAACCTGAATTGCTGCGCATTGTAGATCTGCCTGGCTATGGCTATGCTAAAGCGTCTAAGCGTGAGGTGGCTGGATGGCACCGGCTGATGGTAGATTTTTTGCAATGCCGCCCAAATCTAAAGCAGGTATTTTTGCTGCTGGATGGCCGCCACCCGATCAAGAAAAGCGATGAAGAAATGATGGATATTTTAGACGAGGTGGCCATCTCATACCGCATTATTTTCACCAAATTGGATAAGTTGAGCCAAAAAGAACAAGCAAACCGTGCCAAAGAGCATGAAAAACTCGGCAGCAAGCACCCTGCCCTGCATCCGGAGTTTGAGTTTGTGAGCGCCCATAAGGGTGAAAACATTCAATCCATCCGCAATATCATGGCAGGGTTGCTATAAACTACATTGCTCCCTGTGGCTTGACCACAGGGTCAAATAGTGAAATGGCATAACTGTTGCATTTGATCCTGCGATCAAGTCGCAGGAAACACATATACGGAAAATTATGAAATGAAAACAACCTGCTGGTTCCGGCAAGATCTACGTTTACAAGACAACCCAGCTTTTTACGCAGCTGCCAAGCAAGGTGAAGTGCTGCCTGTGTATATCCTGGATAGTAAAAATGCTGGCGCGCATGCGATGGGTGAGGCCAGCCTGGTGTGGCTGCATCATGCGCTGCATGATCTCAATAAAGCATTAGATGGCAATTTGCTGATTCTGCAAGGTGATGCTGCCACGTTACTGCCTGAGCTGGTGAAACGCTATGGCATTCAAGCGGTGCATTGGAACCGTTGCTATGAGCCATGGCGCATGGCGCGCGACGCAAGCATAAAAGAGGTACTCACAGAGGCAGGCATTGAGGTACACAGCCATAATGGCAGCTTACTGTGGGAACCGTGGGAAGTACAAAAAGACGATGGCACGCCGTATAAAGTCTTCACACCCTTTTACCGCAAAGGCTGTTTAAATGCCTCACCGCCACGCTTTCCTCTGCCCGCACCAGAACAGCTACATTATGTTGCAGCAAATGAAGCTTCTGCATTACCCAGCCTTCCCTCTGACCTGCCCTGGACACGAAATATAACAGACGGTTGGGATATTAGCGAAGCCGGTGCGCATGAACGCCTGCAGAGTTTTATAGAAGAAGGCCTGGAGCATTATAAAGACGGGCGCAATATTCCGTCTAAGCCTTATGTATCGCGCCTTTCGCCCTATCTCCATTTTGGACAATTATCACCCAACCAAGCCTGGCATGCGGTGAAAAAATCTGGAGAAAGCGGGCATATTGATCATTTCTGCAGCGAACTTGGCTGGCGTGAATTTTCCCATTCACTGCTTTATCACAACCATAATTTACCTACGCAAAATCTGCAGCGGAAATTTGATGCCTTTCCGTGGCATACGAATAACACTGCCTTAGAGGCATGGCAGCGCGGGCAGACGGGCATTCCGATTGTGGATGCTGGCATGCGTGAGCTGTGGCAGACGGGCTATATGCATAACCGCGTACGGATGATTGTAGGCTCGTTTTTGGTGAAAAACCTGCTGCTGGATTGGCGTGAGGGTGAGCGCTGGTTCTGGGATTGCTTGTTCGATGCTGATTTAGCCAATAACAGTGCCAGCTGGCAGTGGATTGCCGGCTGCGGTGCTGATGCCGCACCTTATTTCCGCATTTTCAACCCGGTTACACAAGGGCAGAAATTTGACCCAGACGGTGAATATACCAAGCGCTTCGTGCCAGAACTAAAACATATGCCAGCCAAATTTCTGTTTAACCCATGGGAGGCACCGGCCTTGGTGCTGCAAGAAGCAGATATAAAGCTTGGCAATAACTACCCTACGCCAATTGTGGACCTCAAAACCTCACGCAATATTGCCCTAGAGGCCTTTGCTAGCCTAAAGCAGCAGAATGTTTCTGCTTAATACCACACCTGAAACCCTTGCGAAAGCGAGGGTCCAGGGCGAAACGATAGATAGTGCTTGTTAACCCTGGATCCCCGATCTGCGCTTCGCTTGTCAGGGATTTCAATACCGATTTTTAAGTCAAATCGGTACAATGAAACTAACGCATTAGCTGTGCGATGTTGTCATCGGCACCCGTAGCGATATTATGCACCTGCTCGCAAAGTGGCGTGGCAAGGCCATGCTTCACCATAGCCTCTGCAGTTTTTATGCCTTCTGCCACCGTGTTGCGCTCTTTCATGATCTGCTTCACGCTTTTGCCGCCACCAATTTCCATACCCAGCGACATATTGCGCGAAGTGCTGCTGCCTGTGGTCAATAGCAGATCGCCCAAACAGCACGGCTCATAAAGCGAGTCTCGCTCACCGCCCTGAGACAAAATCAAGTCACGCATTTCTTTCACGCCCTTGGAGATCACCAGCGCCTTAGCATTTTCGCCAAAACCAGCACCAATTACCATGCCACTCGCAATCGCAATCACATTCTTAAAGCTGCCGCCCAGCTGCGCGGCCACGATATCAGCAATTGGCGTCACGCGGAAGGTAGGGTTATGCAGCAATGTGCGCATATATGCCGCCACCTCAATATCCTCTGCGGCCACATTCACATGCGTGGCAATATTTTTGGCCACCTCAATGGCAAAACTAGGGCCACTCAAGACTGCAAGCGGGTTTGTAATGCCAGCATCTTGCAACACATCGGTGAGCATCTTGCCTGAGGCGATCTCTATGCCCTTGCTGCAGATCACCAACGGTGTGGTGGCAGGCACACCGGCCTGAATCACATCTTTCGCCACGGCCGCACAAAATTGCGCAGGCGATACCATCAAAATAGCATCCGCATCGGCCACATCACCCAAATCATTCGTAGCAGTGATATTTTCCGGCAATAGCACGCCGTCTAAAAACACGCTGTTTATGTGGGTGTTGTTTACCGCCTCTACCACCTCTGGTTCGCGTGCCCAAAGCGTTACTTTATGGTTGTTACGCGCAGCGGCCGCAGCCAGGGCAGTGCCCCAGGCGCCTGCACCAATCACGGCTATATGTGCTGTTTCAGACATAAGGAGGAGGTTAGCAAACTCACAGGCAAAAGAACAGCGAAGAATGCCATATTCACCCAAAATAGACGCATTATATCAGCAGCAAACAGCAACTGCAGATTGATGAGCAGCAGCGGAATCACCAGCGGCAGCAACAATAAACCCAGCATGGGCAGTGCATTATGATTACCCAAACTGCTTACCAGCAACACCAAGCAGCTAAGCGGTAAAAGCAAACTGAGCAATGCCAGATGCGGCACCAAGGGCAGTGCAAGCCACAGGTGAAATAGTAGCACCAATAGCAAGCCAGACAGCAGCAAGATAGCCAACGCCACCAGGTAAAACGCGCCAAGCGCCATGATAAGCGGCGTGCTGGACTGCTTGATATGCAGCCAAAATTGCTGCTGCGCGTGATATTGCAGCTGTTGCGGAATATAATGCAGGGTAAATAGCAGCAGCAAACAGCTTGCCATCAGGCTAGATATAGCATGCTGCTCTGGCGCCAGTTTACTTAGGCCCAGCGCAAATAAGGCCGCAAGCGCACCGTAATAGAGCCATAAACGCAGCAGCGCCAGCGGATTGCGCCAGCTTGTGCGCCACATATAGTGAAATAAGCGCATCATACGGCATATTCCCGCGTGGGCTTGAGACTGTTTAACATCATGTGCGTAGAAAAAATCACTGCACCGCCCTGCTCCGCATGTGTTGTGATGGCCGCGCTTAGTATGGCTTGCGCTTCTGCATCCAAATGCGCAAAAGGCTCATCCAAAATCCACACCGCATCTTGCGGCAATGCGCTTAAGCGATTCAGCGCTATTTTCTGCTTCCACCCTTGTGAAAGCTCGCGGCAATAAAGATGTTTTACCGCATCAATATCAAATATATATTCAGAGCAGTTATTATTCCAAAAATTATTATATTCCAACACATTATAAGAGCTTTCTAATGCCTCATGAGAAAGCACCATATGCGTATTTTTATGCGCCGTTACCACACCCTCATCCGGTATTACGATACCCGCAAGCAGTGATAAAAATGTGGTCTTTCCACTGCCATTGCTACCTGTAAGATGCACTATCTCACCCGCTTGCAACGCAAGAGAGCGATCTACCAATAATGGTACATTATTATAACTGAAGGAAACACCCTCTGCAGCAAGAAGCAGCGACTGTGATTTAGCCACGCTCTGCCACCTTGCGTTTTAGGGCCTCTGCTACTTCTTTTGAGGCAAAGCTGGAAACATCCCCCTTCAAACGCGCCACTTCTTTTACCAAGCGGCTTGCAATAAACTGATGCTGCTCTGAGGCAGGAAGGAACACCGTTTGGATGGAAGCATCCAAGCGGGAATTCATACTCGCCAGCTGAATTTCATACTCAAAATCACTCACTGCGCGCAAACCACGAATCAACAGGCTCGCACGTTGCTGCCTTGCAAATTCCACCAACAAGCCAGAAAACCCCACCACCTTAATGCGCTTATGCTCTTTTAGCTGCGCGATATCACTTTTTACCAGCGCCACGCGCTCCTCCAGGCTAAACCACGGCGTTTTGGGAATATCATCCGCAATTGCAATAATCAACGTATCCACCAAACCCAAGGCACGGCTTATCACATCCATATGCCCTTTTGTAATCGGGTCAAATGTACCCGGATATAAGCCTATTCTTTCCATAGAGACTGCATAGGCCGCACATAGAACTTAGTAAATATAAAATCGCGCACACCACATTAATAGCACCCATAATCCAGAGAATTATTAACTCATTCATTTTTTGAAGATTTTTTAGTTCGTGCAGGCTATAGTACTTTCTATGGCTAGAGGAACTACAATATTAAAATACAATATGTTCATGCTCTGCGTGCTTTTCTATAGTACAATGCAGGCGCAAATCACCGATCCTACAGATATCCCCGATTTGGTGCATTGGGTGGACGCACAAAATGTAAATGGCGGCGGCGCTCAACCAGCCGATGGCGCTACAGTCAATAGCTGGAGCGATCTATCCAGTTCCGGCCTTAATTTAGGACCAGGAACCCAGGCAGAACCTGTATTTGACGAAGATGGCTGGAATGGTACCAGCTGTCCAGCCATTCGCTTTGGCCTTGGCAATGCACCATCCAATCTGGCAGGCGGCGATCCCTTTGGCGGCACACAAAGTGAAGCTACTATTTTTTTACTCCACCGCGAAGCCGTGCGCAGAAATGCTTTAACTGTGCAGTTTAATGGCTCCACTTTTGGTCAAAACCCCTATATTCTCACCTGGAGCAATGCCCGCCTCTTTCACCGCATTCAGAATACATGGGTATCCAATTTGCATGGTGCTGCCGTTGGCGATCCTATTTTAATGAGCAGCTACCATTCACAAACAGGAAACCCAAGGCGCTATCTGCGTGCTAATGGCGTGCAAATTGCCACTTCTAACGCCATCAATAACAACTCTACCGCAGGTGGATTACACCTTGGCTGGGGGTGGAATGCCAACACGTATTATTTCAATGGCTGGATTGCAGAGATGATTATATATAACCGCGCCCTAACTCCAGCAGAAGTTCAAGATGTGGAGGATTATTTAAACGATCGCTGGAGTGATTGCGCGCAAGATGTAGACTTAGCTGTAACAAAAGAAGCCTTTGCCGATGCTGCGTGCACCATAGCACTCCCAATGCCTGTAAATGAAGGGGACCCGGTATATTACTGCATTACCATTGAAAATAACGGCCCTGGCACCGCCACCAATGTAGAGCTTATAGACACATTACCCGACGGCGTTACCTTTCAAAGCACCAGCGACCCAGGCAATACCACCTATACGCCTTAAATTAGTATTTCTTACTTTATGATAACTTAACTTATAATCGTCATCCCATGGCTTGACCATGGGATCTCCTACGGCGTACTACATCCTTATCAAGAGATGCCACGGATAAACCGTGGCATGACGAGGTGGCTTCAAAACGCATATTGCAACCCAACAATAAGGCGCTCATCTGTTTCCAGCTGTGGGCCGTCTAGATCCTGAAATACAGGATGCAAATACTCCACCGCCAAACGCGTGCCATCCAATGACTCCCCCGGCAAGGCAACATTTATACCCACACCAAGATCCAACCGCTTGCCGCCACGCAAATCTGTGCGCGCTGTTGGCACCATCATGGGGTTTAGCTCTGCATCTTCACCGCTAATATCACCCCATACATGCCCGTCTAACCGCGCTGATACACTCACCTCTGGCGTGATGTCATAGGCAGCCCAACTGCTGAGCTTCAACTCATTACCTAAACTATACTCCTGGCTATTCTCATAGAGACGGAACGTGGCAGAGGCCTGCCCGCCCACACTCCAATTTTCTTTCACACGCTGCGTGAGCGTAATGCCAATAGAAGGATCCACCGTACCAGAGCCTAGCTGCATAGGATATGGCAGCTTTGCATTATCCATAGCAGGTGTATCGCCACGCTCATCAATACTGCCTGTGGGCACACTGATGCCCAGCGTGATATGCGCTTTTGTTTCAGCAGAATCTGCAATGCTGAATAAACCAGCCAATTTTGCATCACCAAGTCCGCTAGTAGCCGTGGAGAACTTCATGCCCATCATGCTGCGGTGATCCATATCTTTTTCTACATATGGCAGCATGGCCATCAGCGTTATATTATCGCTCACACCATACATCAGCCCAAACATATGCATTTCCATATCCATTTTTGTGGGCACCACCATAAAGCCTTCAGCATGAACATCTGATAAAGACACACGATCTGTACCATCACGATTCCCATCCATATGCATATTTCCATAACGGTAGGCAGTCATCCACTCTCCCTTTTTATGCATATGATCACCCATCACACCAATGGGTGCATGCGATGAGGCATTGTTATTAGAAGCCACCACTGCACTGCAAAGCAATGTGGAGGCCAGTATTATAGTTAGTTTTTGTAGTTTCATGTTATGTATTCTTTCGTGTGTTTATGTTTTTTATGTTAACCTGCAGAATTAACAGAGTATCCCAAACAGCACGTCATCCCACGACTTGTTCGCGGGATCTCCTGCCAGCTTCCGTGACCTTATTAGGAGATTCCATGGATAAACCATGGAATGACGGGGCGCGTGGAGATGGAAAATTGTTAAGTGGAATTAGTATAGATTAAAGTTATACCAAAGGCGGCGCGCGCACCTGACACAACAAGATTAATGTGCTAGATTTAGAAACATCCACAAAATACTGATTATTGGTGTCTTTTTCTGATATTATGGCAGAATAAATATGGCCTAAAGAAAGATCTTCTTCCGTTGCTGCAAGGCAGAAATCACAATGAGCACCATGCACAGAATTTTCATCGGAAGAAGTCTCACCCTGCAGCTTTACCAAGCCATTAGCCGTACAGATGATGTTTGGCAGCAATGAAGACTGCTCAGCCTTCGGAGCAAGCGCGCCCAAAAAGAGTTGAGAGGCAATCAAGCAACATAATGTTGCATAACAAAAATAGTGATGAAAGCGGCGCATTATTAAGAAACTATGCAGCCTCGTCTTGCTCTAACGTTGCCATCAGCTCACGCCATTCACGTGCAGTTAAGCCGCTATTTTCTTGCGTTACCTGCTCACCAGACAGCATACGCTTCACCACTTCCACACCCGTACCAGAAAGATGGGCTGCATTTTGGCGGTATTCCAAAAACGCATCATGTGCAATGGGCAACCAACGCTTCAGCACATCCACCATCACATCCGCATAGGCACGAATTTCATATTGCGCATGGCTGTCTGCACGCAAAAATAAGAAATGCATCAAATTATGCAGGTCAATTTTCCAGTACCATTGCGTGTAATAATTCAAATTCAAATTCATACGCGCAAGCTCACGTGCAATGCCGTCCTTGTTTTCATCCAGCACCGTGCCGTCCTCCTTGCAGTTCATCAGCTCTTCATAATGCGCATAGCATTGCTCTGAATCTTTTTTCAGAATCTCTAACACACGCGCCGTTTCTTCCGGAGATAAAGTATCTGCACTACGACCCTGATGATTTTGCGCGGATTGCGGCGCCAAATGCTGCGGCTCAGGAATATAAAATTCTTTGTCCAAAATGGAGTAACGCGCCGAATATTCATTTACATTCGCTGTACGGTGACGAATCCATTGGCGGGCAATAAAGATAGGCAGTTTCACATGAAACTTGATCTCACACATCTCAAACGGTGTAGTGTGCCAATGGCGCATGAGGTAACGAATCAACCCGCGGTCCTGATTCACCTGCTTGGTGCCCGTACCGTAAGACACGCGTGCAGCCTGCACAATGGCGCTATCATCGCCCATATAATCAATCACACGCACAAAACCATGATCCAACACCGGCAATGCTTCATATAAAATCTCTTCCAGCGCAGGCACTGTGGGCCGCTTGGTGCTGAATTGCTGCGCCTGTAATTCTGTTACTTCTTGCTGCTGCGCGGCGGATAATGCCATAACCTCTTCCTTTTCCCAAAAAACGATTGCTTTTCTATATGACAGTTTTTATGCGTCTCGCAAGTATGTTTATCTAGATACTAGACATTCTACCCAGGCAGCGATAGTCCTATCTGTATGCAAATAATGCCG
>JAHDHN010000084.1 GCA_020631295.1 Rickettsiales bacterium
AAATTGTTAACTACCCACGCAGTGCTTTTTTGTCCACTTTGCCCACCATGGTTTTGGGGATGTCGTTGATGAAGACAATTTCGGTGGGCACTTCATGTTTGCCCAAGCGTTCTTTGAGGAAATTGCGCAGGCTTTCTTCACTCACCAGCTGAGTGGCGTGCAATTTGACAAAGGCTTTCACCGTTTGTCCGCGATAGCTGTCATCCACACCCACCACGGCGGCTTCTTCCACCGCCTCATGCGCAAAAATGGCTTCTTCCACATCGCGTGGGTAAATCTTAAAACCGCCGGCGATGATCATGTCTTTCAGCCGGTCTGTGATGAAAATATAGCCGTCCTCATCCAAGGTGGCGATGTCGCCCGTGCGCAAAATGCCGTCGCGCAGCACTGCCTTTGTTTCTTCCTCATTCTGCCAATAACGATCCATCACTTGCGGGCCCTTCACGCATAATTCACCTTTATGGCCTTGCGGCAGAAAACGGCCTGGCTTTTCCACATCTTCAATCAGCACCTCTGTGCCAATGAAGGGCAGGCCAATAGAACCGGTTTTATTCACCCCATGCACCGGGTTGCAGCTCACTACCGGGCTGGTTTCGGTCAGGCCATAGCCCTCAATCAGCTTGCAATGGGTGAGTGCTTCAAAGCGATGTTTGACATCGGCCGGCAGCGGTGCACCGCCAGAGATACAGCATTTGAGGCTGGAGAGATCATATTTGCTTAATTTAGGGTGGTTGATAATCGCATTGAACATGGTGGGCACGCCCGGCATGAGTGTAGGCTTCTTTTTGTGAATCAGCTTCACCACCTGGTTCAGTTCAAAGCGTGGCAGCATGATCAAGCAATTGCCTTTATACATGCCAAAATTCAGCACCGTGGTCATGGCAAACACATGGAAAAAAGGCAGCACTGCCAGCGTGCGGCCTTCACCGCGCGCGTCTAAATCCATCCAGCGGCCAGATTGCACCGCGTTTACATACACATTTTTATGTGTCAGCACCGCGCCCTTGGGCACGCCTGTGGTGCCGCCTGTATATTGCAACACGGCAATATGGTTCTCCGGATCAATAGTTGCCGCGCGCTTAATGGGCGGATGGGCCAAAAGCGCATCAAAGGACACGTGCTGCGTGTCCATCACCATTTTGGAAATCTCTTTGCCTTTGAACAGCCTAAACAGCATGTTTTTAGGGAAGGGCAGCACATCGGTGAGCTTGCCTACCACCAGTTTCTTTAGCTTGCCATGACCCACCAAGGCTGCGGCTTTGGGGTAGAGTGCCTCTAGATTCAGCGTGACCAAAATTTGTGTATCAGAATCTTTCACCTGATGTTCCAGCTCCGGCAGGGAATAAAGCGGGCTGAAATTTACTACCGTGCCGCCGGCTTTCATAATCGCATAATAGCAAATGAGGCTTTGCGGGCAGTTGGGCAAAAACAGGCCCACATGCACGCCCTTTTTCACGCCCAGCTCACGAAATCCCTTTGCAGCACGGTTTACCATATCTCCCAGTTCAGCGTAGCTGGTGATTTTGCCCATAAAATCCATGGCTGGGTTGTTAGGAAAATCTGCCACCGCGCGGTCCAGCAGTGAAAAAACGGGCTTCGGCGCAATCTCCCCATGCCAATCAAGACCATCGGGGTAGCTTTTTAGCCAGGGATGGTTTGCTGCTTTCTTGGCCATGATGCACACTCCTTTTCGCTGGATAGTTGCATAATACCATGAAAGGTGAGGTGCCACCAAGCAGAAAAGCGTTATTGCTGTGTGGTCAGAACCTAACCAATATGTGATGCGTTGCGTGCAGCAGCAGGTTGGTCGTAGCTATATATTTCGTCTGCGCTGATATCGGCCAGCCCTGCAGTAATATCAGCAGGAATGTGGAGTTGGATAGAGATAGGGTTATCTGGCAGATGAATGTCACAGTCACATGGGTGTGTTTTAATTACACTACCAGAAGGTGGATACTCAAACACAGGAAATTTTTTGCCTGTTTCATTATCAATCTGTTGATAATACAGGTCATGCTCTTGGATATATTTCATGAGTTCAGGGCCTTTTAAATCAATGAAATCAAGAAATTGTGTATATTTCTTTTCACCTAACGCGTTACGTATTTGTAAAACAATTTTCTGCATTTCCTCATTATTCAATGTATCAAGATCTTCTGGAAGAGGTGCATCAAGTCCCTGTTTTATTGGGAAGTACTTATTTAGTTGGGGGTCTTTGGCATGCTTTATAATGGCGTTATGATATGTGCGTCTTGTTTCACGTATGGTCTCTTCTGGGGTATTTTTTATATTTTCCAGTATGGTTGTTTTTGCTTGCTTTTTCTTTTCTGTATCTTCCACAAATTTCTGAAAATCTTCATAATCACCGCCATCTAATTCGTTGAAAAATAAACGCACAGGAGAAGGAACCTCTTTTTTATGCTCTTCTTTTCTTGCTTCTGTATTTGGGTTGGAATTCTTAAATTTTTCTATCTTTTCTTTATGCTCTGCTAATTGTTCTGCTGTAATTTCTTTCAGCGCATCATAATCAAAATTCTCCATGTAATAGAAGAGTTTCCCTTGTTCCTTTGTTGGATCTTCTTCACGTACTTTTACATAGATATCATCAATCAAGTCTTGCATATATTCTTTAAAGCTAGGTTTTTCTGCTTCAGGAGCCAAATTATTAGCCAATTCACCAAAAATAAGCCCTATAGCTTCTTCTGGCCCCATTACTTCTATTAGGTTTTTATTATCATGTGTTAACTTATAGTATTTCGCGTTATCGATTGCGTTAGAATAATGCTTTTTATATTTGTTATCAAAATTTTTATATAAAGAGTTTAGCTCTTGTTCAAAAAACGCAGAGCCAGGCGTGAGTAATTGCAAGAAATCTTCAGGTGACATATCTTTACCGTTTTCTTGCAAATATTGGTGATTTGCACGGCTTGCCGCTTCATATGCCTTATGTAAAAACTCTAGAAATGCTTGAAACATATTATTTTCCTGTAATGTGGAATGGCTTATCTCATATATTTAATAATAGTTAAAGAATTAAATTTATGTATTATTTATTATGCCACATGTTAAATTAACTTACATCCATTAACTATTTGATAAACCGAAAAATTTTCTCCTCCAATGTAGAATGTGGCATAGCTTCTGCAACCGTAAGTGGATAATAGGTAAAGCCCTCAGGGGCTGGTGCATCGCTTATATAGACATCCCCTTCCACCTTAAAATGGCTATAGGCATGCTGCACATGGCCTAAAAGTACCGCATCTTGCGGCAATGCGTTTTCCTTGGGTTGCATCACAAAACTATGCATGCCTTGCAGCAGGCGGGTGCTGCGCGGTGCCATGGCCAGCTGTATTTCCCCATTTTGGTGAGGGCTGGGCGCCTTGCAGTGCACCAGAATGGAGAAATGCTTGGTCGGCACCTTTTTGCTTATAGTCGGTGTGTAATATTCCGGGTCTGATTTCCCCAAACAGGTGAAATTGAGCGGGCAGTTTGCACAATCCGGATTGGTTTTGGTGCAGACCATCGCACCCAGATCCATCATCGCCTGGTTATGGTCAAATGATTCCCCATGATGGAGAAAATCATCCGCACGCTCCCATAATAATGTGTCTGACGGTGCTTCCAGCGCATAAAACCGCGAGAGTACGCGTTTTATATTGGCTTCCATAATCGCCACCTCTTGGCGGTGGCCAAAGCATAATATTGCGCGTGCCGTGTTTTTGCCAATACCTGGCAGTGCCAGCAGTGCCTCTTCGCTATCTGGCAATTGCCCACCATGCTGTGCCACGCAATGCTGCGCGGTGCGGTGCAAATTGCGTGCCCGTTGATAATAGCCCAAGCCTTGCCAGGCTTTCATCACGGTTTCCTCTTTTGCTTCGGCTAAACTAACCATAGTGGGGAATTTTTCTAAGAAAGGGTGGTAAAAACGCGCAAGTACGGTGGCCACTTGCGTTTGTTGTAACATAATTTCACTGATATAAATGGCATAAGCATCGTGTGTTTCGCGCCATGGAAGGCCTTTTCGACCTTCTGTATAATACCAGCTTAGTAACCTTTTTTTCACTTTTTGCATTTTTCTTCTGCCTGTTAACCTTTCCTTAATCACTGATCCCTATGGTGAGGGTAGCTAAAGGTTTTATAGGAGTACAAGATAATGACAGTTATTCGCATGAATATACCAGCAAAACAAGCGCATAACGATAATACGCGCCGTCAATTCGTGGCTGTGGGTTTTTCCGTGCATGAATATTTAGATATTATCAATGCCATTGATGATACCGGCCTGCCCTTTCATGTGGTGATGCTGGAGCATGAAAATGAGCTGATTGAGTTTTTGCATACCACACCGCATATCACTGCTGCAGTGATGATTAAAAACAACACCGAAGCGCGCGATAATCAGGGTATTGTATGTTTGCGCAAGGCGCGCAAGGAGCTGTCTCAACTGCCGACTATTTTGGTGGTGAAGAACGATAAAGAGGCGAGCTTTATTACCTCTAACCATATTGCCGATGCGAGCTTGGTGTATAATACAGAGCGTCCGCTGGAAGCAAATGGCATCTTCAACGCTATGTGGGAAGCCGCCAGCCATCACCAAGTGGCGCATGCCAATGACGATATGCAAGTGGTGGAGTAGGATTTTTATAGTTATTGTCACCATTTTGGTTAATTATTTCTACCTTGAAGCCCTTGCGAAAGCGAGGGCCCAGGGGGAAACGATAGATAGTGCTTGTTAACCCTGGATCCCCGATCTGCG
>JAHDHN010000085.1 GCA_020631295.1 Rickettsiales bacterium
CATTTACTGAAAATTAGCTTTTCCTCAAAATTATAACGTTCTTAGAGGTGCCCTTAAGATAGTCCGGTCAAGCCGGACTATGACACGTATTTTAGAATAATTAGATTATGAATTACTAAGCAATATTACTATATATTTCAGTCACCTATCTTCCTGCTTGTTGCATATATAAAAGTATGATACAACTTATGGGTGTGCTGTGCCAGTAGGAGGTAGTGCAGCAAGGGTTACATTACATATAACATCAGGAGGGACCAATCATGAAAACAGGCGTATATAGCTGGACAGAAGAACAAGGCTGGGCACAAGAACAAGGCGAATGCGACGAGCAGGCCGTGGATTTGGTGCTGTATTTTGGTGCACCAGGCACGTTGGATGATGGCGCGCGCTATAATGATATTCAAACACGCTTCCCTAATGCCATATTAATGGGATGCAGCACCGGCGGTGAGATTGTGGGTGACGAAGTGCTGGATGATAGCGTGGTGGTAAGCGCTATGCAGTTTGATAACACCGCCATTGAAGCGGTGCAGTTTGAGGTGCAAGATGTGACAGAATCTGAGAATATCGGCCAGCGCATTGGAGAGGCCTTGAATGCGCCGGATCTGAAAAATATTTTTATTCTGTCTGACGGCTTAAATATTAACGGCACTGACTTGGTAAATGGTGTGACGAGTGCGGTGAGTGAGAATGTGATTGTGACTGGCGGTCTTGCCGGTGACGGAGCGGATTTTGGCAATACCATCATTGGCCTAAACCAGGTTCCCACAGCCAAGCATGTGGCCGCGGTGGGTTTTTATGGCAATGCGGTATCGGTAAGTTATGGCTCTGTGGGCGGCTGGAACCGCTTTGGGCCAGAGCGGACCATCACCAAATCCAAGGATAATATTTTGTTTGAGTTAGATGGCCAACCGGCGCTGGATTTATACAAGAAATATTTGGGTGATGAGGCAGACAAGCTGCCAGGCAGCGGCTTACTATACCCGCTTTCTGTACGCCCAAATCCAGACAGTCAGCACAGCATGACCCGCACCATTGTGGGCATTGATGAAGAGGCCAATAGCTTGATCTTTGCCGGCGATGTGCCGGAGGGCTATACCGCACAGCTGATGCGCGGCAATTTTGATAATTTGGTAGACGGTGCTGCCAAAGCTGCAGAAATGGCCGCAGAAGAGTTGGGCGAGTGTGAGGGCATGCCAGCAGCCGTGATGGTGAGCTGCATTGGCCGCAATTTGCTGATGGGCCAGCGTATTTCCGATGAGGCTGAGTCGGTGAAGGATATATTGGGCGATAATGTGGCCAATATTGGCTTTTATTCTTACGGTGAAATTTGCCCGCACGCACAAACAGCGCAATGCGGCCTGCATAATCAAACCATGACCATCACCTTGATTGGAGAGCAAAAAACGGCCGCATAATGTATGCTAATTCTACGTAACAATTTTCTACCCTACCACATCCGTCATTCCATGGTTTATCCATGGAATCTCCTAATACAGATACGGCAATGGGTGGGAGATACCACGGACACGCCGTGGGATGACGGGAAATAGGTAGGTAGACCAAATATATAACATTATGATAAGGTATAATGGTGGATAAAGCGCAACAATCATATCACCGTATATTAGAGCGACAGCTGAAAAAAGCACGGCGTGCCAGCGGTGACGGTACTATAGACCAAGATACATTACTGGAATTGGTGAACCGCGCCTATCATGAAGGCGACAAAGCACTGCGCATGACAGAAGAGTCTGTGCAGCTGATGTCTGAAGAGGTGATGGCGCTGAACCAAAAAGCGCTGGAGGAGGCTGAAACCAAGGTGCAAGCAGCAGAGCTTGCCTTGGGTGCGGTGAATGACAGCGTGTGGGACTGGCAGGTGAAAGAAGAGCGCGGCTGCGAATTTAGCCCGCAATGGCAGCAAATGATGCATTTGGACCCAGAGAAAGACAAGATGGATTGCTGGGAGAGCTACCTGCATCATGACGATAAAGAGCAGGTGATGGAGGCAATGCAATTGCATCTGGAAGGTGTGGTAGAAAAGTTTGACTATGAGCACCGCCTGCAAAAGCCTAACGGACAGATTATTTGGGTGCGCAATCGTGGCCAAATTACCGAATGGAATGAGGCGGGTGAACCGCTGCGCATGGTGGGCACCATCACCGATGTGAGCGACAAGAAGCGCTTTGAGTTGCAGCTGGAGCGCGCCAAAAACAGGGCAGAGGATGCCAGCCAAGCCAAGTCCGAATTTTTGGCGAATATGAGCCATGAAATCCGTACACCGATGAACGGTATTATCGGTATGACCAATTTACTGCTGGATACCAAGCTCACACCCAAACAGCTTGGCTTTGCTGATGCGATTTCGCGCAGTGCAGAAACATTGTTGGAGCTGATTAATGACATTCTGGATTTCTCCAAGATTGAGGCCGGAAAGCTGGAGCTAGAACTGCTGGATTTTGATTTACAAAATGCAGCAGAAGATGTGGTGGAATTGCTTTCAGTCAAAGCCAAAGAGAAAGATCTGGATTTGATGCTGCGCTTCCCACCCAACGTGCCGCGCATGATGGTGGGCGATGGCGGTCGCGTCAAACAAGTGCTGCATAATTTGGTGGGCAACGCGATTAAATTTACGGAAAGCGGCCATGTGTTGATTCACATAGATTTATTGCAGCAAGAAAAGGATGATTTCCTGTTTAAGGTAGAAGTGCAAGATAGCGGCATTGGCATTCCTAAAGACCGGGTGGATAAGGTATTTGATAAATTTACCCAGGCTGATTCCTCTACCACACGGAAATATGGCGGCACAGGCTTGGGCCTCTCCATTTGCCAGCAGCTAACAGAGCTGATGGGCGGTGAGATTGGCGCAGAGAGTGAGGACGGCAAAGGCTCTACTTTCTGGTTTACCATTCCTCTGAAACGCAGCCGAAAGAAGCCGCGCATTGTAGTGCCAAAGGAGACGCTGGAACATCTCAAAATTCTCTGTGTAGACGATAACGCCATTCAGCGTGAATTGTTGCGTGAACAATTCACCGCCTGGCAAATGGATAATGATTGCTTTGTGAATGCAGAAAGCGGATTCACCGCTATTTCTCGTGCAGCACAGGAGAAAAAGCCCTATCATATTGCAGTGATAGATTATTTTATGCCCGATATGGACGGGCTGGCACTGGGCAAGAAAATCAAGGCAGACCCAGCGCTTAAAGACACGGTGCTGATTATGCTTTCTGCCTGCGCGGATGCGGATGTGATTAAAAAATGCAAAGCGGCTGGTTTTGCAGGCTATCTCACTAAGCCAACACGTGCCTCGCAAATGATGGATGCGCTGGTGACCATTTGGGCAGAAAAAGACCAGCCGCAAACGGAATTCATCACCGGCAGCGTGCTCACCAGCCGTCATTATATGAGCCAAAAAAATACAGACAGCATTGATAACCTCAAAGACGAGCATACCCATGTGCTACTAGTAGAGGATAACAGCATCAATTTGGCCGTAGCTACTGCCATGTTGGAAAAAATGGGTTGCAATGTGGCCACTGCAGCCAACGGTAAAGAGGCGGTAGATATGGTGCTGGATATGAGCGAAGCCAGCCCCTTTGATCTGATTTTTATGGATTGCCAAATGCCAATAATGGACGGGTTTGAAGCCACCAAAGTGATTAAGGAGATGATGCATTCTGGCCGAGTGATGGATTGCCCGATTATAGCCCTCACCGCCAATGCAATGAAAGGTGACCGGGAGAAATGTTTGAAGGCCGGAATGGATGATTATTTACCTAAACCCATCAAAGAACCGGAATTGCATGAGGTGCTCACGCGCTGGCAAAATGCCGCTGAAACAGCAACAGATGATGCGTTAGTGAAACACTCTTAGAGTACAGCAACACCACCCAGTCTATGACTTTTACTCATGGCTGTAATAGCATAAGTAGTTACTCATAAGTCGTTGGACCACTATATGTTGTGTTATCTGTAGCGCATGCCCCAGATATCGTTGAGGGTAGATGGTGCATGTGCTATAGTATGACAATAAACCTATATGAAGGAGATTACTATGTTACAAACGATTATTTTACTTATTGGTGGCTTGCTGGCTTCTGCAAGTTTCCTCTTTGCACGCAGTGAATCTGGCCGTGCGCTCATTGGAAAATTAGCGCCTATTTCTGGCATTATAGGCTTGGTAGTACTGTATTTTGGTATTGTAGCATTGCTTAACCAAATTGATGCAGGTGCATATCCATTAGTTGACACGATTTCTACAATTTCTGCAATTGTTGTAGGTCTATTGCTCAGCCATGGCCTGGTGGCAAAAGTGCTGGATAAAATTAACAACAAAGCAGATGATGCGTATGTGGGTGCAGTAAGCAAGCTTGCACCGCTGCAAACTATCTGTGGTTTGGTACTGGTAGTAGTATCTGTGTTAGCATTAATCAAATAACACTAGCCACAGCATAACATAAGAAGGGGCGGCCATATGCCGCCCTTTTTTTATGCTTCACGTGAAACACAATAACAATGTCATTCTGATGGAGCGTTAGCGACTGAAGAATCTCGTGCCACAGCATCTGAGTCTGGTTTTAAAATTGAGTATGCCACGATAGTTATTATAGTCTATAGAGAGTGACATACGCTGCTTCTATTCATGCCCTACCATC
>JAHDHN010000086.1 GCA_020631295.1 Rickettsiales bacterium
TATCTTTAGGCTTGGCATCAGCACTGCCACCCAGCGCCACTTGCTGCTGCAATTGGCTGATCTGCTTTTGCTGCTGCTTGATCTCTTGCTGCTGTTGGCTAATGCGCGGCAAAATCTCTTCCACACCGCATTTAAACTGGCCAGAAAGCTCCTGCGCCAGCTGCAAGCGCGCCTGCAGATATGCTTCGGCTGCGGCACCTGTTTTTGCCTCAATCCGGCGCACGCCGCTGGCAATGGAGGACTCGGTAGTGATCAAGCAAAGTCCAATATCGCCCGTACGTGTCACATGGGTGCCACCGCATAATTCCACAGAGTAGGCATTGCTTTCTGATGTGCCTGCCTCCAATGCCGCGCCCATGGAAAGCACGCGTACCTCTTCACCGTATTTCTCACCAAATAAAGCAAGTGCGCCGGCTTCAATGGCATCATCCGGGCGCATCAGCTGCGTGGTTACTTCTGTGTTTTGGCGAATCAGTGCGTTAATATCCACCTCAATGGCGCGTAACACTTCTGGCTTGATGGCTTCACCATGGCTGAAATCAAACCGGAAATACTCGGCTTCCACCAGTGAGCCTTTTTGCGTTACATGCTCACCCAAATGCTGGCGCAGCACTGCATGCAGCAAATGCGTGGCACTGTGATTCGCGCGCAATGCGCTGCGGCGCGCACCATCCACCTGCAATTGCACCGTATCACCCAATTTCAAGCTGCCAGCCTCTAACACGGCATGATGCACATGCAAGCTGCCCGCTTTCTTTTGTGTGTCGGTAACGCGCAGGCGCGCACCAGATTCACTCACCAGTAGCCCTTGATCGCCTGCCTGCCCGCCCGATTCTGCATAAAACGGTGTTTGGTTGCACAAAATCTGTATCTTATCTCCGGCCTTTATTGTGCCATCGGTGGTTTCAATCTCAGCACCCTCATGCAGCAAGGCTTGCACCATGCCGCTTGCGTCCAATATGTCATAACCCACAAATTCAGTGGCACCGTGCGTGTCGTGTAAGCCCAGCCACACTGCCTCTGTGGCCGTTTCACCGCTGCCCTTCCATGCGGCACGGGCGCGCTCTTTCTGTGCCTGCATTTCGGTATCAAACCCTGCATGATCCACCTCAATGTCTTGCGTGCGCAGCACATCTTCGGTCAAATCCAGCGGGAAGCCATAGGTATCATACAACTTAAATGCCACATCACCTGGCAGCTTACTGCCCGCAGAGAGTGATGCGCTGGATTCCTGCAGCAATTTCATGCCACGGCCCAGCGTTTCCATAAAGCGTATCTCTTCGCTGCGCAGCGTTTCACGAATCAACGCATCGGCACGGCGTAAGCCCGGATACGCATCGCCCATTTCTTGCTGCAAGGCTGGCATAAGCTGATGCATCAGCGGCTCTGTGCAGCCCAATAAATGCGCATGGCGCATGGCGCGGCGCATGATGCGGCGCAGCACATAGCCGCGGCCCTCATTGCTGGGCAGCACACCGTCAGCAATCAAAAAAGCGCTAGAACGCAAATGATCAGCAATCACCCTGTGGCTGGTATCATGTTCACTATTGCCGCTCTTATCGCGGCTGGCAGCCATCAGTGCCTGGAACAAGTCGGTTTCGTAATTGTCATGCGTGCCTTGCAGTACTGCAGCAATCCGTTCCAGTCCCATGCCTGTGTCAATACATGGCTTGGGCAGATCAATGCGCACATCCTTGCTTTGCTGCTCATATTGCATGAACACCAAGTTCCAAATTTCAATATAGCGGTCGCCATCTTCCTCCGGCGTGCCAGGCAAGCCACCAGGAATATGATCACCGTGATCATAAAAAATTTCACTGCACGGACCGCACGGACCCGTATCGCCCATCGCCCAGAAATTATCATTGGTAGGAATGCGCAAAATGCGGTCAGACCCAAAGCCGGTGAGTTTGTGCCAAATATCATAGGCTTCATCATCCGTGTGATAGACAGTGATGGTGAGCTTCTCTTTTGGGAGTGCCAGTGTGTTCGTCAAAAACTCCCACGCCATATGGATGGCGTCTTCCTTGAAATAATCACCAAAGGAAAAATTACCCAGCATTTCAAAGAATGTATGGTGCCGCGCGGTGTATCCCACATTATCCAGATCATTATGCTTGCCGCCCGCGCGCACGCATTTCTGGCTGCTGGTCGCACGGGTGATGGAGTTTCCTGCACTGTCCAGCAAGGTCTCTGCACCAGAAAACACATGCTTAAACGGCACCATGCCCGCATTGGTGAACATCAGCGTGGGGTCATTATGCGGCACCAGCGGCGCACTTGTCTGCTCTGTGTGATTATGCTGGATAAAGAAATCCAGAAAGGCACGCCGAATATCGTTAACGGTGGTGGGTAAGCTCATATGATAATGCTGTATCTTACGCTACGCTGCTTCTGTGGGTTCAGATACCTCTTTTGCTTCCGGCTCTGCTGCAATGGCAGCTTCTTCCAGCGCATGGCCAGTGCCAAGTTTGGCACGGATGGCCTGCTCTAACTTCTCTGCCTGCTCTGGATTGTCTTTAAAGAATTTCTTGGCATTTTCCTTGCCCTGCCCAATGCGTTGTGAGTCATAGGAATACCAAGAACCGGATTTCTCCACCAGATTTGCGGTTAAGCCCAGATCAATCAACTCGCCCTCGCGTGAGATACCTTGGCCGTACATAATCTCAAATTCAACTTGGCGGAAAGGCGGTGCTACTTTGTTCTTCACTACCTTCACACGGGTTTGGTTGCCCACAATTTCGTCCTTGTCTTTCACTGCACCAATACGACGAATATCCATGCGCACAGAGGAATAGAATTTCAGCGCATTACCACCCGTGGTCGTTTCTGGGTTGCCAAACATTACCCCAATCTTCATGCGGATTTGGTTGATGAAAATCACCATGCAATTGGTACGAGAAATAGAGCCAGTAAGCTTGCGGAGTGCCTGGCTCATTAGCCTTGCTTGCAGGCCCATATGCGAATCACCCATATCACCCTCAATCTCCGCTTTGGGTGTTAGGGCTGCTACACTGTCTACCACCACTACGTCCACGGCGCCGCTGCGTACCAGCGTGTCGGTAATTTCCAGCGCTTGCTCGCCTGTGTCCGGCTGTGATACCAACAGCTCATCGGTGTCCACGCCCAGCTTTTTGGCGTAAATAGGGTCCAGCGCATGCTCCGCATCTACAAAGGCACACACGCTGCCTTGCTTTTGTGCTTCTGCCACCACATGCAATGTGAGCGTGGTTTTACCCGAGCTTTCTGGGCCAAAAATTTCGATGATACGGCCTTTAGGCACACCGCCCACACCCAGCGCAATATCAAGGCCGATTGAACCGGTAGACACCGCTTCCACCTTCATTGCTTCCTGCTGGCCCAGCTTCATCACCGAGCCTTTACCAAAGGTTTTTTCAATTTGGCTCAGCGCCGTATCCAAGGCTTTTTGCTTATCCATCGTAACATCTCCCACTGTTGTTTACACCCTAGTACACATAACTTTCATACGTCATCCCGTGGTTTATCCACGGGGTCCAGGGGCGATGCGGGAAGTGTTTGCGTTGCAGCTCTGGATACCGCGGTCAAGCCGCGGTATGACGCGGTTTATGTATTCTGATATGTTATATCTAGCCCTGGTGCTGCAATGCCGCAACCGATAAATAAAGCAATCTCACACTGTTTCTTATACAGCATAGATCAGTAATAGAATACTGAGCACCAGCAAAATAATCCCCAACCATTCTAATATCCGCACCCGCTCTTTAAAGATGGAATGTGTTGCAATAAGGGCAAATAAGATCTCTATTTGCCCCACGGTTTTTACATGTGCCGCTTCAGTCATAGCTAGTGCTGTAAACCAACCAATTGACCCTAATGTACTGGTGATGCCTACAAGAGCTGAAGGTTTCCAGTGGTTGCAAATAGTGTGGAGTGCGCCTTTTTCTGTATAAAGCATCCATCCGCCTAAGAAAATACATTGTATGAGCATTACCACTACCAATGTGGCAGCCGCATTCATTAAGAATGCCTGCGACTCTAAAGCCAGTGCCGCTTCTCGAATATAAAGTGCGCACAGTGCAAAACTTGCCCCGCATGCCAGGCCAATCCGTGCTGTTTTTTGAGTTAGGCCTTTTACAAAGGAAGTAAGGCGTATTGTTTCTTCAGCAAAAGATATAAGCATTACAGCAATGACGCCAATGATCACTGCTACTGTCACCATGGGAGTTAAGTGTACACCAAAGAATAATAGGCCAATCAGTGCTGTTTGGATGCCTTCTGTTTTGGCATAGGTTGTGCCGATCGCAAAATTGCGGTGTGAAAATAACAAAATAAGTAAATGTGTAGCAATAATTTGGAAAAAGGCGGCAAGAATACAATAAAGGAAAAAAGTCAGATTGACTGTAGGCAAGCCATATCCCCATTGTTGTAGTACAAAAAGATATAGCAATGCGGGTGGCAGTCCAAATCCATAACGAACCCAATTAATTGCATGGGTGGATAAATGCTGCTTCAACGCTTTTTGTAGCCCAGTGCGCACCGTTTGCATCAGTGCGGCAGCGATTACGATCCATACCCATAGTGGCATTTTTTATTCCTTTCTTAAAGCGCAGCAAGTTGCGTTTTTAGGTAGGTGGCAAGTGAGCTGAGGCCCG
>JAHDHN010000087.1 GCA_020631295.1 Rickettsiales bacterium
AGGATACGCATTGCCTTTTATTTGATGCAATGTTATGGCTGAATTATGGCATTTAATACATCAAATCCCATTGCAGAGACGGAGGCCGTATCGCTTTCTGCGCGTTACCGTGAGGTAGGGCGCAAGCTAACGCTGCTCTTTTTCCTGACAATTGCGCTGTGTTTATTTGTGATGGATATGCTGAATGTGCCGATTGCGCAGCAAATTCGTAGTAAGCTTTATTATGTAACCTCCTCTATTGTGCAGGTGGCCAAGGCACCCAAAGAAACGGTGTTGGGCCTGCAGCAACAATGGCAGCAGCATATGCAGGTGTTAGAGAAAAACCGTGCCATGTCCCAAGAGCTGTCGCGCTATGCTTCCATGGAGCAGGCTATTTATGCGCTAGAGCAGGAAAATCGCCGCCTGAAGCAGGCATTGCATTATGCCACGCCAGAACAACGCCTGTATAAAACTGCACGTTTTATGCCGCTTTCTCACCGTAGTTATCGCAATATGGCGCTGTTAGACCAAGGTGCAACGCAGAACATAGAATCTGGCCAGATTGTAATGCATGGGAACCAAATGTTGGGCCGTGTTACAATGGTACATGGCAGCAAGTCGGAAGTAATGTTGGTGCAAGATATTCAATCCCGCATTCCAGCCGTGAGCAATAGTTCTAATATTCATGCTGTACTGGTGGGGCAGGGCAATGATGTGGCCGAGCTAGAGCTGGTGCATGGAGATCATTTGCCGCAAATTGGTGAAATAATGCTCACCTCGGGCACTGGCGGTGCGTTTCCGTATGGCAAGGTGCTGGGTGAGGTGGTGTATGTGGACCGCCAATCTATTTATGTTGATGTGTCGCGTCCATGGAGCCATATTGATTATGTGGCCGTTGCGCCCTTAGTAAAATAAATGCAAAAAACGCTCAGCATCTGGCGTTTGGTGGCCTGGGCGCTTGTAACGCTTCTTGTGTCTTTTTGGCTTAGCCACCCCTTCTTCTCGGTACATCTTTCTGTATGTTTATTGCTGCCACTTTCAGTAATTGTGTTGGTGTTTCAGCCCATTCGCCCCGTGCTTTATATCTTCATGCCGGTGATGCTGTTGTTTGACGCGGTAGTTGCGCCCTATTTGGGCAGCACTACGGTGCTGTTGCTGCTGCTTTATGCGGTGATAAAAACCTATTACCCGTTTTTTGTGGCCTCACGGGTGATGCATAGCTGGGTGCTGATTGCCGTGGTAACCTTATGTTATGCATTGCTGTATCTGCTTTATGGTGCTGTACACAGCCAGCCGCTTATACAGAATGGTGCCAATGTATTTTTCTCTTGGGCGGTGATGCTGCTATTTACGCCGCTGCTGCATCATATGTTTTTCCGTTATATATTGGTAACTGCAGAGGTTTCCGCCCAGCGCGGTGGCTAAGCGCCAAATACTTTTTCTACAGCCTGTTTAAATGCGTCATCCCATGCTTCAAGCGTGGTGGAAATGCCCAGCGCTTCAAGGGAGGTCACGCCATAGTTGCTGATGCCGCAGGGCGTGATATATTGGTAGTCATTCAAGTTTGGGTGGATATTTACCGAAATGCCATGAAAGCTCACCCATTTGCGCAGGCGAATGCCAATGGCTGCAATTTTTGCCTCTTTGCCTTGTGTGTCATGCACCCACACGCCGGTGCGGCCTTCGCGTGTAAAGCCTTCCACATTATAGCTGGCAAGTGCTTGAATAATGCACGCTTCCAGCTGCTGTACAAAGGCGCGCACATCTTGTCCGCGTGTGTGCAAATCCAGCATCATATAAGCCACGCGCTGGCCTGGGCCGTGATAGGTATATTGTCCGCCGCGTCCGGTGTGATGCACCGGGTAGGGCGGCGTAGCCACAATATCATGTGATTCTGCGCTGGTGCCAGCGGTGAATAAAGGCGGGTGCTCCAGCAGCCAAATTTGTTCTTCTGCCTTGCCATCAATAATATCCGCCACGGCCTGCTCCATTGCAGCAAGCGTGGCGTTATAATCCGCATAATTCTCCAGCAGTTTCCATTGCATAATGCGTTGGAGCTACTATATTGGCGCTCCATTTACAACGGAGAAGAGACTATGGTACAATTTGGTGGTATTTCAGGTGAGCATTTGCGCCAGTTCATTGCGCGTATTGAAAAGCTGGAAGAAGAAAAACGTGACGTGATGGAAAATATCCGTGATGTCTATGCAGAAGCCAAATCGGCTGGTTTTGATCCGAAAATCATGCGTAAAGTCGTGGGCTTGCGTAAGCTGGATGAAAATAAGCGACAAGAGCAAGAAGAAGTGCTGGATATTTATAAGCATGCGCTGGGCATGATAGCAGAATTCGCCGCCTCTGACGAAAGCGAAGCGGCTTAGTTTGTTGCAATGCTAAAAAGGGGGCTGTTCCCTGTGGTGTTAAGCCACAGGAAATTAAATCAGAATCATTAAAATGGTGCCTCAGGCCCGACTCGAACGGGCACGTCCGTGAAGACAGCAGATTTTGAGTCTGCCGCGTCTACCAATTCCGCCACTGAGGCACATACTATCAACAAGAATGTTGCAGGTTTCTATCGAACCATGGCATTTTTGCAACCACTATCTTAGGACACCTCTAAAAATCCCACTTTTGCGCCCCTGGCGTGTAAACCCGAACGGATCTAGGTGTCGCACGTACGTTAATGTACGCTTACGCTTCCACGGTTTCGGTTTTACACGCCAGGAACACAAAACCGCTGTGCTTTGAGGTTTTTAGAGGTGTCCTAAGGGTTAATTAACCTACAATTTCAGCATCAGAGAAGAAAAATGCGATTTCGTTTTTCGCATTTTCTAAGCTGTCAGAGCCATGCACAGAGTTCTCGCCAATACTCAGGGCAAATTCTTTGCGTACTGTGCCTTCTGCTGCTTCTTCTGGGTTTGTTGCACCCATCACTTCACGGTGCTTTAGCACTGCATTTTCAGCCTCAAGCACCTGCACTACCACCGGCTCAGACATCATGAACTCCACCAGCTCACCAAAGAACGGGCGCTCTTTATGCACCACGTAAAAGCCTTCTGCCTGTGCCTGGTCCAAGCGAATACGCTTTTGTGCAACAATGCGCAGGCCGTTTTCTTCAAACTTGGCGTTGATTTTTCCGGTAAGATTACGCTTTGTTGCATCCGGTTTAATAATAGAAAGTGTGCGTTCAATAGCCATGATAATAAGGTCCTTACAAAAAATTATGCTGCGCATGTCATAGGCAGCGCGCATCATTTTGCAATGGCTTTTTTATATAGTGTCTTCATATTCCTTTTTAGGGCATGGTATGGATATGAGGTGATCATGATAGAGACATCTAAAAATTCTCTTTTAGCCAGCCCATGAAGCCCGCGGATTTGCGGCCGCGGCGGCCAAATTGCCCGCCTTTATGGCGCTTGAGGTCTTGCGCCGCATGCAGCACCATGCCCACAGCTGCGGTGAAGGCTGGAGATTGTGCTGCGTCGGCCAAGCCGTCCACCACCGTAGGTTTGGCAATGCGTGTGTGGCGGGAGAAGCAATGATTAGCCAGTTCCTTCATGCCTTGCATTTGGCTGGCGCCACCGGTGAGGACAATGCGTGAGCCGGCCTTGGCCCAAAAGCCGCTTTGCTCAATATTTTCACGTAGTAGCTGCAATGTTTCTAATGCACGCGGGCGAATAATCTGGCTGAGCAGCGCTTTGGAGATATGGCCTTCTTGTACCAGGCTATCTACCGTATATTCATTGCGGCTGGCATGGTTGCTTTCCACCTCAATTACCTCACGCTCATCCTGCGCAGTGGCAACCACACTGCCATAAAGTGTTTTCATACGTTCTGCATCGGCCAGATTGGTGGAGAGCACTTTGGCAATATCACTGGTAATCGCGTTGCCGCCCACAGTAATGCTGTCTGTATGGATCATCGCGCCGCCTACAAAAATGGCGTAAGAGGTGGTGCTGGCGCCCATATCCACTAAAATGCAGCCCAACTCTTTTTCATCTTCTGTTAGGCAAGCCAGGCTGGCAGCATAGGGCGAGGTAATATATTCATTCACCTTCAAATGGCAACGCGCCAGGCAATTGGCAATATTTTTGGTGGCTGTGGCGCTGGCGGTAATCACATGCAGTTCGGTAGAGAGCTGTTCGCCATACATACCGCACGGATCTTGAATATGGCCCATATCATCAATGGTAAAATGAATAGGTAGGCAGTTTAAAATACGGTGATGCTCATCGGCAAATTGGGCTTTGGCTTCGTTAAGAATAAAATCAATATCTTTCTGCGTAACTTCATGGCCAGAAATACTGCTGGTAACATTGATGATATGAGAGCTCAGCGTGTTGCCCGAGACATTCACATAGACATCGTCAATCGTCTCACCTGCCATTTTTTCTGCCGCATTCACGGCGGCTAGCACGGCACGTTCGGCTTTTTTGATATCCACAATCACGCCTGCACGTACACCATCCGCCACTTGGTGGCCAATGCCGGTGATGGTGATGTTGCCTTCCACGTCCAAGGCAGCAATCATACACACCGCCTTTGAGCCGCCAATATCAACTACAGAAATAAGCCCTTTTTTTGCCATGGAATCGGCATAGCAAGCTGGCTGAAGATGTCACCATAAAAATGCG
>JAHDHN010000088.1:0-1279 GCA_020631295.1 Rickettsiales bacterium
CGCTGTTTCATGC
Organism: Rickettsiales bacterium; assembly: GCA_020631295.1. GTDB lineage: Bacteria > Pseudomonadota > Alphaproteobacteria > Rickettsiales > UBA8987 > JAHDHN01. Next base: position 14 of record JAHDHN010000088.1, read on the forward strand.
ATGATGCATCCATCATATCAGAACAGGGCAATCTTATGAGTATCATCACCTTAGCGAGTATTTTAATTACCATCTGTGCAGTGTTTTCCTTTGTGAATTACCGCTTGTTCCGCTTGCCGCCCACCATTGGGATTATGGTGATGGCGCTGGCGCTCTCGCTGATTATTCTGCTGTTGCCGGCCAATGTGCTGGATCTCAAAACAATGGCGCGGGATGTGCTAGGGCAGATTGATTTTGAAGAAACACTCATGCATGGCATGCTGAGCTTTTTGCTCTTTGCCGGTGCGCTGCATGTGAATCTGGAAGATTTGGGCAAGCAAAAATGGGTGGTGAGCGCCATGGCCATGTTTGGCACGGTGTTTTCCACGCTGGTGGTCGGTTGCGCTGCCTATTATCTCTTTCCCAAGCTGGGCTTTGAGATTCCGTTTATCTATGCGTTGTTGTTTGGCAGTTTGATTTCGCCCACCGACCCGGTGGCGGTGATGGCCATTTTGCGCCGCGCCGGTGCCAGCAAATCCTTGGAAACCAAAATTGTGGGTGAGAGCTTGTTTAATGACGGTATTGCTGTAGTGATTTTTCTCTCCATTTTAGGCGTAATTTTGGGCGAAACGCAGGCCAGTGCTGGGCATATCAGCCTGCTCTTTGTGCAAGAGGCCGTGGGCGGCGTGCTGCTGGGCCTGATATTGGGCTATATCACCTTCTTGATGCTACGCAATGTGGATAATTACCAAGTGGAAATTCTGCTGACGCTCAGCTTGGTGATGGGCGGTTATGAGCTGGCGCATTTACTGCATACCAGCGGGCCGATTGCCATGGTGGTGGCCGGGTTATTGATTGGTAACCAAGGCAAGCGCATTGCGATGAGCGAGACCACGCGCCATAATCTGGATAATTTCTGGGAGTTGATGGACGAGTTTCTCAACGCGGTGCTGTTCCTGCTGATTGGCCTGGAAATATTGCTGCTGCCGCTGAACCATGTGGCGATCACCATTGGTGTGATTATGATTCCGGTGCTGTTATGTATCCGTTTTGTTGCGGTTTCCATTCCGGTGAAATTATTGTCTTTCCGTCGTAGTTTTAGCCCGAATGTAATCAAAATTCTTACCTGGGGCGGGTTGCGCGGTGGTATTTCGGTGGCGTTGGTGCTTTCATTGCCGGAAGGGCCTTTACGTGAGTCATTGCTGATCATCACCTATTGCGTGGTGCTGTTCAGCATCATTGTGCAAGGCTTAACGATTGGGAAATTAGTGCGCGCATCGTAAAACA
>JAHDHN010000088.1:1379-4486 GCA_020631295.1 Rickettsiales bacterium
AATGGCCTGGATGTGGATATTTGGATGATCCGCAGTGATGAATATGTGCCTTATGAGCAGTTGATTACTACCAGTGCAGACTCGGTGCTGAGCAAAACCAAACGGAGTCTCAATAAAGACGTGTGGGAGCACCGTATGGCTGAAAGTTTGCGCCTGGCTGCACTGCATAAAGAGGTGGAACGTATTTTCATTCACCCGGTGATTAAGAAAGAAATGTGCCGGCATTTTGCCGGTGAAGAGTGGATGAACAAGCTGCGCCCGTGGTGGGGCCATCATCGTCATTTCCATGTGCGCTTGAGTTGCCCGGCAGATAGCCCGTCTTGCATCAAGCAAGATGCACCGCCTGCTGGCGATGGTTGTGGTGCTCAAAATTTAGCGAATTGGATTCGTGATGTGACTGCTCCGCCAAAGAAGAAGACAACTGCTGCAAAAAGCACCAAGCCAAAGAAAAAGAAGAAAACCCGCCGCCTGGTCGCCGCCTGCGATACTCTCGCGCGTTAGATAGGCGGTTTTGAATATAGGTATTAGTAGTCTGCATAATTAACAGGGTATGTAAAACAGTGCGTCACCCCGCGACTTGATCGCGGGGTCCAGGGCTATATGGTATGATCTCTCATGCTTCCCTGGATACCGCAGGCCTTGCCGCGGTATGACGCGAGATAGGTGTGTTTTTAATGATAATCAGTCATCTGTCTTCTGTCCCCAGTCTTCTGCCTATGGCACGCCTTTGCTGGTGGAATATTGGAAGTGGAATGCTTCTCCCTCATGCACTAGCGGGTAAATGGCGTGAGCAGCCATGGCCGCTTCGGAAAAGCCGCAGGCAATGAGTTTGAGCTTGCCTGGATAATGGTTAATATCACCAATCGCAAAAATACCTTTCGTGCTGGTTTGGCAGTTTTCTTGGGTAACATTAATATGCTGCTTATCCAGCTGCAGGCCCCACTGGGCTATCGGTCCAAGCTCCATCGCCAGGCCGTAAAAGGGTAGCATCACATCGGCGTCTAAATCACGCTGATTGCCATCCAAATCTTGCACTACCACAGCATCCAGCTTGCCATTTTCGCCTTTCAGGCCATGCAACTGATAAGGCACTACCAGCTCTATTTTTCCTGCCTCGTGCAATGCCTGCATTTGCGATACAGATTCTGGCGCCGCACGGAATTTAGGACGGCGATGCACCACATATAATTCCTCTGCCACATCTGCTAAGGAAAGGGCCCAATCCACGGCGCTATCACCACCGCCAGCAATCACCAATTTCTTACCACGATAGGCTTCTTTTTTGCCTACCATATAATTCACAGCGCCTGTTGCTTCATAGGCTTCCAAGCCTTCCAAAGGCGGGCGGTTGGGGCCAAAGGCACCGCATCCTGCAGCAATAATCACAGCTTTTGCCTTAATCACCGTGCCCTTGCTGGTGGTCACTTCAAACCCGCCAGCGCTCAGCTCTTTCAGCTCGGTCACTTGCTGGCCTAAATGATATACAGGGTCAAAAGGGGCGGCTTGTTTCTCCAATTCGGTGATAAGATCTTGCCCGTCAATGGCGGGGTGGGCAGGAATATCGTAAATCGGCTTTTCTGGATATAAAGCGGTGCATTGCCCGCCCACAAATTCCAGCGTGTCTACCACATGGGTGCGCATTTTTAGCATGCCACACTCAAACACCGCAAACAGGCCTACCGGTCCTGCGCCAATAATTACCACATCCGTTTCATGTTGTGTCATGCTACATTGCCCTTTTTGATATTGCGAGTGATGTATAGAAGAAGTGCAAGCGAAGTCAAATATAGTCATTCTTCTTAAGAAAGTTACAACTCTGCAAATAGCCTTTGCCTACGAATAGTTGCGCACGTACTTTTACGTACGCTTACCCACCAATGCTCGGCAAAGCTCTATTTTCGAGGAATGTAACTTTTTAATAAGAGCGACTATATATGTTACGGTGTTTCATATTGAGAACGATTCGCATTAACGCTTTACAGCAGGCAAAAGCGCGCTATGTTGGTCTTCCTTATGATAGAGCTATTTCACAAATTAGGCCCGTTGGGCTACCCGTTATTATTATTGTCCATCATTGCGTTGGCCATTATTGTGCAGCGCTCGCTTGCATTGCTATTTGGTGTCAAGCGTCAGCGTGCTGTGCAGCAGAAGCTTTCTGCCTTGTTGCAGCAACATGCGGGTAAGCCAAAATCGGTACGGGATGAAATTATTTCTTTTGCTATTCTGCCATATAGTGAGGCATTGCAGGCCGGCACACGCACGCTGCGCATCATTGCGGTGATCAGCCCGATGGTTGGTTTGCTGGGCACCGTGCTGGGTATGATTTCTGCCTTTAAAACCATTGCTGGAAGCGAACAAGCCGTGAACCCTGCCATGCTGGCAGATGGGTTGTGGGTGGCCATGCTTACTACGGCCTATGGCTTGTTGATTGCCTTGCCGGCATTATTTGCTGCGCATTTATTCGGCCGTATTGCAGACAGTAACACGCTCACGCTGGTGCGTCAGTTAAACAAAGAATCCTTGATGATAGAAGGTGCAGAGCTGTGATCACCGCCGGTGCATATACAGCGCGTACGCAGAACTGGATGGCGCTGGCGCCAGACCTCACGCCGATGATTGATGTGATGTTCATTTTGATGATATTTTTTATCCTCACGGCTAATGCCGCTACCAAAACCATGGATGTGACCTTGCCTACCAGCGCTGAAAAGACAATTTCTGCTGGCCAAATGCAAAAGCAAATGATAATCACTCTTAAGAAGGACGGTAGCTATGCTATTGATGAGGCGGAATATGCCACATTAGAAGCGCTAAAAACCGCCCTGGAAACAGTGGATAGCAGCAAGGAATTGCTGGTCGCGAGTGATAAATCTGCTGAAGTACAAGCCTTTGTGGAGCTGCTAAGCGCGCTGCGTGCGGCAGAATTTACAATCGCCAATATTATAATGGAGCAACCGTAGGATATATATGCCAATGGAAATGCCAAAGACACATTATCGCTTTTTTGCACTATGCGTGCTGCTTTCTGTGGCAGTGCATGCGGTGGCGATGATGCAGCATCAATCCATCACTACCGTACCGAGTGTGGCTGCTGCACCACAACAGAT
>JAHDHN010000009.1 GCA_020631295.1 Rickettsiales bacterium
ACGCATTGATTAAAGAGCTTAAAGATCTTTTTCTCATTACCTGGAATAATTTTAGACGAAAAAATCACCGTATCTTGTGGTGTTAAACGAATGGTTGGATGTGTACCGTTTGCCATTTTAAACATTTGCGCTCTTGGTTCACCTTGGCAACCCGTTGCAATCACCAACAGCTCATCACGCGAATGTTTGCCCATTTCCTTGTCTGTCAGGAACATATCAATGTCTTTTAGATAGCCAGCATCGCGTGCAAACCCATTAATGCGCTTAAGTGACCATCCGGCCAGCACCACTTTGCGCCCCACACGCTTGGCCACATTGGCAATGGTCTCTAAGCGTGCTACATTACTGGCAAAGGTGGTAACTACCAACATGCCGCTGCGTTCCTGGCATAATTCTGTGAGTGAGTCGAGCAAGTCGCCCTCTGAGCCTGAGAAACGGTCGTTAAATACATTGGTAGAATCACACACCAAGGCAAGCACGCCGTCTTTCCCTAGCTGCGTGAGTTTATCAATGTCAGAGCTGCGGCCTACTACCGGGTTTGGGTCAAATTTCCAATCACCCGAATGCACTACAGCGCCATGTTCTGTGTGCAGCACAATCGCGTTCATCTCCGGAATGGAGTGGGTGAGTTGTACCATCTCTATATCAAAATCACCCACATTAAAACGGCTGCCTTCTTCTACCTCAATGATCTTAATTTCATCGGTGGCGCCAGCCTCTTTCAGCTTGGCGCGTGCTACAGAAGCCGTGAATGGCGTGGCATAAATAGGGCAGCGAATCTTGTTCCATAAATAACCCACACTGCCTATATGATCTTCATGCGCATGGGTCAGCACCAGGCCTTGAATATCCTCATAAATCTCATCCAAAAATGTGAGATCTGGCGCCAGCATATCAATGCCTGGAAAGTAATCATCTGCAAAACCAGCACCCAAATCCACCATCAGCCAGCGGCCATTATGGTGGTAGAGATTCACATTCATGCCAATTTCATTGGTGCCGCCTAAGGGCAGGAAAACGAGGTCGTTTGATTGTATTTTCATAATTCCAACTGTTATATTCTAATGGTTGCGGCCTTGTACTGCAAAGCATAAGAGAATACTAGGGTGAATCTTGATTGCTAACATAATGTTTGTATCCCCGGACAAGCGCTAGCGCAGATCCGGGGTCCAGGGCGAAACGGATAGAATGTGCTTGTTAATCCTGGATCCCGGGTCTGCGCCCGGGATTTCAAAAGCTGTATCAAATAGCCCGCAAGGTAACGCTAACCTCATCATCCACAGCTATTTGCTCCGCATCGCGCACCTGCTTTTTAATGGGTAGCAAATAGCAATTTATTTCCTTGTCGGGAAACACAGAGGTACGCCATGTGCTGTTGCCAATGCTCACTTCCACAGGCACGGAGCCCCAACCTCTTTTGGCAACATTTGGTGCAAAAAATTTGATGCTAGCCGATTCTTTTTCTGGCACGGTGATAAAATGCCAGCTGGCCTTAGCGCCAGAATAGAGCCACATGGTGGCCGTGAATTCGTATATATTTGGGTTTTCCATTTTATCCCACCTCCAGCGCTTTAAACAAAGTGCCCATATGCTCCTCGCCCACCAGGCGGGCAGTGGCTTGCTGAATGGCATGTTGCGTGCGGATGTCTTTATTTTGGCAGAGCTGTTCTGTGCGCAGGAAAATACCATAGCGCTCTAAGAACGCTGCTTGCGTGCTGATGCTTGTGGGCAGTGGTAAGAGTGTGTCTGCAGCTGCAGAAAAATCCACATAGGCTGTAATGTCAGCCTCGCCAATATGGGTAAGCGGAGAGATATAGCGATGCTTATAGAGCGCTTGTAGTGTATCTTTCCCTGTTTCATTTTCGGCTGTTTCATAGCCGTAATCTATGAATAATGCTTTGCCGCCATGCTGGGTGATATGTGTGCAGATATCTTGTAGGAATATCTCTCGCATAGGAGATGTTTCATGCCATGTATTGTTAGTTAACTCTTTAAGTTCATCTATTTCTTCAACATATTGATTTCTATAATTTAATTTACTATCATTAATATCAATAAATCGTTCTTTCCACGCGCCATTTTCTTGCAGAAATTGCTTAATAGGAAACACATCCAAGAACTCATTTCCAATATGAATCATGGGCATAGTGGGAAGTGTTTTTGTGCTCTCATGCCATATAATATTTTCATGCAGAATCTGCGCTTTTTGTTCTGCGCGTAAATGCCGGTTGCGCTCCATCAAATGCAGCTCCATTGCCTGGAGCATCTCTGGCACTAGCGCAATAATGCGCAGCATATCTTTCATTAAACTGCCGCGCCCGGGACCATATTCCACAAGTGCAAATGCAGCAGGCTTACCCAGCTTTTGCCACTGCTCCACCGCCCAAAGCCCAATACATTCACCAAATATCTGTGAGATCTCTGGCGCAGTAATAAAATCCGCCTCAGCGCCAATGGCCGGCGCCTTGCTATAATAGCCATGTTCTGGATGTTGCAGCGCCAGCTCCATAAAGCGGTCTATCGGCATCGGGCCATGCTGCGCAATCTCTTCTTTAATCAGAGTTTCAAGCATGGCTGTGGCGGTATATCAGATACAAGCCAGCCAGCATCATAGGAATGCAGAGCAATTGGCCCATGGTAACAATGTCAAACAACACGCCCAGCTGCGGGTCTGGTGCGCGCACATATTCTACCAAAAAGCGCAAAATCCCATAGCCCAGCAAGAAACAGCCAGCAATGCGCCCGCCTGCTGCGCGCAAATTGGTGCAGCGATATAGGAAATATAGCAGTAAAAAGAGCAATAAGCCTTCGGTTGCGGCTTCATAAAGCTGGCTTGGATGGCGGGCAATGCTATCCCCATAAAACACCACACCTAGGGCGCTTTCTGTGGCGCGTCCCACCAGCTCACCATTGATAAAATTAGCAATGCGGCCAAAAAACAGACCAATCGGCGCGGCTACAGCAATCACATCCATCAATTTCAGATAGGGCAGTGCATATTTCCGTGCGAGCAGCCACAGGCCAACCGCAGCGCCAATCATCCCGCCATGGAAGGACATGCCGCCATGCCACACATATAGCGCCTCAATAGGGTGCTGCAGGTAATAGCCAATATCGTAAAACAACACATAGCCCAGCCTGCCACCTAGAATCACGCCCAGTACGGCATAGCTCAGCATGGCCTCATAGGCTTTTTGCGTTAACACTTCCGGCGCATGGCGTTTCCACAGATGTTTGATCAGCTGCAAGCCAAGCAAAAAGCCAGCAATATAAGCCAGCGCATACCAACGGATGGCCAGCGGGCCAAGCTGCAGCGCAATTGGGTCAAAATAAGGCAGTTCCATGCTGGACAATTAATACCAATCTGCGCATAGTGATAGCGTTTTTTGGAGGGCTTTGGATAATGAGCAAAGGGTTTGATGAATTGGGCAATATCGCCAAGGATGTGTTTGGTAGCTTAAGCAGCGCTGGCAAAGAGGTGGAAGGCGTGATGAAAGACAAGCTGGAGCGCTTGATTCTGCAGCTTGATCTGATTCCGCGGGATGAATATGAATCACTAAAAGCGCGTGTGGCGAGCTTAGAGGCCGAGCTTGCTGCTCTAAAGTCAGCAAAAAAGCCCGCTGCAAAAAAAGCAGCGCCTAAAAAGGCCGCAAAGAAACCGGCTGCGAAGAAGAAATAGGGCGAATCTATGGCGTTTTCTCATGCCGTGTTTATTGGGTGTGGCAATATGGGCGGTGCCTTGCTGCAATGTTGGCAAGCGGCCCATTCTTTTGATGCCGTAACGGTGGTGGATCCAGCCTTGATGGAGATAAAAGGCGCACGCACGGTTGCCTCTGCTGCAGAAGTGGAGTGGGACGCGGTGGATATTGTTATCATCGCCATCAAGCCGCAATTATGCGATGCGGTGCTGCCGGATTATGCGCAATATGTGCCAAAGAACGCTATTATTCTCAGCATTGTGGCAGGTAAAGAATCTGCCTATTTTCAAGTATTCTTTCCAACGCAGCGCATTGTGCGCGTAATGCCCAATCTGCCAGCCATGGTAGGACAAGGCATGCAAGGTGCGTTTGCAGAGGGGCTCAGTGGAACAGAAAAAACAGCCATTGATGGGTTGTTGCAGGCTGCCGGTAAGGGTGTGTGGCTTGCCGATGAATCACAGATGCATGCGCTCACCGCCACCAGCGGTAGCGGCCCGGCCTATGTATTTTACCTGATGGATGAAATGGTGCAGGCGGCCCAACAAGCAGGGCTGGATAAAAAAAGCGCCACCACTTTGGTGTTGCAAACCTTTTTAGGCAGCGCAGCCTATGCATTGGAGAGCACAGAAAGCTTAGAGACATTGCGCCAGAATGTGACCAGCAAGGGCGGCACCACGCAGGCTGGGCTTGAGGTGTTGATGCAAGAAGAAGGCAGTATCCATGATCTTTTAGAGCGCACCATCGCTGCTGCCAAGGACCGCTCTGAAGAGTTGGTGTAGTGTATATTATCATTCCTAATGCCGCATAGCCGTCATTCCATGGTTTATCCATGGAATCTCCCAATAAGGGCACGGCAATTGGTGGGAGATCCCACGAACAAGTCGTGGGATGACGTGGTAATGATTAAGTAGAATCATTGTGGCGGTGTTATATTAGAGTGTTATAAATCCTTGCCCTTTTGGTTGTGAGTGCTAATAGCGTAAAACTCCGCATGAAAAAATAGAGGTAAGCGCATGTTTTCAAAGTTTTTTGGTATGTTTTCCACCGATATGGCCATTGATTTGGGTACGGCCAACACGCTTGTATATGTAAAAGGGGAGGGCATTGTGCTGAATGAGCCTTCTGTGGTGGCGCTTATTAATAGCCAAGGCACGCAGGTGCCTTATGCGTTTGGTAATGAAGCAAAGATGATGCTGGGCCGCACACCGAAGGATATTACGGCTTCCCGTCCACTAAAAGACGGTGTGATTGCCGATTTTAAAGGCGCTGAAGAAATGATTAAGCATTTCATCCGCACCGTGCATAACCGCAAAAGTTTTACTGGCCCATTGATTGTGATCTGTGTGCCATCTGGCTCTACGCCGGTGGAGCGCCGCGCGATTCAGGATGCAGCTGAATCTGCCGGTGCGCGTGAAGTGTTTTTGATTGAAGAGCCTATGGCAGCGGCCATTGGTGCAGGCTTGCCTGTGACCGAGCCTACGGGTTCAATGATTGTAGATATTGGTGGTGGTACCACGGAAATTGCGGTGCTGTCTCTGGGTGGTATTGTGCATGCGCAATCCACACGTGTAGGTGGTGATACCATGGATCAGGCGATTATATCCTATATTCGTAAATACCATAATCTGCTGATTGGTGAATCTACCGCAGAGGAAATCAAGAAAACCATTGGTGCTGCCTGCCCGCCTTCCAAAGGGGATGGCGAGGAAATGCAGATTAAGGGCCGTGATTTGATCAATGGTGTGCCGAAGGAAATTGTGCTAACGACGCGCCAAATTGCAGAAAGCCTGCAAGAGCCTGTATCGCAGATCATTGAATCGGTAAAAGAGGCCCTAGAAAAAACACCGCCTGAACTGTCTTCGGATATTGTGGATAAAGGTATTATCATGTCTGGTGGTGGTGCGTTGCTGAATGATATTGATACGGTACTTCGCAAAGCAACGGGCTTGCCTGTGTCTGTGGCACCAGATGCGCTTAACTGTGTGGCAAACGGCACCGGCATTGCACTGGAAAACCCTAAAGAATTCAAGCACGTACTGTTCAAGCAGGATTAAGTAAGTATAGTAAGATCGCCTAACAATACATCATCCTGTTTCCTACGGCTTGACCGCAGGATCAAATATAAGAGTTATGCTGTATCACTATTTGACCCTGTGGATAAACCACAGGGAACAGCTCTTTTTATAAATTATTAAACGATTTTACTATAAATAGCCAGACACGGATTTTTTAAACGCATCGCCGCGCGCTTCAAAATTGGGGAATTGGTCAAACGAGGCGCAGGCGGGAGAGAGCAAAATCACCGCATTCTTATCATATGTTTTTGCGGCCTTTATGGCGGCGTGTGCAGCAGCCTCTAAGCTTTCATATGTGGAGTGCTCCACGTTATGGGCGCTGAGTAGCTCTGAAAAATCTGTGGCTGCTTCACCAATCACATAGGCATGTTTGATACGGCTAAATTCTGGCGCAAGGGAGGCAATTCCGCCTTCTTTTGCAACGCCGCCCACAATCCAGAAAATAGGCTCTGCAAAGCTGCGGAGCGCTTGCTCTGTGGCAATGGCATTGGTGGCTTTGCTGTCATTCACCACTGTAATGTTATTATTAATATTGCCGAGACGCTCCAGACGATGTGCTAGCCCTGTGAAGCTCTCAATACCCTCTGCGATCTCTGTTTCGCTCAAGCCAATAGTGGTGCATAATGCACTGGCCACAGCAATATTTTGCGCATTATGTGCGCCGGGCAAATAGCGTGTGGGTGTAGCGTCTGCAGCGCTCACGCACATGAGCCTTGCATTGCTGTTAGCTGCTTCTAATGCTGTTGCAATGGCCTGCGTATAGGCGTCTTCTGTTGCAATAATTTGTGTTTCTGTGGCATGGTCCAGCAGTGCCTTCTTCGCATCTGCATACTGTTTCATGCTGCCATGCCGATCAATATGGTCCGGCGTTATATTTAACAAGGCTGCATGCTGCACGCTGCTGCGTGCCAGAGGCGCTTGTTCTAACAGCCCTTGCGTTTCAGCGTCATACAGCAAATCACATTGATAAGAGGAAAGCTCTAGCACATAAATATCTTGCTTAGTAGTGGCCAGCGTGGCAGCAGCAGTACCAATATTGCCGCCCACACTCACTGATTTCCCGGCCTCTTTTAAGATATGATAGGTCAGTGCCGTGGTGGTGGATTTTCCGTTTGTGCCTGTGATGCCGATGTAAGTTGCATGTGGTTGCAAGGCTTGCAGCAGGTGAATATCGCAAATGATTGGTATATTATGCTGGCGGGCGAGCTTCACCACCGCATGCGGCGCAGGGAAATGTAGCGGCACGCCCGGGCTCAGCACCAGATAATCCAGCTTCTCCCAGGGTGCATTTTCTAATGTAACATTTTCACAATCCGGCACCTGTTTTTCTGGATCATCGTCACACACATACACATCTGCGCCATTATCGCGCAGCAGCAGGCTGGCAGCCACGCCGGCTTTGCCCAAGCCAAATACTAAGCAATGCATATCTTTAAATAACATCGCTGCTCGCTTCTTGCTGAATTTGCCGCACCTTCACGCTCACAATTTGGTTTCGTTCCTTTTTCAGCACGGTAAAGCGAAAATCCTGAAATTGAAAGATCTGCCCTTCATTGGGAATAATGCCTGCATGGTGAATGAGGTAACCTGCTAATGTGGTGGCTTCTTCGTCTTGCAAATGCCAGTCCAGCTCACGGTTAATATCGCGCAAGGGTAGGCTGCCTTCCATCACATAGCTGCCGTCTTTACGGCGGTGGAAGCGCTTCTTATTCGTATCATGCTCATCGTCAATTTGGCCTACAATTTCTTCCAAAATATCTTCCAGCGTCACCAGCCCTTGAATGTCGCCATATTCATCCACCACCAAGGCAAAATGCGTTTTGCGTGCCTTAAATGCAGAAAGCTGCTCTGCCAATGTGGTGGTTTCAGGGATAAACCACGGTTCGCGAATCACCTCCTTCAGCACAAAGCGATCTGGCTGTTTTTTAATCGCGCGCAGCACATCTTTGGCATGCAGCACGCCAATGATATTATCTGGGTTGCCCTGCCACACAGGCAAGCGGGTAAAATTGCTGGTCAGAATGGCGTCAATCAGCAGCTCAGGCTCCATATCCGCATCCAGCGTTTGCATTTGTTTGCGATGCAGCATGATTTTGGTTACGTCCACATCGTCCAAATCCAGCACACCGCCCAGCATGTCTTTATTGTCCTTCACCACGCCGCCTTCATCATGGTGCCAGGCAATCGCGCCGCGAATCACTTCTGTACCTTCCACCTCATCTCCTGGTGCGCTTGCATCCATGCGCAGCAGCCACAGCACCGCATTCACACAGCATTGAATAATGAAGGTGAACGGACGCAAAATAAAGATAAGCGCGGAAAATACAGGTGCGACCAGCAAGGCCACACGCTCTGGGTAGCGAATGGCAAATGTTTTGGGCAGTACCTCTGCAAATACCAGCACCAAAAAGGTCATGATAGCCGTGGCATAAGCCACACCGGCCGCGCCAAAATAATAAATACCCACGCTGGTGGCCAGCGCACTGGCCAAAATATTCACCAGATTATTGCCCAGCAAAATAGTGCCAATCAGCTTATCGCTCTGCTTTTTTAGCATCAGCACGCGTGCGGCGCCACGCTTTCCCTCTTGCTTCAAGGAATGCAGGCGAGATTTAGACGCAGCCGTCAGCCCCGTTTCAGAGCCAGAAAAGAACGCCGAAAGGAAAATCAAGGCCAGTACAATGAGGAGTGTAAGTAGCATGTCTTATAATATAGGCAGTCTTGCTCTATATTTCAAATGAAGTTGTTCCCTGTGGTTTACTGTGTCCTGCGTAGCTCTTAGAGCGTAGTGGGATCCACAGGGTCAAGTGGTAAACATATCATAACTATTAGATTTGATCCTGCGGTCGAGCCGCAGGAAACATTGTATGTGATCCTCCAGTTGACCCACCTCACGCAGCGTGCCATAAGACAGCCACTGCCAATATTAGGAGAAGTGAGACAATGAAAGTGAATGCAAATTCGGTGCGTGTGGGCAATGTGTTGGATTATCAGGGCAAGCTATGGCGCGTGATGAAAACCGCGCATACCATGCCAGGCAAGGGCGGTGCCTTTGTGCAAGCCGAGCTGAAAAGCCTGAAAGAAGGCACCAAGCTGAATGAGCGCTTTCGTTCCACGGAGGATTTGGAAGTGGCGCGCCTGGATCAAAAAGAGATGCAGTTTTTATTTTCCGACGGCGAAGAACTTACCTTCATGGACAGTGAGAGTTACGAACAAATTACCCTACAGGCCGATTTTTTGGGTGATCAACTGCCCTTCTTGCAAGATAATATGCAGGTGATGGTGGAGTTTTATGAAGAATCACCCATTGGTGTAGAATTGCCAGAAAAAGTGGTGCTGGAAATCACTGAAACAGAAGCCGTAGTGAAAGGCCAAACCGCGGCCAGCAGCAACAAGCCTGCCGTGTTAGAAAATGGCATTCGTGTGATGGTGCCGCCTTTCTTGTCTGCCGGTGAAAAGATTGTGGTGCGCACCACCGACATCACCTATGTAGAGCGTGCGAAATAAGTGGATGCGATCCGTGTCATAGGCGGCACGCCGCTGGTGGGAGATGTGTATATTAGCGGTGCGAAGAATGCAGCATTGCCACTGCTTACCCTCACGCTGCTGACTGATGAGCCAATTGTGTTTTGCAATGTACCGCAGCTCTCAGATATCACCACTATGGTGAATTTGCTGCAAAATCACGGCACGCAGGTGCATGTGGATGGCTCTGGTACCTATGCCCATCCGCATAAGCGCGTGTTACGCCTTACCACGCAAGACATTACCAGCGATACAGCGCCTTATGAGATTGTGCGCAAAATGCGTGCCTCCATTGTGGTGCTTGGCCCGCTTTTGGCACGTCATGGCTATGCCAAAGTGTCACTGCCAGGCGGTTGCGCCATTGGTACGCGGCCGGTGGATTTGCATTTGAAAGCCATGGAGGCGCTAGGCGCAGATATTCAGCTGGAAGAGGGCTATGTGATTGCCACCGCACCCAAGGGTGGCCTGCAAGGCGGTGTGATTGAGTTTCCTATTGTGTCTGTGGGCGCCACGGAAAATGCGCTGATGGCAGCGGTGCTGGCCAAAGGCACTACGCAGATTAACAATGCCGCACGTGAGCCGGAAATTACTGATCTGGCAGAATGTTTGATCAAAATGGGTGCGAAGATTGAAGGGCTGGGCACCAGCCAGCTGGTGGTAACCGGTGTGGAGAGTTTGCAAGGTGCGGTGCATGATGTGCTGCCAGACCGCATTGAAACAGGTACCTATATGGTAGGCGCTGCGATGACACGCGGCCAGATTACATTGCATGACACGCGCGCAGATTTGCTGGAAAGCACCATTGATGTGATGCGCGAGATGGGCGCCGAAATTGAGGTGAATGGCACCACCATTACTTGCGGTGCAAAGGAACGCTTGCGTGCGGCTTCTGCCAGCACGGCGCCGCATCCGCTATTCCCCACGGATATGCAGGCGCAGATTATGGCCGCGATGACCCTGGCCAAAGGCCGCAGTACTATGGCTGAAACTATTTTTGAAAACCGCTTCATGCATGTGCCAGAGTTGGTGCGGATGGGCGCGCAGATTTCTATTGATGGGCATACGGCGATTATTGAAGGTGTAGAACAGCTCAACGGTGCAGAGGTGATGGCAACAGATTTGCGTGCCTCGGTATCGCTGGTGTTGGCCGCGCTTACGGTGGAGGGCGAAAGCCGCATCAATCGGGTGTATCATATTGACCGCGGCTATGAGCGTATTGAAGAAAAGTTCCGCCGCCTAGGCGCCGATGTCACGCGCGTTGCTTGATTTTTTTGTCATTTCGAACGCATGTGAGGAATCTCATGCCACTGTAGTTGTGCCTTGTTTTGCAGTGTATATATAGTAGGTCTTCTTCAAGGTCTAATGCTGTTTCTACTAAATTTGAGGTAACAGCAGAGCGTGAAATGCCCTTCTTTTCTGCCAATAATGCAATCATGGCATTTGTATCTTCTGAAAATGTAACTTGTATACGCGGGTTTTTGTTAGGCATTATGTTGGCTTTCTTTTGTGCACCTTAAGTGTTCCTCCTTATATGCCCTAAGGCAAGAGACTATATATAGAAGGTTGAAGCAAAAGCGGAGGTTTCTGTAGAACGCTATACAGTGCTGAGTTATCGGTTTTGTTAGGCTGCTATTATTGCTAATGTGGCTTGTCTATCGCATTTTCATAAAGCCTGGCGGGCAGCTCCATAGATTCATGTAACACCGTTATTATACCTAGGCCTCCATCTTCAAACTGCCGGAAAAAAATAAAATGATGCTCATAGCGTGTTACATACACATCCTCACACTCTGCATGCGGTACAACACGTCATAGATGCGGCATATGGATTAAGCGTTCCATATGTGCGTACATGTTTTTGATGTAGTGATCTGCTTGTGCCTCACCCCATGTCTCATAGCTATAAGACCAGGTCTCCATGATGCGTTCTTTGGCTCGTGGAGAAAGTGTGATGGAGACGTTAGTTGTGCTTGCCATGCTTGGCTTTTGCGTCTTGGATGAGTGTATCTGGATCAAAAGGCTCAAACTCACTTTGAGGAGCCTGCATACCAGGTTGCAGCTCACGGCTTAGCCTATCCCATTTATGTTGTTCAGCCTTTTCATAGTCATGACGAATCAGATCACGCAGATACTCACTGGCGCTTTCATACAGGCCATGCTCGCCTGCACGCTCATTGATAAAGTTGCGTAAGGTACCCGATACACGAATGGTTACAGTGTCTGTCATGTCACCATAATACTATATTGTCTTACAAAATGTCAATTATGTAATACATCTGTGTATGGGCTTCCTTAAGAGTGTAGTATTTCCGTTGGTAAAGTTCAGAAACACTATAACAAATGCAAAAATCGACTAAACCTATGAGAATCATTCGCATTTTAGCGCATGAAATGCCGCTAATTTTGTGTTATGTTGTGGATATGAGAGGGAAAGAGTACCGTATTATTAGTTATTTTTAATATGCGTTCATGCATAGCATGAGTGTGCGTTTCTTCTTGTGATATTGATGTCAAACTAAGGGAGGAACGCATATGGCACGAGTATCTTCAGTATTGGCGCATATTGACGCGCTGGATTCAAAACATGATTCACTGGAACAAGAAATCAGGCAGGCGAGGCGGGCACATGCCTCCGAATCGGTGATGCATGCCCTAAAGAAGCAACGTCTGATTTTAGAAGATGAAATTGCTTACCAGATGGCTAAAGCTGGAGATTCTATTCACGATACGGTCTAACGTTTTTTCTGAAAATACTCTGAGAGCAGGGCGCTGCATTCATCTGCTAAGATGCCGCTGATGATTTCGGGTGTGTGATGTGTTTGTGCGTGGGAGAACACAGCTGCACCGTGATGCACTGCGCCTGATTTTGGGTCTTCAGCACCGATGATGAGTGTGGAGATGCGTGCATGGGCAATAGCGCCAGCGCACATGGCGCAGGGTTCTAACGTTACTACTAATATATGGTCTTGCAGCTGTTTGCTTTTCCTGGCTTTGCATGCAGCCTCAATTGCCAGCATCTCTGCATGATTGCAGGCATTTTGCCCAGACTCTGTTTGATTATGTGCCTCTGCAATAATCGTCCCATCTGCATCTATAATCACAGCACCTACGGGCACTTCGTCCTCTGCAGCTGCACGCTTTGCTTGCGCTAATGCAGCTTGCATCCAGTCTTGCGCATCGAATTTCATGGATGGAGCTCATGCAGTATTTGACGCATGGTGTGGTGCGATTCCACATCATGCACGCGAATATAATCAGCACCTTGCAGCATGGCATGTGCAGAGACAGAAAGCGTAGCTGCCAGGCGCTCTCCCGCATTCTTTTTCGTATAGCTGGCTAAAAAAGATTTCTCTGAGTGCCCTACGTAAAGCGGTACATCAAGTGCCTTGAAGCGCTGCAGCTCTTTTAGGATTTCCACCGTCTGTGCCGTATTTTTGCCAAACCCGATGCCAATATCAAATATAAGATTTTCTTTATGGATGCCAAAGTCAGTCAGCTGCGCAATTTTCTTTTGCGCCCATTTTAGTAGTGCTTCTGTAGGAGATGAGTCCAGCGGAAGAATCACCTGCTTATCACTGGGAATACCCAAATGGTGCATGAAAATATAATCGCATTCATAGTCTTTCACGGTTTGTAGAAGTGTATGGTCCTCACCGCCAGACACATCATTAATGCAGGTGACAATGCCTGTTTCCAGGGCTTTCTGTGCAACAGATCCATGAAATGTATCAATTGAGATAGCAATATCCGGGTCAGAAAGCGCAATAATCTGCAATATTTGTTCTAGTCGCTGCCATTCCACTTCTGGACCAATAATTTCAGCGTCTGGGCGGGTGGATTGCGCGCCAATATCAATCATATCGGCACCTGCGTCTGTTAATGTATGAAATTGCTCCAGCGCATGCTCAGGCTTCAGGAATTTCCCGCCATCAGAAAAGGAATCCGGCGTGATATTTAAAATGCCAACCAGTTTGGTCATCAGGGGGGCCTAGAAAATACCAAAGAATTTTTGACGAGTAGGGTGTTGATCTGTTTTGTGCTGAAGTGGTTGCAACTCATTGAAAATACAGGCAATTTCATCGCCGTAGCGCAGCGTATATTGTGAGGCAGTGCGCTCTAATACAATATAATCACCGGTCATGCGGTAATTCACCAGTGATTCACGCATATGGCTGTCTACCTCAAAAATGGCCGGAATCACCGCATTGCGGTCACGAAATTGTAAATAGGTAAATTCGCCATCATCAAACACACGAATGGGCGCTACCTTCTCTGAGCCAGAGAGCGTGTAGCGGAAATTATATTTATCTGGTGTTTCCTGATAGGTAGGAAGCTCCTCTTCCTCTTCTTCTTCAAAAGAGAAATTATCGTCAATTTGGATAATGGATTGATCCACATTGGGGTATAAAAAGCGCGTGACAAAGGATAAACCATCTTGGCGAAAATCATCTGCTTCATCGGAGTTTAACTCAAAGAAATACAGGCGCTTATTGGTGAATACTGTCATATGCGTTTGCGCATCAATGGTGTGTGGCTTGATAAAAATACGGTTATCTACAGGTTTGATCTGCCAGTCTTTGCTGTCACCCATCGTAATGGTTTTTACCTCTTCACCCTGCCCAAACTCAATATAAGAGCTATGTAAAATATAGCCCATATATTCATACACACCATCCGGCACAAAATGGAAAAAGCGGATGCGCGGATCATGCTCACTGGGGAAGCTTTTCTGCACATTGGCATAATTCTGCGCAGACACTGCGGAGCAGAAAATACATAATAGGGTAGAGATAAAGGCAGTTATTTTCATTCTATTTCAACCGTTTGATAATCAATTACAAAAAATTCGAGGTCCTCAAATTTTTCTTCTTCTCTATTATAGCGTAGTTTAGGAAAGAAAAAATCGATTTTTGCACGATGCGTGCTGGTTTCTTCGCCGTCTTCAGTAATTTCAATGGCTTCATAGTCCATTATCACCGTATATTGGTCTTCCTTATCCGCAATGGTTTGACGTGCAAAGGGTGTTATAGCGTTGCGCATTTTATTAGCCGCCTCTGGCATGGTGTTGCTGTTTGCAATCAAGAAGCTATTGGGCAAGGTGCGGCCGTCATCTGCCAAATCTCCGTCATATACTTCTATTTTGCGCACCACATCATCTCGGTAGCGCAGTGTGATGCTATCTGGATTACGAATACTTACTTTTTCATCATAGCGTTTTTGTAGATTGATAATAGAAAACTGCCCTATATAGTTGATATTTTTATGAATTTGCTGAAATTCATCTTTGTAATCATAGCTCTCCCAGGCCTTGATATAGCGTGAAGAAAGAAACTTCATCAGAATGATATTTGTGTCCACAATATTTTCATTTCTCGCTAATTTACGGATGCGGGCATATTCCTCAGAAGTATCAGGAATATTCACCAACATGGGGATTTCTTTTTTCAGCGGTTGAATGTCTTTATAGGTAGAAAAGCTAAGTAAAAGAATAAGAAAGGCAGCAATACAAATAAGGATAAAATAGCTGCGCTCCACCAGCGGAAAAATATATTTACTGCCATACCAGCTGCGCGCGTCAGAAAAATAACTGCCATCTTTCACCGCTTCTGCAATCTCTTTGAAATATTTGCTCATTACTACTTGTTACCAAACTGTCATTTCTATACTATAGCTTAAGAAGAGAGAAAGACAATTATTCTTAACATGAGGCATATGCGAGCGCGGATATTATTATTGGCAATGATGCTATTGGGAAGCAGTCTGTGGGCACAGTCATGCAATGATTGTCAATGGTTTGAAAATGCCACGCCAAGCCATGGTATTTTTGGGTATTTTGATGATCTTGAGGGCCTTGCTAATAATGGTGTGAATGTTGCAGTGCCTAACCCTGTGATTGGTAACGAAACGCATATTGTGGGATATTGCGATAATAATGCCGGTAGTTATGGTGAGCATACTCCTGGTAATTTTGTACGCAAATATCAGGGCACTACCTCACTGTATTTTGAGGCGTTAGATAATCAGGCGGTAATGACAAATTGTCGCTCTGCATGTTCTGCAGACGGGCAATGTTGCCGTATTGTGCAATCTGATTTACCCGGTAATAAGAAACAATGTAATAATTTGGCTCCACCGCCACGTTTTAAAAATAATACTGCGCGTATTTTTGAATGTGTAAACATTGATGGCTGTATGCCTGTGATGGAAGATGATTTTACCTGCCCGCTTTGTTATGAAACATTAACAGATGCAGGTGTGTATGCATCGCATGACCTTTCGGGGCATCCGCAATATAATGCACAATTGCCTGCAAAAGGCTGTATTTATAACCCTAACCTTCCTGCCGATCCTGCTGATCCATCCGGCCCTACCTGTGGGGAAATGGTGTTTCCTGATATGGATGACATTGACCCTACGGATTTGCCAGAGCCGAGTGATCAGATGCTGTCTGACGGCGCAAACCACATTACGGACGATAGGAATGATGCATTAGCAGAGTGGAATGGGCATTGGCGTGGTAATTGCGGTGATGGTGTATTTGAGGATACTATTTTTGATAATTTTCTTTCCAAAACAGGCTGTTATAACGTGGATGAGCGTTGGGTGGTAGACAAAGAGGTAAAGACCACCAACCCACATTATGATGATACACAGCCAGAGAGTGCAACCAATCAGGAATATTTTATTGATACGGTAAAAGTGCCAGATGAATCTGTATTGGTGCTAAACCCATTATGTATACAAGATCTGGGCGAAGCCTATGCAATTGCCGGTGCATCAGATATTTACTCAGAAGGCGCGCGATATTCTCTTTCTGTGGTGGATGCGCTTACGGAGCAGCCTAATAGTTTTATTCAATGTCTGCGTAATGATTTGATTGATGACATGGATAATGTTTGTAACGGGTATTTTAGTGAGGAATATGGCACGTACGCATCGAATAAGCTGGTATATAATGAAAAAGAGCAATGCTACTTTAAACAGAATTTTCCTGATTTCATTGCCATCTCTAAAGAGGATCTTTATTTGCCAATGGCAATAATGCAGCGCGAGCATCATTTGCCGGTGCTGCTGCATAGCTATAGCGGCAATCATTTTATTCGTCCTGATGAATTTGAAAACTCCATACCCTTTGGTGATGGAGCAGAGCCTGATTTGAGCTCTGTTATCTATTTAGGTGAGTATGGTTTTCTCAATCAGGTGATCTCGCGCAGTAATCCGTATGATATACAAGAGTTATATGATGACAATGCGCCAGCAACAAAGCGTACGCTAGAGGCATGGCATACGTCTCGAGAGATAACAAGTAATGCAGTGGTGCCATTGCCTGGTAATGTGACTACAGATGGTGCAGCAGCCATAATGCCCAAGGAAACGCCCTATGATCCGTATGATGTATATGGGTTAATTGATGACGGGTATTATTACAAAGAAGCAGAAAAAACGGTAGAAAAGCAGATTGAGGAAGATGCCGAAGCAGCTTCAGAAGGCCGCCCGCCGGAAAATATTGAGCGCACGCCAGAAGAGCTGATTGATGAAATGACCACGCGTGTGCAAAATATCGGCATCAAGGAAAAGCGCCGCTTATGTTTAAAAAATTATGTGGAAGGCTTTTCGCACCGTGCGGATTGTGGTGAAGTTATACTGCCTGGTGCACATCCCACATTGGGCTTGAGCCATTGCTATTGGACAGCGCAATATGCTTCCTATTCTGACCGTGAGGCTACAAAGCCAATGGGAATGGCGGCCAAAGAAAGTGGCTATGACACGGTGCAGCGCCCTATGCGCAGTGAGCTGACCGATTGGGCGCGTATGCAATTTGCGGGCTGGGATGCAGCCAAGGGTATGAAAGATACGGATAAAAAATCCTCCACAGACATTTGTAAAAAAGCGTTAGCACGTGGTGATAGTACCTCGTTTAATGATGGTGTGTTGGGCAGTGAAGTGATTGCCAACTTGCCGCGTATTGGCGGTGACGGCACACCCGGCGGTAAGTTGGATTTTAGCAAGCGCGGTTGCCCGTTTATTGATATGCAGACCAAATGGCCCACGGAGTTTGATGCGCCGGGTGGTTATTTGAATGATGATGCCTGGCATGAAAAGCAGCGTTTGGGGTGTGATGAGCATTATGGCCATAAACGTATCGGTAGTATTGTTCATGGTATTACTGATACAAGTGTCGGGTTTGGTGAGAATACAAGCATGTCACTGGAAGATATTTTTGGTTCCAATGTAAATACATTTATTGAGGATTTGCTTTCACCACTACTAAATGCAGCCTCATCTGCAGTAGATTCGCTTGGTATAAGCATAGATTTTAGTAGTGGTGTAAGCTGGTTAACTACAGACATAGAAGATTCACGTTCTAAGGTTACATTTATTCCAAAACTATTAACATACAATGCATTAGAGCATATTTTGTTAGGTGATGGTGCAAGTGCTGAGGAATATCAAGATTGGTTGACCTATCCATATAAAAAGGAGGTTGATAAAGAAAGTGCGCAACATACTCTTACTGATGGTTGGATTTTGAAAGCAGCTACTGCTGGTGGTGATGCAGCTATGTACCCTTCGATTAAGCTTGATAAGAAAATTGGTGGAAACAATTCATCATCCATTAGTGACTCTGACCCTGTGTTTGATTTCAGTGATAGAACAGGCTACCCAGTGATATTAGCCCACTTATTCCAAGGGTTTAATTCAGGCGGATCTATTAGTTTTGACTTTGGTGATTTTAAAGATGCACTACTAGGTGGGCAAACAGACTGGGTAGACCCGTCTTGGCCGGCGCGCAATTGCTTTCATTACAGCTCGCCTTATTGGATTGGTCAAGATACAAACGGTCAGCGTGCTGATATTGACTTGATGGATTTAGCTGGCGATGCAAGTGATGCAGTGCAGCAATTGGCGGATAAAGTACAAGAGCTATTGTCCAGCAACATATTAAACGAAGCAAAAGATGGTGATACAGAAGGTAATGACTTTAAGGCTAAAGTGGTTGCCATCAGCGCACAGATTTTTGGCTTTGATCCGTCCAAAGGTGAAATTGGAAAGTTCCTAGGGTTTGAGTTTGATTATTATAAACCGTGGGATGATGAATATGTGGATAACCTAAATGTTGGATATTGGTACCAATCTATTCCTAATTTCTTTACGCTTACTCTAAATCCTGTTTCGATCTTTTTAGATTTTACACAGAAAAAGCTCATTTTCTCTCGTCCTAACTATTGTGATTTTGAGGTGCCGTTTAACCCGTTTATGGAGGGGCGTGACAATGAAAAGGCAATTTCACCGGTAATGCCGCCTTATATGGAGCCGGTGAAGCATGCAAAACAAAACAAGCCTGAAACAGTAAAAGACAAGAAGATATTGCTGAATTACTACCGTGTGGAGCGTATTCGCAACGGTTGTGGTGCCTTTAATCATCGCGGTAAATGGCGCCGTGATGGAAAATATGTGGTGGCAGAATGGGAACAGGCAACAGACCCAGATGGAAATCCACTTTATTATGAAGATCAGTATCAAACTACACAAACCATAGAGATGTTTAGTAGTACGGGCGAAGAGTTAATGAAAGTATGGCGTCCAAAAAAATGGAAGTGGCAGTCTAATTCACTTTCTACATTCTTGGTAAATCAAGATAGCCGCTGCCATAACTGGAAAGGTATGTATGGCAAGAAATATAAAGATCCAAAAATTATTTCTTGGCGCTTACCGCGTTTTGATTATGAATTTTTACGGGCCTTTATTGAATGTACAGGGCCGTTTAAACAGGCGCATGATGATAAAGAAATCAATGAAACACCACGTGCTTGCGTACCAAAAAACTTTGGCAACAGTATTGGTAGTGAAATTGAATCACATTTAGAGCCTTATATTCAAGCGCTTGGTGATATAAATGATATTATCAAATCACTATTCCCTGGCCAAGAGGATGGGTATTTTGTGCATCCAGAACATGATTCTTATGCTGCAGGTCAGCCGCAAGGTGAGCCTGAGAACTTCATTTTCTTTGAAACCAGAGGCGATATTCTTTTCCAAAATATAACACCAAATACCCCAAATTTTGGTGTACCACTTGATATTGCAGATAATCCAGGTTTATCTGCATTCCCTACGCCGCCTGAAGGCCAAGATGTTATTATATATGAGGTGAGTAACCCGGCTGCTGTGTCTTATCATCAAGATGAGAATGATCCAAATGTAAATAATTTAGCAGAAGCTCCATATTATGTGGAAACTATTGAGAGTATCTCAACCTATACAGGCACAAGTCAAGCTATAGTGACCGTAGCAGAGGCATTGCATGACTTAGAACCACAGTCATTGTTTAAGAAAAATGATTCTGGGCAGTTTATATGCCAAGGCTCTCCGGATTATGTGTGCCCTAACCCGATGACTGAATCGGATGTGAAGCGTCTGTCAGATGTGGTGCTTTATGATAAGTTTGGTAAAGAATATAAGGCCGAAGATTTCTTATCACCTGCTGAATTAGCCAAGCGTGCTAAGCGTCGCATAAGTAAGTTTTTGGATAAGCTCATGCAAGCCGCCACAAGCTTTGGTGGGGATGGTATGTCTGAAAATTATGTGGATGGCACATGTATTGCTATCCATGGTGTGAAGTTCTTAGTAAAGTTAGTAAAATGTATTTTCGGCGGTGATTGTGATTATAAAGGTATGGCGTTCCACTTATTGATTGGTGATGATTGCACCAAACCAGGTGATATAGCTCCATTCTGGCTAAAAGAAGTGAAGGTGGATGGTGGTGACCCTGAATGTATTCAGCCATTATTAGATGAAGATGGTAATGAGGTACAAGAAGATGGCAAAACGGTCTGTGATCCGGATGCTAAATTTGGCTTCTGGTGTAATTGCCCGCGGGATAGATGGGCCACCAGCGCCTGCCGTGAAGATTTCTGTACCTGTGAGCAGCATGTATTAGTAACAGGCTCCTTTGTATTCCAGCCTGTTACGTTCTGTAAAGGTTATGGGCCGTATAAGAAATGGTTGCAATGTTACTATCAGGCGCGCGCTAAGGCCTGCCCGGTGCTCACAAGGGATGTGTCAAATAACATAGCGCCAGCCTTCTCGCTGGTAAGCACGCCAAAAGCACCGGTACCTGCACCGCCAGCAGCCATGTGTGAAAATGTGGTGGATGAGGAATATAGCCGTGATGATGTGATAAATCTGCGCTGGTATGCAGAAGAGCCGAATATTTTATCGCACCTGCCAGTGCGTTATGAATCAGGCAGTGGTGCAGGGCATAAGCATGAAGATCTGGTATTCTCTGCGCAAACGCGTGATATTGAAGCACCGTTTATGGAACCAATGTCTCCCTTGCCGGCTAGTAAACTGCAATCCTACCCTGACGTAATGGATGTGAATGGTAATGCAGTGCTTTCCGAGCATGTGGCGCCAGAATATCTATATAATTATGATGACCCGAATGATGATTCTAATAATTTAGTACAAGATAGAGAATTTAAATTTGGCCTGTCTGTGACCAAATATAACGATAAGAATATCTATCTACCGGAAGGCATTGACCGAAGCTCCTTCATTCCGCAATCGCATATGTATTCCTCGCCGCAAACCAAGGTGCGAGAGCATATCTTGTTTGAAAAAAGCAAGGAAGCCATTCGCCGTGCCTTTATTCAGCCGGAGTTGCCAAACTTTACTTTGGGTGCGCCGGATCCGGATGACTTTATTAACCCGCGGGCACAAACAGCCATTGTGGGGCCGCGTGGCTGTGACATTGGTGGCTGGTATGAGATGATGACCTATCAAGCACGTTGCATTAAATGGTTTGGCCTGAATTGTATGTGTGATTATGACAAAACCTTTATTGTAGGCTCGGATGAGAGTTGGGGTATGAAGCAGGCAGGCACGTTGTTTAATAGTAAATATTTGTCCTATAGCTACACCAAAGATGAAAACGGTGATAACAAATCTGTAGGTTGGGGTGTGGAAGACATCACTGAATTCTTCCCCTTACGTTGGCGTGGCGATGCCGGGCCGCATTTTGGCTTGCGCATGCAGATGGATGCAGATGCAAATATTGCCTTTGTACCGGAAAGTGGCCGTATCTTATGGGAAACATATCCGGGGGATGCTGGTGCACGCCTGTGGGATAAAACAGGGCAACATGCGCATGATCCTGAGTGGCGTGATGGTGATGATTACCGCGAGAGCCTTGGTAATGGTGCTGCACCAGATGCGGAAGTAATACCTATTTATGCCGGGCTTTCAGAGGCACGGCCAGGTGACTTGATTATTTGGGATGAAACATCCGATAATGCCACAAATGGTCATCGTTACCGCCGTCATATGGCCTTTGTAGAAAAAGCGATGAAGGGCGATAATCAGCCAGTGGCAGATAATTTTGGTGACCCAACCAACTACCGTGAAGATGTCCATTTCCTGGAAGTATCGGAATATAATTGGGGTAAAAACCTGGATTCTTGTGGCAATACAGACCGTTGGCGTGTGCGTACCAAGCGCCGTATCTACAGCCCGCATTATCCAAATGGATACCCGCATGATGGCACGGTAGCAGAAAATTGCCTGGATCCAGATGCGATGCGTTGTGTGGAGCAAAATTGGGACCGTATTAAAGTCTATCGTCCGCGTTATGATATGTCGCATATGTGTGCAAATGACGAGCTGCCACAACTTATTACCAAAGATTGGGTAAAAGCACAGGTAGATGCAGGTACATTGCCGGAAGAAACACTCTATACAGAGGAAGAGGCAAAAGGAACATTGGAGTCGTTTGATTTATTCGTGCGTAATGCATCCCTGCCAGAATTGGCACATTTAAATGGCTCTACACCAACCGCAGATGAGCTGGAGGGCATTTATAAAGATGAGCCTTATAACGAAGATCGTGCCTATCTATATGGTGGATGGATGCATGATGCACAGGTGCGTGCACATTTTGATTACAGTGAGGTAGTAAAATTCAAGGTAAGAAATGCGGGTAAATGTGATTTAATGCGCATGGAAGAGCTAGTGCCGTTATGTATTATTGATGTGGATGTGAATAAGCATCCTGATCTGATTGCAGGCATGGGCTGTGGTGATGGTGGCGAAACCGGTGAGGGTATTAATGAAATAGCACCGGATGAAACAGCTCTTAGTTGGTATGACAGTAAATCTATTGGTTTTGTACGTAACCAGGACGATACGACTCCATCTGTGGTAGGGCCATTCTCGTTTGTGAGTGCCGGTGAGCCTATTTTTAATAAGACATTCATCCAAAACCCTGGCGGTGAGGTGAAGCAAGGCGGTGCAGTATCAAAACAAGATTGTGTGAGTGCCGGTGGTGTATGGGGCCGTCCTGGCTTGTATAATATAGATACACATGAATTTAAGCGGGCAGAACAACCTACTTGCTTTGCTGATGCGGTGGAGGTGCAGCTCTAATGCGAGGGGTGCGGATCATACTTGCGCTGCTGTGGTGCATGTTGGGTGCAGAGGCCGTGGCGCAACCTTTTTCATTGCTGCCATCTGCAGAATATTTCTGTCGTGATCCAAATTGCACGGTAGAGAATTTATGCGGCAATAATAATGCCTGTAAGGAACAGTTTAAGAAAACACCACCTTCCTGCCCATGCCGGACCTATGATCAGTCTGATATCATTGCGGGAGAAGATGAAACCGATTGGTCACCGCAAGACCCTGTGGGTGTGCTTTCTGGCTTCGATTCTGGCTTGTGCAGCTTTTTAGGCTCCATGGCACCTTGGTGTGATATTATTTTGCAGTGCATTAAAGACCGAGACAACTGTGCCTTTAATTGTTTTGATGTCTTGCAGCCCGGTGTGCAGTTTACAGCCAGTGAGATGAATTTCTGCCGCCAGCTATGTGCAGCACTGCCGAACACAACCCTTTGTCCGGCCTTGGTATGTATTGAACAATACCGCACCACAGGGCAGGTGGGTAATGCATGTTGCCCACTGGCAGACTGGATTCCTGATAAGGATGTAGCAGAAGGCATTAAGCAATCTTGCTATGGTGCCATTGGGTGTAGAAATGCGTATCAAGCAAATCCAACCGGTCAGTGGTGGTTACAAGGAAATGGAGACTGCATGTCTATATTGGAGCATGCCGGGCCATTGGTGGGCATTCCTGAAGATCTGGCACAGGCCATGGCCGCCAGTGTTACAAATATCACAGACTGTGTAGGTGGCTTAATGGCCAGCGATAGTTTTGCAACAAATATCAGGCGGACAGGGCGAGGTTGCTGTAGTGCTATGGTAAATGTGGCAAATACGGCAGAAGCGTTTGCGGATAGCATTAATTCTACCTGGGGTGGTTTGCCTGATGACACACTAAAAAATGCATATAAAACCTGTAAAGGCTTTACCACAGCACTTTATTGTGGTGGGTTAATTAAAGAAAATATACAGGCTAAGAAAAAGGCGCGCAGTGAAGGAACCGAATTGCGCATGATTGACCGCAATCAGTTGCCTCAATATTGCTGTAATGCACTGGATATTGGCCACGCAGCTGGTATGGATAAGAAAATGCTGCGTGCAGCAAAGAATGTATGCAGGTTTGGTAAAAAGGCAGGAAAATGTGCTTTTAAACTCTTTACTAAAAACAATCCAGACCTTGGAAATGGCGAATGCTGCGATTTAGTATATTCTGACCTGCGTCATATAGATAATTTATTTGGCACACAGGCGCAGGAACAAAAAATGTTACGCTTTGCAGGTGCTGCATGTAATCAAGCCACAGGTATTTATGGATGCATACAGGATGGCATGCAGCTGAAGAATGATTTGCGTGGTGGGGTGATTAATACCATGCGCCGTGGCGTAAAAAACTCTTTCTGTTGTAAAGATATTACAGATGATGATTTAGTCTCAGAGTTGTTGAATGAATATGCAGATCCAGAACAAAATGCTAAAGCGCAGCAGACATTAGCGTCCATTCAAGACTCCTGTCATTTCTCCTATGATCCTACTACCTTGCTGACTAGTTTTGGCCCTGTATTGGCACCTATGTTAACCAATGTGGCGAATGATTTATCTGCAAATGGGGAAATTAACCTCGAGACATTTGTGCCCACAGAAAGCTTCTGTGCCGGTGTTGTGGGAGGTGGAGATTATATCCCAGATAGCACCCTTTCTGGTGATCAAAAACATGCGGCAAGAGAGTTGTGTAATGCTGCAGAAGAGGTGCAGGGCGCCTATATGGAATATAAGCGTGATCCAAGCGGATGGCAGCCTACGCAGAAACATTGCAAGCTTATCTCGCAAACGGTGAATGCATCGCAAGCAACCGGTAATTTTACAGAGGGCGCTCGCTCTCGTTATGACCCTGAAGTGATGCAATTAATGAACCATACCTGCACCGTGGGTAAAAATGAAGTGGAATGCATAAAACATTTTGAAATGGCGCAGAATACAGGCAGTGCAGAAGCACCAACCGGAGAAATTTTGACCAGTGCTATGGCGGCATTTAGTTCACCGCAATGTGAAAATGCTATCAGCGCATTGTCTCGTCCTGGCAGTGTTAATTCTGCATTAGGGGATTCAGGCTTGCAGGTGCTTGGGCAGGCCTTCACCGGTATTCAAATGATTCTTAATTCGGATAATAACGGAGGCTCACCTATCTCTGATTTACAAGGTGCAGCCAGTATTTTTGAAATTGTTGCTTCTGGCTTGATGAGCTCTGATACTAGTAGTTCTGGTAGCGGAATATTTACAGATACTGTAAATCCTATTGTAGAACATATTAATGATGGGCAAGGCCTGCCGCCCGCGGTTGAATCTTTAGGAAATATATTAGGTACACCTTTGGAAGATGCGCTTGGGGACAACATGACCATTGATGCATTAACAGGCGGTATGGTTGCAGACATGGATGCATTGTTGGATTTAAACCCAGAAGATTTTGGTGATATCTTTGATGCGGGTATGGGTATTGGTTCTGAAGATAACTCAGATTCTATGCTTAACTTATTTGGCACCACAGACATGTTAGAAGTGCTACAAAACATGACTGGTGAGAATGATCTGGGTGAGGCTTATGACTTTATGGGCACAACCGATTTAGAAACATTCCTCAGCACGCCATCTTCCTCTGGTGGAACGATCATGGATCTATTAAGCAGTTCTGAAACTTTAACAGAACATGATCAGCCGCCATTTGGTGGTGTATGGGGCGAGGCTATTTCAAGCTTCATGGATACCACACCTGCCACCATGCAATTGGCTTTAGAGGCTGGGGTGAAATCTAATGAGGCGGTATCACCCATTAAGGAGTATCAGCCAGAATATGAGGGGCAACATGAGCTGGTGATTGATGCTAGTGGTGTGATCTCTATGGACCCATCGATGGATGTGTGTCCTGCGTTGCAAAACGCATTGCTTCCAGCAGGCGGTGTTTCTGTGGAAGGCTTTCTTGCTGCAAAGAAAATCTGTGAAGCACCCATTGATTTCCTTGGTTGTTACCATACAAATAACTTCTCCGATGAATGCTGCCGTGTGTTGCAATCGGGCTTGAATCTGCCAGAAATGGTAAATGTAGGAAATGCAGTGCCAACAGGCTCTTTGATTTATCCACTCACTAATAATGGCACGGTATCCGTGGTGAATTTCACGGAGCTTTATGAATATGGGCGCGCGGTGTGTAAAGCCGGGCGAACATTGGGTGAATGTGTAACTAATTACCAAAATTTTGGTGGTGCCTGGACACCAACGGAGCAATGTTGTGCAACCATCACTTCTGCCTCTTCCAATCAGTTAGGTGCTTTGGGTTTATCCACGCAAGAAACCTATATAGATGATGAGGGCTTTACCCAAAACACGGCCTATGGTGCGTTATTGCAGGTATGTTCGGCGGTGGATAATGCAGGTGCTTGCGAAGCAAACCCAACCGTTGCATGCTGCGTAGATTTGTATGAAAACGATCTGGATCAACAGCTTTCACCAGGGTTAAAGCAGCAATGTAAGCATATGCTGCAATGTGATTTGGCCGATGAGGTAACACCATCCTGCTGTGGTTTCTTCCGTTATAGAAAGAGTAACCTAGAAGCCTATTGCAGTCGTCCGCTTTGCTTGCCAGGACATGTGCGTGACCCCTATACCTGCTCCTTCTGTATCGATCCGGCAGATGTATCGCCTGATAGTTTTGGCCAACAGCAATTCATTGATGAGAGTGAAGAATTCTGCGGATAAGAGTAGAGAAAACAACTATAGGGCACCTCTAAAAACCCTCGTTAATTTTGGTGATT
>JAHDHN010000089.1 GCA_020631295.1 Rickettsiales bacterium
CTAGGCTACAAGTGCTTTCACTTTAGCATTCAAGCGGCTAAGCGTGCGAGAGGCGGTGGTTTTGCGTACCACACCTTTAGATACACCGCGGAACAATTCTTTTTGTGCCGCTTTTAATGCATCAGGTGCAGATTTCTTGTCTTTTTTCTCAATGGCAAGGCGCACATTCTTGATAGCCGAACGGATGCGGGAACGGCGCTGAATATTGCGCTCTGTAACCGTTTTAGTGCGGCGAATTGCTTTCTTTGTTGCCGAATGATGTGCCATAATAGGACTGCCTTATCTTGTTATTAGGGACACGTTCATAGTCATTTGCAGGGGGGAGTCAAGCAAAAATTCCCTTGTGAGTGGCATGTTTCCTGCGACTTGATCGCAGGATCAAATCTATAAGTTATGTTGACTCTCTATTTGACCCTGTGGTTAAACCACAGGGAACAATGAAACTATGTGAAATATGAAGCTTACCGATGCACAAGAAGCGCGTTATGCACGCCATATTGCTATGCCAGAGATTGGCGTGAGCGGCCAGCAGCGCATTAAAGCGGCGTGCATTGCCGTGGTGGGGGCGGGCGGTTTGGGTGCGCCTGTGGTGCAATATCTGGCCGCCAGCGGTGTGGGGCATATCACGCTGATTGACCATGATAGTGTGAGCCTGAACAATCTGCAGCGGCAAATTTTGTTTGAAACCTCTGACATTGGTGAGCTGAAGGTGGAAGCCACAAAGCAAGCGGTGTTTGATCTTAACCCAGAGGTGCAGCTGCGTGCAGTGCCAGAAAAACTAACAGCGGAAAATGCAGAGGTGCTGCTTGCGGGGCATGATATGGTGATAGATGGCACAGACAGGATCTTTGCCCGTTATGCAGCCTCAGATGCGGCTGTGGCATTGCAGATACCGTATCTTTCTGGTGCGGTGATTGGCCATGCAGGTTTGCTGGCATTGTTTGAAGGGCATAAAGCAGATTCGCCCTGTTATCGCTGCTTATTTCCGCATATGGACGATGCCTCGATGCCACGCTGCAGTGAGAACGGTGTGTTTGCACCGTTATGCGGCATGGTGGGCAGCATGATGGCAGCCTTAGCGCTGCATTATGTGGTGGATGCAAATGCGGTAAAAACCGGTGTGCTATATAAAATACGCAGTGATGATCTGCAGGTGAGGGCGGCGTCTATAGAGAAAGATACAAAATGTGAGGTGTGTGGTTAAAGCTTAAATGCTATGGCCTTGTTGTTGTTGAACATTCTCTATATTGAGGTGATTACACGCCTCACTGATAAGTGGTAGTGTATGATTAACTAGTGCAAGAGTTATGTCAGTCACACGTGTATCTACTCCAAGTGTCTCTTGTAATTGATATAGTTCATCTGCTGCTATACCGACTGTCTTTGTTTCTTCACCCATACCCATTCTCCTTCACCGGAAGTTGTTTTTTATAATGCGTGATTGTCTCATAGGCTTTTTTCATGGCCATTTCCGCACGGCGCTTGTCTGCCAGCGCTAGCTTATCATCCGCCTGCACAAAGTTGATATACACGTCCGATAACGTATCAGCCATATCCTTCACTTTTTCAAGCAACGGCATCACGCGTGCTAATTCCATTTCTGGATTTTCTACGCCTTCTGCTTCCACGGCAGCGAGCACGTCATCTATATAATCGTAGATACGTACAATCTCACCGTAAAAGGCTTCTTGCTTCTCTCTATGCGTGCTTGACATCGAATTCACATATCCTTTGTAACATATTTGTCATAGTCTATGCAAGTAGTTTATATAAAAATTTAATAATTTACCGCATGTTAACCATGTTTAATCTGCATTTTCTCCGTCACGGGCGGCCAAAATAGCCCAAAAAAATGGAGGATCAATCCCAAAAACGTTTTTGGGATTATTGTGTTTCCATAGATCACGTCATCCCGTGGTTTATCCACAGGATCTCACGCAACTAGCTGTGTAGCTATTGGGAGATACCGCGGATAAGCCGCGGTATGACGGTATGCTTTTATGCTAACGCAAGCGCACCAATACACGTTTGATGCGCCGTGGGTCGGCCTCAATCACCTCAAATTCCAGCTTGCTGGCGCTGTGGCGGGCCACTTCACCCACCGTAGGCACATGGCCAAGTAGGGAGAAGACCAGCCCGCCAATCGTGTCGAACTCATCGTCCTCACCTTTCAGTGTTACCTCAAATTTGCTCTCTGCCTCATCCACCGGCATGCGCGCGCTCAGCTCATAGAGTGATTGCGTGAGTTGAATACATTGTGCTGCTTCGTCCGTATCGTGCTCGTCCTCAATTTCACCAATAATTTCTTCAATCACATCTTCCAGCGTGATCAAGCCCGCAGTGCCGCCATATTCATCCACCACAATGGCCATGTGTACGCGCAACATCTGCATGCGCACCAAAATGCTGGAAAGCTTCATGGAAGGCGGTACGAATAAGCAATTGCGCAGCACTTTTTCCATGGAAAAACGTTGGCCGTTACACAAAATAGGCACCAAATCACGCACATGGATGAAGCCGGCAATATCGTCTAAGGAGCCGTTAAATACCGGCATGCGCGTGTGGGCTTTGTCGGACATCACCTCTTTTAGCGCTTCAAAATCAATATCATGCGGTACCGCTAAAATATCGCTGCGTGGAATCATCACATCTTCTACCGTAAGCTCAGCAAAGCTCAGCACATTGCGCAGAATAAATTTTTCTTCTTGCTTGTTATTCTCGCCAGAGAGGGAATCATGCTCCTCCAGCGCCTCTTCTACACTTTCTTTGAGTGAAGATTTTTCCTTTTTAAACAAGAATGCGAAGGGTTTAGATAACCATGAAAATGAGGTGGTTGAGCCAGGCTCCATAGAGTTCTTTTTAGTTACTTACTAAAAATAGGGTACGCTAATCATACGGATTTGCAACTGATAATTCGCTTAGAATAGCAATTTCCAGCGCTTCCATGGCCTCTGCTTCAGCTTCCTCTTCATGGTCATGGCCAGTCAAATGCAGCAAACCATGGATGAGCAAATGCTGTATATGTGCGTCCATGCCTTTGCCTTGCGTTTCTGCCTCACTCGCTATGGTTTCATAAGCCAGCACAATATCACCCAATAACTCCGGCAGTTCTTGCGGGAAGGAGAGCACATTGGTGGGCTTGTCTTTTCCGCGATACTCGTAGTTAAGCTGTTGAATTGTGGCATTGTCTGTGAGCAGCACCGAAAGCGCTGCTGTTTCAGGCAGCGCAAGGTGGCGCGCAGCCGCCTGCAAGCAGCTTTCAATCATCTTCTGTGTTATAGCATTTTCCCATGCGTTGTGGGTTATGGTGATATCAATCTGCATCTTGCCTCAGTCTCGTTGCCATGGCATATCTAGCTCTATGAGCAAGCGAGCACAATATGATATTGTTATAGCCGGCGCAGGGCTGGTGGGGTTGAGCATGGCGCTGATGTTGCGCCATATGCCGTTGCGCGTGGCGATTTTAGACAAAACCACACGTGAAGCATTGACCTCCAGCGCCTATGATGGCCGCACTACCGCCATTGCGTTGGGCGCCAAGCAGCTCTATGAGGCTGCAGGCTTGTGGCATGCCATGGCGCATAATGAGGCGGATAACTCCGTGGCGGGTGTTATTGAAGAAATCCGCATTGCAGATAATCACAGCCCGCATTTTCTGCATTTTGACCATTTTGAAGTGTCCGATGAGCCAATGGGTTGGGTGATAGAGAACCGCCATCTGCGTTGTGCGCTGTTTGCCGCGGTAGAAGCGGCAGAGAATATCACATTTCTGGAAGATCACAGTGTGGAAGGCTTTGCGCTAGAAGGCAACCGGCGGATCATTCATAGCAATAAGGGTGAGATAAGCACCAAATTGGTGATTGCGGCCGATGGGCGCTTTTCACGCTGCCGTGAGTTGATGGAGATTGACACCTACAAACATGATTATGGCCAGCATGCGCTGACCTTTGCAATCAAGCACACGCACAGCCATGGTAATATTGCGCTGGAGCATTTTATGCATAGCGGTCCGTTTGCGGTGCTGCCCATGCATGTGGACGGTGAGCCGCATTATTCCTCTGTGATATGGACGGTGGAGCCAGAGCGTGCTGCTGCGCTAAAAGCCATGAAAGAGGCCGAGTTTTTGGCCGCGCTAAAAGCCGAAATGACGGATTATTTGGGTGATATCTCGCTTCATTCAGACATTGTGGCCTATCCGCTGGGATTGGTGGTGGCCAAGCAAGCTACAAAGCCGCGCTTTACATTGCTGGGAGATGCGCTGCATGGCCTGCACCCCATTGCTGGGCAGGGCTTTAATTTGCATGTGTATGATGCCTATAATCTGGCAGAAGCCATTGCAGAGCAAACCAAGCTGGGCCTGGATGTGGGCGCAGAAGCAGTGCTGGATGGTTTTGCACAAAAGAGCCGTAAAAAAGACATCAGCATGATCCT
>JAHDHN010000090.1 GCA_020631295.1 Rickettsiales bacterium
TTTTCAATGGAAAGAGAGGTGAGCATGAAAAAGCCCTGCGTGCCGTATTATTTTTTGAGCAGTTTATAGCTGCGATTATACCACTGGGAATCCGCATAATTATGGCCCAACACAGCGCCATACATTTGTGCTTCTTCCGGCAGACCCAGCAGCAAATAACCCTCTACTAAGCGGTGCAACGCCTCTGGCACATGGGCCGTGGTTTGGTATTCATCCACCACTTTTTTAAAGCGGTTTACCGCTGCGATATATTTCTTGTCTTCCAAATAATAGCGGCCAATTTCCATTTGCTTGCCGGCCAAATGGTCTTTTACCAAATTCAGCTTTTGTGCAGCATCTGCTGCATATTCAGATTCACTGTAACGGTTCACCACTGTTTCCAGCGCTTGGCGTGCCTCTTCAGTGATGTGCTGGTCACGCTTCACATCAGCAATGCGGTCATAATAAGACAGCGCTTTGAGATATTGCATATAAGGCACATTTTCATTGCCTGGGTTGAGCTGTGTGAAGCGGTCAATCACCGTAATGGCGCTATCATATTTTCTGTCTTGATAATGCGCATAGGCTGTCATCACCTGTGATTTTGCTGCTAAAGACGAAAACGGATAGGTGCGCTCAATCTCTTCAAAATAGCTGATGGCCTCATCGTAATCGCCGTCATTCAGCGCGTCTTTTCCTTTGCTATAAAGCGCATTGTCGCTGCTGCCTGCGGCAGGCTTTTGCGCGGTGCCTGGAATAAAATCCGATACCTTGCCACCGCATGCACTCAGCATGCTAACTAACAAAAATAAAGTGAGGCCTTGTTTCACGCACATTCTCCTTCAAAACAATGGTTCATGATTACAGCATTCACAGAGGTGGTGCAAGAGCCACCTAAATTTTAACTTTCAATATAAGAGTATATTTGTTATATATTTAATTAATGTATTTTTTTATTAAGGAGTGTTAAGAATGGAAGAAGAATTAAAGCAAGGAAGACAAAGAAGATCAAGAAGAATTACTCGTCCTGGGATGCCAATACCACAGAAAACTGAGACATTTGACTTAGAAACAGCAGATCCTGCATTAATAAAAGAACTGGAGGAGTATGTAAAAATAAGTGATCGTATTGATGTACTGAAACAACTTCAACCCGAAAAAAACTTCCTTTCCTTGGATAATGATGAATCTATTGGCGTATTTCAGGGAGATGTGGTATATACAGACCCTTATTCGAAACATCCTGTAGTAGCATCATATGGCGCAAGGCCTTGTATTATACTTGCCTGCCGAAATCCTGAAACAGGTGAAAGTGCGTTGGCACATATTGATGCAGTTACGAACCTTAAATTTGTGCATACTATACTAAACAATATTAGCGGAGAAACGAACGCAGCTATTGAGGTTCATATTGCCACTATTGTTGAACATAGCTCAGAAAAGCAAAGCCTATATGAGCTATGCCAAATATTAGAGAAGCATGAAAATGTAGAAATTAAATCAGCTATTCTGAAAAAACTGCCTGGAAATAAGATTTCGGGTGCAAGGTTTGCATTAGATTCACGTACTGGGGAAATATATACAAACTTTACCCCGCAGAAATTAAATATAGCCGGTATAGAAAACGATAAAGATTTTGACCGAAAAGCTATGATGCGTGGCATGACTAGATTTAAGATGGGCTTAAGTACTACATTTGATGGCCGTAACATTAGTGCCATTGAACAAGATTTCATCTATGCGTTAGAGGCAGCATTTGTGCAAGCAGGTGTTAAACAAATCTCTTACAAGGAAGGGCTAACACAAGCTGAGGATCTGGCACGTGATAATGTACAATTTTTATCCAGCGATAAGTATGAAATATTCCTTGAAACATTACAGCAGAAATACCCTGACCTAAGGAAAGAAAATTTTAGCCAATTCTCAAAAATGGGTGTTGTTCAAAAAACAGAAACATTGTTACAGGATGGTGTTTTAGATACAAATGAACAGAATAAAATTAGAGAGATGGCAGATAGTAGGAATATTGACCTAGAAGTAAAAGACAAAGGCATAAGAATGGACGGGGTTATATATGTTGCAGAAACACTAGATACAACATCTGTCAGACTGCCATCAGAAACATCGCTTTTGAATGGTTTTAATGCATCACGAGAGGTTAATAAAGTGCTACAAAAATAGTCTTTTTAATTAGACTTTGTGGTACAGATTACGCAGAAATATAGCGCCAGCTTTGTTCTTGGGAGAAGAGGTGGTGCAGGAATTTGTTATTTACCTCATGCCCGGTGCGATAGCCAGAAAGTGTGCCGATGATGCGGCTGCCTGC
Source organism: Rickettsiales bacterium (assembly GCA_020631295.1). Classification (GTDB taxonomy): domain Bacteria; phylum Pseudomonadota; class Alphaproteobacteria; order Rickettsiales; family UBA8987; genus JAHDHN01. Next base: position 2,306 of record JAHDHN010000090.1, read on the forward strand.
CAGGTATAAATCCCCAATACAGTCCAAGATCTTATGGCGTGCGAATTCGTCTTTATAGCGCAGGCCTTCTTTGTTTAGCACCTTGTCTTTATCAATCACAATGGCGTTATCCAGCGAGCCGCCACGTGCTAGGCCCATCTTTTTCAGGCCTTCCACCTCATGCGCAAAGCCAAAGGTACGTGCGCGGCACACATCGCGCTTGAAGGAAAGCTCGGCCGTGTCAAACACCATATGCTGCGTGTTGATGGCATCACTGTCAAAATCAATATGCATGCTGAGGGAGAAATGCTCTGCCGGTGTGGCTTCCAGATATTTATTGTCGTTGGTTTCAAAACGCACCGGGTCGGTGATGTGGATGAAACGGCGATTGGCGGCTTGGTTTTGTGTGCCGGCGCATTCCAGCAGGAATACAAAAGGTTCACTGCTGCCATCCATAATCGGCACTTCAGGGCCGTCTAGCTCAATAATGGCATTGTCAATGCCGCAGCCCCACAAGGCAGACATGAGGTGTTCGATGGTAGAGACCAGCGTGCCCTCATCATTGGCAATGGTGGTGCCCAGCTGTGTTTCTGTCACATTGCGGAAATTAGCGGCGATATACGGGTCAAAGCCGCTCACATCGGTGCGTTTAAACACAATGCCTGCATGCTCTTCCGCCGGCAAGATGCGCAGACGCGTATTGGCGCCAGAATGCAGGCCCACGCCCTCACAACTTACCGGTGCGGCTAATGTTTGCTGTTGTTCAATGGCTGGCATGGCATGCATCCTTTTTATTGGTACATATAGTTTGTTGAATTTGTGCTTACGCACAAAACGCCCGCTTGCGCGGCGGAATCCCGCCCTTCTGGGCGGTCTCCATAGTGTAATCACTGTGTGAATACACTATACCAATTAATACGCCCGCAACGTCACATTGCCAGCGTTAAACTGTTACAAAACATTACGGTGTAAAAAAATCGTGGCGAGAGCCTAACCCTGTTATCAAATCCCTTGAATGTCCGCATTACTGCGAGTACGAATGTTTGTGTAATGCACCGCTCACCTACCATACGCCGTCTGCCGCAGCAGCTGGTGAATCAGATTGCCGCAGGTGAGGTGGTGGAGCGCCCAGCCAGCGTGCTAAAAGAGCTGGTGGAAAATGCTATTGATGCCGGCGCGCAGCATATTAGCGTGCAGATGGAGCAGGGCGGTCGCACGCTGCTGAAAATTACCGATGATGGCTGCGGCATTGCCAAGGATGACCTTGCGATTGCGCTGGAGCGCCATGCGACTTCCAAGCTGAATGGGGATGATTTGCTGGATATCCATTCCTTTGGGTTTCGTGGTGAGGCCTTGCCTTCTATTGCTTCTATCAGCAAGCTTACACTCACCAGTAAAACAGCGGAGGCAGAACATGCCTGGCAGCTAAGCGTGCATGGCGGCGAGATGCAGGCGCTCAAACCCGCCTCCCACCCTAAGGGTACCACGCTGGAAGTGCGCGATTTATTTTATGCCACACCGGCAAGGCTGAAATTTTTGAAGGCGATGCGCACCGAGCAAAGCCACTGCAATGAAATGTTCCAGCGTTTGGCGATGAGCCAGCCGGATATTGGCTTTCGCTTGGAAAGCGATGGTCGTACACTCTATGAGTATCCCGCTAATCAAACAAGGCTTATGCGGATTGATGCAGTGCTGGGTAATGATTTTCGTAGCAATGCGCTGGAGGTGCATAAGCAATCGGACGATATTACCATCACCGGCTTTGCCTGCGTGCCAACCTATAACCGTGGCAACGGCCAGCACCAGTTTTTGTTTGTGAATAACCGCCCGGTGAAAGACAAGGTGCTGTTGGGTGCCATTCGCGGTGCCTATCAAGATTTCTTAGCGCGGGATCGCTATCCCATCGTTGCCCTGTTTTTGGAACTGCCCAGCGAGGCGTTGGATGTGAATGTGCATCCTGCCAAAACAGAAGTGCGCTTTCAGGAATCTGGACGTGTGCGTGCAGCAGTGGTGAGCAGCCTGCGGGAGGCCTTGCATGCGGCAGGCCACCAGGCAGCCACCAGCACGGCAGAGCAGGCGCTCTCGCG
>JAHDHN010000091.1 GCA_020631295.1 Rickettsiales bacterium
CCGGAGATGTACTATAAGGAAACACAGAACACAACCTTAAGTTGTTAACTTGTTGTTTACATAGGATCAGCACTCTTGCTAACAACTCGTAAAGAGCATTGTGCCCTGTGGTTTAACCACAGGGTCAAATAGTGAGACAGCATAACTGCTAGATTTGATCCTGCGATCAAGTCGCAGGAAACAGGGTTAATGAATAGGGTAACGTTATCTAAGTACTGGTCATTGTATATATTATTGTATAAACCAGCGAGCATGACAGAGATGACCACAGAAATCAGCCCGATTGAAGATATTATTGCCGAGGCGCGCGCCGGCCGCATGTTTATTTTGGTGGATGATGAGCAGCGCGAAAATGAGGGTGATTTGGTGATTTGCGGTGAATTTGCCGATAAAGATGCGGTGAATTTCATGGCGAAATATGGCCGCGGGTTGATTTGCCTAACACTAGAATCACAACAGGTGCAAAAGCTTGGCCTACCACCCATGGCGCGCCATAATGCCACGCGCCATCACACCAATTTTACCGTATCGATTGAAGCGCGTGAGGGCGTAACCACCGGTATTTCTGCGGCCGACCGTGCGCAGACTATCTCTGTGGCCATCAACCCACAAGCGCGTGCAGAAGAGATTGTGTCGCCCGGCCATGTGTTTCCACTAGAAGCGCGCGAAGGCGGCGTGCTGGTGCGCGCGGGTCACACCGAGGCAGCGGTGGATATTGCCCGCTTAGCAGGCTGCAACCCAAGCGGCGTGATTTGTGAGATTATGAATGATGACGGCTCTATGGCGCGCATGGAAGATCTGCTGCCCTTCGCCGCCGAACATGGCTTAAAAATTGGCACGATTGCAGACTTGATTGCCTATCGCCGTCGTTATGATACGCTGGTTGCACGCACCCATAGCGTGCCCTTTACCAGCCAGCATGGCGGCGACTTCACCTTACATATTTATACCAACACGGTGGAATATGCCGAGCATATTGTGTTGGTGAAGGGGGATTTAAAAGCAAGCAGCGCCCCGCTGATTCGCATGCATGCGGCCGATGTGCTGAGCGATGTGCTGGCCGATGCAAGCTCCAGCAAAAGCGGCGAGTTGCCGCGCGCCATGCAGGCGGTTTCAGAGGCAGGCTGCGGTGCGATTGTGCTGATTCGTGAACCGCGCCGCGCCTCTGTGTCAGACGCAGTTGCGCGCCTGCAAGGCAATGAAAGTAATAAAAAGCCAGAGCTGCGTGATTATGGCATCGGCGCCCAAATTCTGTTGGATCTTGGCATTCGCGACATGACGCTACTCACCAACTCCACCCGCACCATCGTGGCGCTGGAAGGCTATGAGCTGAATATTGTGGGCACACAGACATTTTAGAGCGTGTGTTTCACATTCCATTTTGGACCTATTCTTGCTTCACGTGAAACATTGATTGTCATTCCGAACGCATGTGAGGAATCTCATGCCATTGCAGCTGTGTTTGGCTTTAAAATAGAGTATGCCCGGATGGTGAGAGGCTTGAGAATGTGGCATACGCAGCTTCTGTTTATACCTCAATATCCGGGCACGAGATCCTTCAGCTGCGCTTCAGGATGACATCTTATTTGTGATGCTTTACGTAAACATAGGTTGTCATTTTACAACCAGAATCACTATATAAAAGAGATTGAACGCGCTTTTATCTTGCACGTTTGATTTTCGGCGGTATCAGCTACCAGCCATGAAACATGTTGTGATCGTTGAGTCCCCCGCTAAATGTAAAACCATTGCCAAATATTTGGGCAAAGACTATGTGGTGCTGGCCAGTTTTGGCCATATCCGTGATGTGCCCAGCCAGGACGGCATGGTGCAGCCGGACAATGATTTTGCGATCACTTACCAGATTTCCAAAGACTCCACCAAGCATATCAAGGCCATTTCCGATGCGGTGAAAAAGGCGGACTCGCTGATTTTAGCGACCGACCCTGACCGTGAAGGAGAGGCGATTTCCTGGCACGTATTGGAAGTACTGAAGCAGAAAAAGGCGATCAAGGCGAGCACCGAGGTGTCCCGCGTGAGTTTTACCTCCATCACCAAAGAGGCCGTGCAGCAAGCCATGCAGTCACCACGGCAGATTGACATGGATATGGTCAATGCGCAGCAGGCGCGCCGCGCGCTGGATTATCTGGTGGGTTTTACTCTCTCGCCGGTGCTATGGCGCAAGCTACCGGGCAGTAAATCGGCCGGGCGTGTGCAGTCTGTGGCGCTGCGCCTGGTGGCCGACCGCGAGCATGAAATTGAACAATTTGATCCGCAGGAATATTGGCGCATCACCGCACAATTTAAGGCAGATGGCAAAATGTTTGAGGCACAGCTGGTGGAGGCCGAAGGCAAAAAGCTACCTAAAATGGGCATTAAGAATGAAGCGGATGCCACACGCATTTTGGCTGGCCTGGAGGGTGCTAATTTTTCTGTGGCTGAAGTGGAGAAAAAACAATCACGCCGCAACCCACCACCGCCTTTTACTACTTCTACCTTGCAGCAGGAAGCCTCCCGCAAGCTTGGGTTCAATGCCAAGCGCACCATGATGACAGCGCAGAAGCTTTATGAGGGGATTCAGATTGGCGGCGAAACCACCGGTGTGATTACCTATATGCGTACCGATGCGGTGCATTTAGCGCCAGAAGCCATTGGCCAGGCGCGCGATGTGATTGCCAAGCAATTTACGCCACAGCATCTGCCGGAGGCCGGCCGCCAATATAAAGGCAAAAACAAGAACGCGCAGGAGGCGCATGAGGCCATCCGCCCGACAGACCCGCGCCGCACACCGGCCAGCCTGGCGCAGTATCTCAATGACGATCAACGCAAGCTTTATGAGCTGATCTGGAAGCGGATGATTGCCAGCCAAATGACACCAGTAGTGCTGGACCAGGTGGCCGCTAGCATTATTGCAGATGACCGCCCAGGTACGTTCCGTGCCACAGGCAGCACTGTGGCGTTTGACGGCTTTTATGCAGTCTATAAAGAAGGCGCTGATGATGTGGCCGATGATGCGCAGAAGGACGAAGAAATCCTGCCACCATTAAAGCAAGGCATGAACCTGCCGCTTGCCAGTACAAAAGACAAAAACCCGCTGCCAACGCAGCATTTCACCAAGCCGCCACCGCGCTATACCGAGGCCAGCCTGGTGAAAAAGCTGGAAGAATTGGGCATTGGTCGCCCTTCTACCTATGCGGCGATCATCAGCGTGCTGCAGGAGCGGGATTATGTGCGCTTGGAGAATAAGCGCTTTGTGCCAGAATCACGCGGGCGCTTGGTAACGGCCTTTTTGGCCAGCTATTTTCCGCGCTATGTGGAATATGATTTTACCGCCACGCTGGAAAACAAGCTGGATGATATTGCCGATGGCAAGCTGAACTGGACAGAGGCGTTGCGTGCGTTTTGGCAGCCATTCAACGCCAATGTGGGCGAGGCGATGGAGCTGAAAATTGCTGATGTGATTGATGCGCTGCAAGTGGAGCTGGATGAGTTCTTGTTCCCAGGTGAAGGTGAGAGCGATGCACGTCGCACCTGTAACAAATGCAATGAAGGCAAAATGGGGCTGCGCCTGGGCAAATTTGGCGCCTTTTTGGGCTGCTCTAACTACCCGGATTGCAACAATACCACACAGCTGGACGGCAGTGCTGCTAGCAACGATAATGGCGGCGCAGGTGGCGACGGGCAAGAATACCCAAGGGAGCTGGGCCACCATCCGGAACATAAAGTGCCAGTAAGCTTACGCAAAGGGCCTTATGGTGTGTATGTACAGTTGGATGAAGAGGGCGTGAAGAAACCCAAGCGCCAAGGCTTGCCAAAGGGCATGAGCCCGGCCGATGTGACGCTGGAAGTGGCGGTGAATTTGCTTTCCCTGCCGCGTGAGGTGGGTGAGCACCCAGAAACCGGCAAGATGATCACCGCCAGCATTGGCCGCTACGGGCCCTATATTGCGCATGACGGCGCCTTTGTGAGCCTAAAAGGGGATGATGATGTGCTGACCATTGGCATGAACCGCGCAGTAGACCTCATTGCCAGCAACCCGAAAAAAGGTGGCGGCGCCACGGCAGAGCCACTAAAAGAGCTGGGCAATCACCCCAAAACCGGCAAGCCGATTGTGGTACTAAAAGGTCGCTATGGCCCTTATTTCAAATTCGGGAAAAAGAACATCTCTGTACCGAAAAAAGTGGAGCTGGATGACTTCACCCTAGACGACGCATTGAAGCTGATTGAAGCGAAGAAGAAGAAATAGTAGTAGAGCCGCAATTGAAATCCCTGACAAGCGAAGCGCAGATCGGGGATCCAGAGTTAACAAGCACTATTTA
>JAHDHN010000092.1 GCA_020631295.1 Rickettsiales bacterium
CCACCATCCGCCTTCGCTGATTTTGGCAAAGCCAAAATCTATAATAAGATCGCTTAACAATTCCGCTACTAGCTTCGGCGCGACGAGCCGAAGCGTGCGAAACGGATGGCGCGCCCGAGAGGAGTCGAACCCCTGGCCTCATCCGCCGGAAGGATGCGCTCTATCCAACTGAGCTACGGGCGCGTGTGCTTGAAACAGAGGTTTCTATAAGTGGTTTGCACCGTTGAAACAATCTCTATATAAGTTCTGCAGTAACTCAAACCTCAACAGAACCTAAAAGCCTTATGTATCTCGAAGAATCCATCACCCCACTCATTGACCGCTTTGATGCCTTTGTCATTGATATTTGGGGTGTATTGCATGATGGCAATGCCGCCTATGCAGGTGCTGCAGAAGCACTGGCAGCGCTGAAAGAAGCAAAGAAAAAGATTATTCTACTTTCCAATGCACCACGTCGGGCACATGTGGCGGCCAACTTGTTAGCGCAGCTTGGCATTGAAGAGCCGCTCTATGATCATTTGCTCACCAGCGGTGAAATCACCTTTCGTTATTTGCAGCAGCAAGCAACACACAAGGGCTGGAAGCGCTGCTTTTATTTAGGCCCAGCACGTGAGATGAGCGTGATTGATGAGCTAGATGCTGTGATAAAAACCGATGACCCTACAGCAGCTGATTTTTGCCTGATGACCGGGTTTTCTTCGTCTGATTCTACGCTGGATGAGCATAAAGAAGGGCTGGATGCAGCTCTAAAAGCTGGGCTGCCGCTTTTATGCCCCAATCCAGATATGAGTGTGGTGCGCCAAACTGGAGAACGCTGGCTATGCGCTGGTGTGGCTGCTGCGTATTATGCAGAACAAGGCGGTGATGTGACCTATATCGGCAAGCCCTACCCTATGGTATATGACGCATGTTTTAACGCGCTCGGCCTGCTGCCACGCAGCCGCGTGTGCGCTATTGGTGACGGGTTAGAGACCGATATTAAAGGTGCAAATGACGCACATCTTTTTGCAGTGCTGGTTGCGGGTGGATTATTATCACAGCACGTGATAGAAAATGGCAAAGTGAATATGGAGAAGCTGGCAGCACATTGTGAGGCTGAAGGCATTTCTCCCAATGCGGTGTTAGCAAGGTTTACCCTATGAAATGCGTAGTACAAATTCGTTTTAATGCTGCTAAGCGTCTGCTACATATAAAAGGCCCATGCAATGTCCTGCATGGCTATTGTCATACCGTTGAAGTGGCTGTGGAAAGCGATAAAAACGCCAACATGGTGGTAGATTTTTATACCCTAGAAGCAGCGTTACAAAAATGGGTAGATGCACATTGGGAACATAATGTGCTGCTGCACAAGGATGATACTACACTAGGCAGCGCCATTGCAGAAAATACAGGCCAAACAGTATTTTATTGTGATGAGGACCCTACCTGCGAATATATAGCAACGTATGTGAAACAGCAGGTGATGCCGCATTTATTTCCAGAATTACACGTGGCTTATGTGCGTGTGTATGACCGTGACAATGCCTGGGTAGAGGCGTGAGCATTCGCGTGTGGGCATTGCTGGACGGCAAGGCCGGCCATAATAGCCAAACCCTTGGCATCATCGATGCGCTGGGCATGGCATATGACACCAAAGCGCTTGTGTTTTCTCATGCTGCCAGCAAGCCGAATATATGGCCGATCCATCCACTAAAACGGCTGGAAGCAATGCATGAGATCCAAGCACCATGGCCGGATGTGGTGATCAGTACCGGGCGCCGCACCGCACCCATTGCGCGTTACATCAAGCGGCAATCTCCACACACCATCATTGTGCAATCTATGGACCCTGGCATACCACGCAGCGCAATTGATCTCTTGGTGCTGCCAATGCATGATAAAGCACCCTTGCTGTTTCCTAAAAAGCGCGTTCTCCGCACGCTGGGTGCGCCACATCGTGTGTCTGCAGCAGCGTTGCATGACCAGCTGGCTATTTGGAAAAAATCACTGCCAGACCTTACCTCACCCGTGCTTACAGTGCTGGTGGGTGGGAGCAATGCAGCAGGTGAGATGACACCAGAAATGGTCGCACCGATGATAGAAAAAATGCGTACGCATCAAGGCACGCTGCTTATCTCTGTATCTCGCCGCACACCAAATGCAGTAACCGAAGCATTAAAAACTGCCATAGTAGACCATCCTTCTGCCTGCCTCTATGATCCTGCTGCATCACCGCGCAGCAACCCGTATTTTGCCTTTCTTGCTGCAGCAAAAGAAATCTGGGTCACGTCAGAGTCGGTCAATATGCTCACAGAAGCTGCTTCTACCAACACAACGGTGCGCAACATATTCATGCCAGAACTGATGCGCCCAAAACACACACGCATGCTGGAAGTACTAAAACAGCATAACCATGTGCTGGAACTGGATGATGATGCAAGCAGCACAACGCCGCTGTCCAACCCTGCGAATGCCGTGACAGAGAAGATTCGTGCGATACTGCATATATAATAACTCGTCATTCCATGGCTTGTCCATGGAATCTCCTCATAAGGATACGGCAATTGGCAGGAGATCCCACGGACGAGCCGTGGGATGACGAGGGAATTATTAAGTGGAATGATAATATCTAGGCCAGAACATTCTTTTTACTTGCCGTTTTGGTTTTCTTTGAAATGCTACATTTTTAGATAAAGAAAGAATGCCCAATGTATGCAGAGATCAAAGCGTATATTCATAGCCAGATAGAAACACTTGTGCCAGACGCCAATGTGAGTGCCATTACCTGTGAGCCGCCCAAGGATGAGAGCCATGGCGACATGGCCAGCAATGCAGCCATGGTGGTGGCCAAGCAGGCAAAGCAAGCGCCAAGAGCAATAGCAGAGCAGTTGGCACCCAAGCTGGAAGCACATGATGCTATTGCTAAGGTAGATATTGCTGGGCCTGGTTTTTTGAACCTTACCCTAAGCCCCACTGCCTGGCAAAAACATGTGGCAGAGATTAACCAAGCGCCTGATGCATATGGCAGCAATAGCTTGGGTGCAGGCAAAAAGATCAATGTGGAATATGTGTCGGCCAACCCAACAGGCCCGCTGCATATTGGCCATGCAAGAGGTGCGGTAATTGGCGATGTGCTGGCGAACTTGTTGGAAAAATCCGGCTATGAGGTGACCCGTGAATATTATGTGAACGATGCCGGCGCGCAGGTGGATGTGCTCGCAAAATCCGTATTTCTGCGCTATAAAGAAGCAGCGGGAGAAGGGCCACAAGAGATTGGCGAAGGCATGTATCCGGGTGAGTATCTGATTCCGGCTGGTGAGGCGTTATTTGCACAGGAAGGCTCTGCACTCTTAGCGCAAGAGGAAGCAGAGTGGCTGCCTAATGTGCGCTTATTTGCAGTAGAGCAAATGCTAGAGCTGATTAAGCAGGATTTGGCGGATTTAGGCATTGTACATGATGTGTTTACCAGTGAAAAAACCATTGTGGATGCAGGTGCGGTGGAGAGTGCCATTGCATTGTTAGACCAAAAATCACTGGTATATACCGGCATATTAGAGGCACCAAAAGGCAAGCAACCAGAAGATTGGGAACCGCGTGAGCAGCTGCTATTCAAGGCCAGCCAATTTGGCGACGACACGGACCGCCCACTGAAAAAATCTGACGGCACAGGCACCTATTTTGCCTCGGACATTGCCTATCATTACGACAAGCTCCAGCGGGGCGCAGAGGAAATGGCCATCACGCTTGGCGTGGATCATGGTGGCTATGTAAAGCGCCTCAAAGCCGTGGTCTCCGCACTCAGCGATAAGCGCGTGGAGATAGATGTGTTGTTATGCAATTTGGTGAAAGTGTTGAAAAACGGTGAACCGTTTAAGATGTCCAAACGGGCCGGCAATTTTGTGACCGTGGCCGATGTGGTGGCCGATGCGGGCGCCGATGCGCTGCGTTTTTCCATGCTCACACGCAAAAGCGATGCACCGTTTGATTTTGACGTGAGCAAAGCCAAAGAGGCCAGCAAAGACAATCCTGTTTTTTATGTGCAATATGCCCATGCACGCTGTGCTTCCGTGTTGCGCCAAGCAGCAGAAGCAGAAATGTGTACGGATGAAGCAGATGTAGCGCTGCTCACACACCCAGCAGAGCTGCGCTTGATTAAACAGCTGGCACAATTTCCACGGATGATAGAAAGCGCTGCAATCGCGCGTGAGCCGCACCGTATCGCCTTTTTTGTGCAAGAAGTGGCCGCCACTTTCCACAGCGTGTGGAATAGCGG
>JAHDHN010000010.1:0-10886 GCA_020631295.1 Rickettsiales bacterium
GCATTGCGGTGGATACGGTTGCTGTGCCAGCCAGCGACATGCTGGGCATCTCTGGTATTGATAGCCCAGAAGATATTGCCCGCGCCGAAGCCTGGCTTGCTAAGCAGGACGCAGTAAACCACAGGGAACAGTAGCAATATCACTCCCCCTTCATCCACCAGCTGTCCAGGCCGGCGCTGTATTTTGGCCGAATGGAAGGCTGGCCGAATTTGTTCCAGAAGAGCTGGCGGTAGCTGTCTATATGCCATTGCGGAATGGCCAGATGATGGTGTAGCAGCACACGGTCCAGCGCATGGCTTGCGGTGGTGAGCGTGTCTAAATCTTTGGCGTTTACAATAATATCAATCAGCGCGTCCACCGCCTTGTTGGCAATGCCGGTGCTGTTGCCACCGCCTTCCTCATCCACAATACTGGAATGCCACATAGAGATCTGCTCATTGCCCGGCGCATTCACGGGCGAGAACCATTCCACGATGATATCATAATCATAACTCTGCACGCGTTTGACATATTGTGCGCTGTCTACCGTGCGGATGCTGCCTTTAATGCCCAGCTTCTTCAGGCTACGGATAAAGGGCAGGGTCACGCGCTCCATAAAGGGAGAGCGCAGCAGAAACTCCACCTCCACTGGCTGGTTGTTATGCGGTGAAATAAGCTGATTTTTCACCACGCGATAGCCCGCTGCTTTCAGCATCTCTTGCGCCGCAATCAGCTGCGTGCGGTTATTACCGGTGCCGTCTGTGATGGCTTGTGTGTAAGGCTCATGCAGCACTGCACTCGGGAAATGCGCCTTTAGTGGTTCCAGAAGCGCAAGCTCTTCTGCACTAGGCAGAGGCGGTGAGGCAAATTGCGTGTTAGTAAAGAAACTCTGATTCCGCTTATAGGCATCATAGAATAAATTTTTGTTGGTCCACTCAAAATCAAAGGCGTGATTCATGGCCTTGCGCAGCGCGATATCCTGCAAATGCGGTCGGCGCAGATTAAAGGCATAGGCCTGCATGCCGCGCGGCAGATCATTCTTCACCAGCCGCTTTATGAGCTTGCCACTTTTTAGCGCATCCAACCCTTCATATGCCGTGGCCCATAATTTCGATACATTCTCTTCGCGGTAATCGTAATTGCCGGCTTTGAAAGCCTCCACCGCCACATTGCCATCGCGGTAATAATCATAATGGATTTCATCGAAATTATAGCGCCCGCGATTGACCGGCAAGTCTGCGCCCCAATAATCTGGGTTGCGCGCATAACGAATCCATTTGCCAGGCTCCATATCGTCAATCACATATGGCCCGCTGCCCAGAGGTGGGGTGAGGGTGGTTTTGGTAAAATCCGGCGCGTCATCGCCCTGTTGCGTATAATAATGTTTCGGCAAAATAGAGAGGCCGGCCACAATCTGCGGCAGCTCCCGATTGGTGTTGTGCTTGAAGCGATATTCCACAATATTCGGCGCTAAGGCCACCACCTCTTCTACATCTTGCAGCTGAAAGCGATACCCCGGATGGCCATGCTTCACCAGCTGCTCAAATGACCATACTGCATCCTCTGCAGTGATCGGCGTGCCATCCTGCCAGCGTGCATTCTCATGTATCACGAAGCGCACGCTCATGCCATCTTCTGCCAGCTCCACCTGCTTGGCTACCAGGCCATACATAGAAAAAGGCTCATCGGCGCTGCTGGTCATCAGGCTTTCAAATAAATAACCCACACCGGCGGCCTTGTTGCCCTTCACAATAAACGGATTGAGCGAATCATAGCCATTGCTCTGCACCGCTAATGTGAGGCGCCCGCCTTTGGGTGCATCGGGGTTTACATAGGAAAAATGGGAAAAGTTTGCTGCATATTTCGGCGCGCCAAACAAAGTGAGCGCATGGGAGGATGCAACCGCAGCCCCTACCACAAAAAAGCTGCAACACAGAATGAAAATACGAGCGAACATACCAGGCAGCATAGCGCCGTTTTTTGGTTGGTTAAAGCAACGAATTTTGGTCATCATCACCCGGACTATTCACCGCAGCGGGCACGGGCAGGCCAAGATGGTCCCAGGCCGTGTGGGTGAGCATGCGTCCGCGTGGGGTGCGCTGCAAGAAGCCTTGCTGCAGCAGGTAAGGTTCAATGGTTTCTTCCAAACTGTCGCGCTGTTCAGATAGACCTGCGGCGATGGTTTCTATGCCGACTGGGCCGCCGGCATAATGCTCGGCCAGATAGGTGAGGTAGCGCCTGTCGGCACTGTCTAACCCTTTATGGTCCACATCCAAGCGCAGCAATGCACTGTCGGCCATGTCTTTGCTCACTTCTGCGCCGCCTTCCACGCTAAAGAAATCCCGCACCCGGCGCAGCAGGCGCAGCGCAATGCGCGGCGTGCCACGAGAGCGCGCAGCAATTTCATCGGCCGCTGCATCACTCAAGGGCAATTGCAGCAAATGCGCTCCGCGTAAGATCACCTGTTTTAGCTCATCTGGCGTGTAAAATTGCAAGCGTAGCGGAATGCCAAACCGGTCTCGGAGCGGGTTGGTCAGCAGCCCCAGGCGCGTGGTGGCGCCCACCAGGGTAAAAGGTGGCAGGTCAATCCGCACCGTGCGCGCCGCCGGCCCTTCGCCAATTATCAAATCCAGCTGGAAATCCTCCATGGCCGGATAGAGCACCTCTTCCACCAGCGGGTTGAGGCGGTGAATTTCATCAATAAACAGCACATCGCGCGCCTCAAGGCTGGAAAGGATGGCGGCCAGATCCCCGGCCTTAGACAGCATGGGGCCAGAGGTGGCACGAAAGCCCACGCCCAGCTCCTTGGAGATAATTTGCGAGATGGTGGTTTTTCCCAAGCCAGGCGGGCCATAAAGCAGCGTGTGATCCAGCGCTTCGCTGCGGCTTTTTGCCGCTTGAATAAATACCGATAAATTCTCTTTGGCGTGGCTTTGGCCAATAAAATCACTGAGGGCTTCAGGCCGCAAGCTGGTGAGTGCCTGGTCTTCCTCTTGTGCAGTGCGGCTGGTGGAGACGCTTTCCATTACGGTGCAGCATTGCCTGTTTCAGCCGCATCTTCAGGCGCAATGAAAGGTGCAGCTGTGGTTGCGTCGCTGCCAGGCGGATGTGCGGCGTAATATGCCTTAATTGCAGCATTGGAATCTTCTGTGGCAATGGCTGCCAGGCTGTTAAGCACCGCTTGTTTTACCGCCGGGTTTTCGTGATTATGCAACAAATCCAGCAAGGCTGGCACGGCGGCCTCACCCAGCTCGCCCACCTTGTGGCGAGAGAAGGCATCCAGATGCGATATAATCGCTGCTTCTGGGCGCAGCGCGTCAATCACCGCATGCAATTCTGCTGGCACTTCACCGTAAAACCCTTCTGTTTGCGCTTCTGCCAGCTTGGCCGGGTCTATGGCTGGTGCAGCCACCAGCATGTCTTCTTGTGGAGTTGTTATTTCTGTTGTGTCAGCAATGTTGGCCTCTTTGTGTGGTGTGGATGTTTCTGCATGCAGCACCTGCCAATGCCAGCCTTCTTCCTTGGAATAAATTTCGCATTCTTGCCCCACATGATGCAACCATGAGGTCACAGGCTGCATGGCAGTGGGCCATAGTTTCTGCATCAGCCAGAACACGGCGAACAAAAACCCAACGATAATCAAGAAGCTCAGAATTTTATCCAGCGCGTAACGCAGCAGGGTAAAAGGTAGCAATAATAGCCATCGGCGAATGCGTGTGCCCAGCGGCGGTTTTTGATCCAGTTCAAAACGTGATACTCGGCTCATATCAACGTCCTCCAAGTTGTTGTAGCCCATGTTTTATCATAGATTCCACCGTAGCGCTATCTTCATTCTCGGCAGCAAATTGGGATACGGTGGCCAGCACCTCGCTGCGGCCATAGCCCAAATTTACCAGTGCGGATACTGCATCTGTAATCATGGTTTTATTGCCCATGGCAGCGTTTGCAATAGGCTCCACATTGCTGCCTTGTGCCGGTGCTTTTTGGGCTGTTTCTATGTCAAATACCGTGCCGGCTTTGTCTTTCAATTCAGTAACCAAGCGTGCGGCCAGCTTGGGACCCACGCCGCTAATTTGTATGAATTGTGCCTTGTCTTGCGCGGCCAGCGCCAAAGAAAGCTGCGCCGGTGGCATGGCAGATAAAATCGCCAGGCCCATTTTTGGGCCCACACCGTTCACGGCGGTGAGCGTGAGGAACCATTCTTGTTCCTCTTGTGCTAAAAAGCCGAAGAGATGGATATGGTCTTCCCGCACATGCGTTTCTATCCATAAAGACACTGCACCTTCATGCTGCGAGAGGGAAGAGAGCGCCGATTGCGTGACAAACACCACATAGCCCACACCATTCACATCCAGAATAATGCGATCTGAAAGAAGAGTGTCCACCGTGCCGGTCAGCTTGCCTAACATAGGCCACTCATAGCATGGTTATATAATTACATCAATCGGTCATCCTGTAGGGTTCTTTGGTGCTGTTGTAAGAATTTCTGTTAATAATTCATAATTCTGTTTCCTGCGACTTGATCGCAGGATCAAATGCAACAGTTATGCTGTATCAGTATTTGACCCTGTGGTTAAACCACAGGGAACGTTAGTTTTTAGGATCTTTTAATAAACTGCTAATATGTATTGTATTTTATATTTTTTAGTATATTGTGGGAAAAATAACAAGGAGCATAGCGATGTGCAAAGATAAGAAGAATGTAGATAAAATAACTCCTTCTGACAAAAATTGGACAGATAAGACTCAGAAGAAAAAACCAGTAGATCCACGTCAGAAAATGATAGACCAAAATTTGGATGACCAAGCCGCGTATCAGAACAGAATATCACAAAATCCTCATGTAAGGTAGCAGCGTTACTTGTACTTTCTAACCAAATAATCTCTCAAATTGGGCATAGCGGCTGGCGGGCAGGCGCACTTCTAGGGTGGTGATGCCGTGCTCATCCGAGGATTCTTGTAGAATTTCCCCATACGTATGCAGCCAGGCGCGGGCTTTTCCCCGTTCTGGAGAGAGTGTGATGCTATATTCCTTCTCCAAACTGGCGAAATAGCCGTCAATTTCTGCAATCAGTCTTTCAATGCCATCGCCATGCAATGCAGAGACAGAAATGGATGATTTTGGCATTATGTTGCTATCACGCATCTTGTCCGATTTGTTATGCACCACCAGCAGCGGAGTGCTATTTTTCTCCATATTGGTGCTATTTTCACTCACCTCATGCCAATGCACCAAACTGGATAATGTGGTTTCCACATCCTGCTGCTGCGCGCTGCTATCACTGCTGCTGGCATCGCGCACATGTAGCAGTAAATCGGCCTCCACCACCTCTTCCAATGTGGCACGAAACGCGGCCACCAGCTCGGTGGGTAAGTTGGAAATGAATCCTACTGTGTCACTCAGCATAATTTCCCGTCCGCTGGGCAAAGTGAGCTTGCGTAAGGTTGGGTCCAGCGTGGCAAATAGCGCGTCTTTCGCTAGCACATCCGCACCTGTCATGCGGTTAAATAACGTAGATTTTCCTGCATTGGTATAGCCCACCAGCGCCACAATAGGGTAAGGCACTTTTTTGCGTTGTTTGCGGTGCAGGCTGCGCGTTTGCACCACCTTTTGGAGCTGTTGTTTGATCACGCGGATGCGCTCATCAATATAGCGCCGGTCGGACTCAATCTGCCGCTCACCCGGGCCGCCCATAAACCCGCCGCCACCACGCTGGCGCTCCAGGTGGGTCCAGCTGCGCACCAGCCGGCTTTTTTGATAGGTCATAGAGGCCAGCTCCACCTGCAACATACCCTCACGCGTGGCAGCGCGCGCACCAAAAATCTCCAAGATCAGTGCGGTGCGATCAATCACCTTCACACCCACAGCGCGCTCTAAGTTACGTTGCTGAATCGGCGTGAGCTGCGCATTGATAATCAACAGTTCTAACCTCTCTTCTTCCACCGCGTCTGCCAGCTCTTGTACCTTACCACCGCCGATGAATAAGTTGGGTGTGATGGCCTTGATTTGCACAATGGAGCTGCCGATAATTTCCACATCAATCGCGCCGCTTAAGGAGACAATTTCTTCCAGCTCCACGCCTGGTGTACGGCCAGTGCTACTGCCATATACAGCCGGATGCAGCACAATGGTGCGCGCAGGGGAGACATCATGGGAAATGGGCGTGCTCAAAATGCTCAGCTCTGTTTGGACCAGAGCGGGTCTTTAAAGCGCGTGAGGAATTCTTCATGCGCTTGAAGCTCCTCTGCAGAGGGTGCATGCGCGCGGGCAGGGCGTGGCTGGTTGACCGTTTCAATGGATACAGTGCCAGTGCTGCCACCTGCTGCGCTGCTGCCTTTTCCCACCAGCTCCAGTGAGTTTTGTGCACCGCCCATCAGCTCCAAATACATAGAGGCCAGCAGGTCCGCATCCAACAGTGCGCCGTGCTTATCGCGCATGGAATTATCAATATTAAAGCGTTTACACAGCGCATCCAGCGAGTTTTGGGCGCCTGGGAAACGTTTGCGTGCCTCCTTCAGCGTACAAAAGCTTTGCTCCCACGGAATTTCTGGTAATTTGGCCCAGGTAAGCTCGGCATTGATGAATTTCATGTCAAAAGCGGCATTATGAATAATCAGTGTGGCATCGCCTACAAATTGGCGAAAATCATTGGCGATCTCGCTGAAAATCGGCTTGTCCTTCAGCATCTCTTCCGTCAAGCCATGCACGGCTGCGGCCTCTGCCGGCACATCACGCTGCGGGTTGATATATTGATGAAAATGCTTACCCGTCGGCACGCGGTCAATCATCTCCACGCAGCCAATCTCAATCACGCGATGGCCTGAGCGTGGGTCTAGTCCTGTGGTTTCTGTATCGAATGAAATCTCTCGTGTCATTCTATCAGGATATAACCATTATACCAATGGCACAAAGGCTTTTTGCGTTGCATCATACGTTTGCATACTGCCATCTTGGATTGAAAAATACCACCCGTGTACTGAAACTATACCAGCTTCTATGCCATCTTTGATCCAAGGAAAACTCATTAAATTATTAAGGCTATTGATAATACTTTGCTGTTCACAGGCATGTTGGCATGAATGACTTTTAGGATCACTATGTTGCTTTAGGACAACATGTTTAGCTGGTTCTGCAATACTTACCCAATCACTCAAAAAATCGGTATTCACAACTGTTTCAGGTGCAAGTAGAGCAGCAATGCCGCCGCACTGGCTGTGGCCTAGCACAATAATATGCTCTACTTTCAAGACAGTAACCGCGAATTCTAATGCAGCACTAACACCGTGTAGTCCATGGGATTCTGCATCATAAGGCGGCACCAAGTTTGCCACATTGCGCACCACAAAAAGGTCGCCCGGCTCTGCTTGGGTAATAATGGCCGGATCCAGGCGAGAATCACTGCACGCAATCACCAAGGTCTTTGGTGATTGGCCTGTAGCCAGATTTTTATAGAGCCCATCGCCAGAAGCAAAATAGCGCTCGTAAAAACGTGTATAGCCTTGTTGTAGTGCGTCTGTCGTTGTCATGTAATGTTCCTTTTTAGTTACACGTCATACCACGGCTTGTCCGTGGTATCTCCTTCCAATTGCCGTGCCCTCCAGAGGAGATTCCATGGATAAACCATGGAATGACGGACAAAGGGAGGTTAGGTATCCGCGTTGCTGATGAATTCCTCACCCACTTTGCGGATGAAATTATGCTCCGTATTCACAAAGCGCGTGGTGCCGGTGCGGCTGCGCATCACCAAGGTTTGTGTGGTGGCAAAGCCTGCATCGCGCTTAACGCCTTGCAGCATCCAACCCGGCGTTACACCTGTGGCGCTGAACATAATATCACCATGGGCCAAATCTTCGCGTGTGTAGATCTTGTTGATGTCATCAATGCCCATGCGCTTGGCGCGCTCAATCTGCTTGGGCGTATCAATGGTTTCGCCTACCGAATCAAAAATCAAACGACCCTGCATTTGCCCGTCCACACAGGCGAGCGCTGCTGCTGCCAGCACGCCTTCTGGCGCGCCACCCACACCCATATACATATCCACATCAGTTTCTGGTCGCGTGGCAGCAATAATGCCCGCCACATCGCCATCACCAATCAGTTGAATACGTGCTTTGCATTCACGCACACGGGCGATCAATTCTTCGTGGCGCGGACGGTTAAGAATCACCACCAACAAATCTTCAATATTGCACTTCTTAGCCTTGGCTAGATTTTTTAAATTGGTTTCTGGGCTGTCTTCAATATTAATCACGCCTTCTGGTAGGCCACCGCCCACCGCAATTTTATCCATATACACATCTGGCGCATGCAAAAAGCCGCCTTTTTCGGCAATGGCCACCACCGCCAGCGCATTTGGCTCACCACGTGCACAAATGGTGGTGCCTTCTAGCGGGTCTAAGGCAATTTCCACCTCTGGTCCTTCGCCGGTGCCCACTTTTTCACCAATATAGAGCATGGGTGCTTCGTCACGCTCACCTTCACCAATCACCACTGTGCCAGAAATATCCAAGCTATTCAGTGCACGGCGCATGGCTTCCACGGCTGCCTGATCCGCGGCCTTTTCCTGGCCCAGACCCATCCAGTGGGAGCATGCCAGAGCCGCTGCCTCTGTCACCCGCGCCATTTCCAGCGCTAAATTTCTACCTAATGTATAATGTTCACCAGTGTTCATATTATTCATCCTTTAACAGTCATGTATGCAGCTGTATGATTTTTGCGCAAGACGCAAGAAAAAATGCGTATATATTGACATGGTTCCTAGTCACATGCTATTATTACTGCATAGATCGACATTAGTCGCGACCCCTTCCTCTAAGGAAGGGGAAAATGGGCCTCTCTATGAGGCCTTTTTATATTTTGGACTATGGTTAATATTGCTATCTAAAATTGTGATTTGAACGCATTAACAATGGTATCAAGTTTTTTATCGCCAATACGCCCCATACGCTCACTTAGTCTTCTGGCATCTAACGTTTTTCCTTGATCTAGGATAACACTCCCTGACCTACCTTTGAAATCTATGGCAAAATGAGATGGTTTATCTTTGCGTTTTGAAGTGAGTGGAACCCCAAAATATGTATATGGGCTAAATTTTTTAATGATCAGTACAGGACGTGTAAATAATCTGTCTTTTCCAAATATTTCAAACCCTACATTTACACCAACGGAGCACCACCATATTTCACCTTCATTGAAGCGGGGCGGTTGATTTGATCCATCTAGTTTCTTTTTAAGAATATTCCATGTATCAAAATCTTTCATCAGCATACAGTATTATGCCTCAATGCGAATGAGCATAGGGGCCGCCACGCTGCGTTCTTTGAGTGCTTCACATGCATGTTGCATCACCGCTTCTTTGGTGTGGTGAGTGATGAGCGCCACACACGCATTGCCATCTTCCAGCAACTCTTGGTGTACGTGATTCACATTAATATCATGATCACCCAAAATAGTGGTGATGTCTGAGAGCACGCCTGGCGCATCCGGTACAGTCACGCGCAGATAATATTCACATGCATGCGCTTCCATGGAAGTAAATCTGGCCTTGTTTAAGGCAGAGGCCGGCACGCCAAAAGCTGGGTAGGTGCGGTTGGCCGCAATATCTAACACATCACTCACCACGGCACTTGCTGTGGGCATTTCACCCGCACCAGCGCCCGTGTAAAGGCTGGTGCCCAGCGCATTGCTTTGTACCTCCACCGCATTTAGTACGCCAGCAATGGGCGCGAGTGGTGCGTTTTTAGGCACAAAACACGGATGCACGCGTTGTAAAATGCTGCCATCTTCTTGCTGTTCTGCCACGCCCAGCAAGCGAATCACATACCCAAATTGTGCGGCCAGCTGCATATCTTGCTGGGTAATTTGCGTGATGCCTTCACTGTATAATGCCTCTTTATCCACCTGCACACCAAAGGCCAGGCTGGTGAGGATGGAGAGTTTATGTGCGGTATCAATGCCCTCAATATCAAAGGTTGGGTCAGCCTCAGCATAGCCTTTTTCTTGTGCCTCTTTCAGCACATCATCAAAGGCACGGCCCTGCTCGTCCATCGCCGTTAAAATAAAGTTGCAGGTGCCGTTCATAATCCCGCTTATTTTATGTACCACATTGCTGGAAAGCCCCTCACGCACGGCTTTGATAATGGGAATGCCACCGGCCACCGCTGCTTCATAGGCCAGCTGCACGTTGTGCTTGTCTGCAAGTGTAGCAAGCTCTGTGCCATGGGTGGCAATCAGCGCCTTATTGGCAGTTACCACATGCTTGCCATTTTCCAGTGCGGTTTTTACCAGCGCGTGTGCTGCGCCATCAGCACCGCCTAGCAGCTCAATCACCACATCCACCTCATCATTGCGAGCAAGCGCAACCGGGTCATCCGCCCAGCTGTAACTGTTAATATCAATGCCACGGTCTTTGTTTTTTGTGCGGGCAGACACCGCAGAAATGCGGATTTCTTTACCGGTGCGCGCTCTGTAAAGATCCGCATGTGCCTCAATCAATTTGCATACGCCCACACCCACCGTGCCGAGCCCTGCAATGCCTATATGTATGGAATTAGTCATAGTGGTCGTAATATCAGCTATTGCTGCTCGGTGAAGTGTTTTTATAGGGTGTTTAACGCAATCTGTATGTTGTCATCTTGAGGCGGAGCCGAAAGATCTCGTGCCACTGCAGCTGCGCCTTGTTTTGTAACAAAGTATGCCCTTATGGTGAGTGTCTCTAGAATGTGGCATACGTAGCTTCTGTTACATCTCAGTATCCGGGCATGAGATTTCTCGCGTTCGCTTCCGCCTACGCATAAAGCTTCGGCGGACAGGCGAAATGACATCATATGTAGTGCCTATAAGGCACTTTGTGGAATATCATAGATGCGGGCAATGTCTGCATCAGAGAGGGTGTGTTGCAGGGTAG
>JAHDHN010000010.1:10986-24647 GCA_020631295.1 Rickettsiales bacterium
GGAATATCATAGATGCGGGCAATGTCTGCATCAGAGAGGGTGTGTTGCAGGGTAGCTGTCTGGTTTTCTAGGATCAAAAATTGGTCTGAGAGCTGCTGCGAGAGCGGCACAATATGGTTCACCAAAATAATGCCCCAGCTGCGTGAAGTGGCAAGCTCTCTTAGCACGCTGCCAATAATATGGTGGTAGCGTAAATCTTGTGCGGAGAAAGGTTCATCCAGCAACAGCCAGGGACCATTATCGCCATCACTATGCCATAATTGCGCCAAGCAATGTGCCAGATAGACACGCTGTTGCTCGCCGCCAGAAAGGGAGGCCATGCGGCGGTTGCGATGCTCCCATGTTTCTGTGGCGCGCATCACTTCCTCAATCACATTTACACTATGTTGTGCATGCGCAAATTGGGCCATCTGCACCACTTCTTTTGCGCTATAGGGAAATTGCAGTTCCAGCTGCTGTGCCATATAGCTGCGTTGCAAGGCCAGCTGCTTGGTAGATAGCTGTGTGATGTCTGTGCTATGCAGTGAGATGCTGCCCGATTGCACGGCATCATTGCCTGCCAAGGCAGCAAGCAGCGTGGATTTTCCAGCACCGTTCTTCCCAATGAGGCTGATGATGCTACCAGGTGAGAGAGTAAAATTTGCGTCGTTGAGCAGCTTTTTGTTGCCCTTCTCTATGTTCAAGCCTGTGGCGCTATAGCTCATGTGGCACCTCGTTTCACATAGCCATAAAGCAGCAGCAAAAAGAACGGGCCGCCCACGAGCCCGGTGAGAATGCCAATGGGCAATTCTGCGGGCGCAATCAGGCTGCGCGCCACACTATCTGCCAGCAATAAAAACACTGCACCCAGCCAGGCGGAGGCCAGCAGCAATGTGTGATGTGTAGCGCCAAAGGTAAGGCGGATGATGTGCGGAATCACAATACCCACAAAGCCGATGATGCCGCAAAAGGCGGTGACCACACCAGAGATCAGAGCGATGATTAGAATCAGCTCGCGGGTGAGGCGTTCTGTGTTTACGCCGGCCATGCGCGCTTGGGTGGTGCCCACTGCTAGCATGTCTAAAGCCGGTGCCAGCATGCAAAGGCGAAGAATACCGCCTATTACCACCACTGCAACCAGCAGCAATTCCGGCCAGTTCAGCAAGCGGATGCTGCCCATCATCCAAAAAGTAAGGCTGCGCAGTGCTTGGTCGTCACTCACAAATAATAGCAGGCCAATGGCTGCGCCAGCAATCGCGTTCATGGCGATGCCTGCCAGCAGCAATGCGGTGATGTGGGTGCGGCCGTGATGATGGGCAAGCCAAAATACCAAATAAACCGTGGCAGCCGCGCCTAAAAATGCCAGCAGCGGCTGGCCAATGAGACTGTGATGCAAGGAAAACACAATGGCCAAGCCTGCGCAGAGTGCTGCACCGGCAGAGATGCCAAGTAGGTTTGCTTCGGCCATGGGGTTTTTAAATAGAGATTGCATGGCGGCACCGCACACTGCCAGTCCAGCACCCACCAGCACGGCCAGCATAATGCGTGGTGCGCGCAGCAACAGCCAAATACGGCGTGCCTCTTCATCCTGCCATATATCGGAAAGCGAAATATCCACGCTGCCCACGAAAGAGGCAAACAACGCCACCAGGCACAGAAATGCTATGGAGAGTGGTGTGTATAATAATGATCGGCGCATTTGCATGTAGCTATGCTATTCCTTTGCAGCGCCTTTTTGTAAAGGATTAGCTGCATGAACATAGTCAGAAAGTGCAATAGCTTCGTCTACCATGCGTGGGCCAAAACCCAAAAAGGCGACGGTGTCCACCTCATAGATAGCCTGCTGTTTGCCTGCAGTGGTTTGTGCAATGCCTGGCAATGCAGCAAGTGCAGCAGCACCGCCCATGGCCTCAACTGTTTTGTCGCTCACAATAATCACATCTGGGTTGAGGCTCAATAACGCCTCTGGATTGGTGGGTTTATAGCCAGAAAAAGTGACATCCACATAGGCTAGATTTGCACTCTTTACCATATCCATAGCGGCAGTATTCTTGCCGGCCATCATGGCCTCTGCACCGCCATGAGACATCAGAAATAAAGCACGTTTTTCTGAGGTTGGCAGCGCCTCTATACGCTTAACGGCTAGCGTATTAAGCAATGCTTCTGCTTCTGTTTCTGCCTGCAGCAATGTGGCGATCTGGTTGATTTTGCTCACCACACCTTCTGTGCTGTTTTCTGCATCAATCTTATGCACTGCCGCACCCAGCTTGGCCAAGTCTTCCAACATGCCTTCTGGCCCTGCTTCACGGTTGGCCAGCACACAATCAGGCGAGAAGGAAAGCATGCCCTCCAGCGGCAAGGCACGCTGATACCCCACCTTGGGTAATTGATTTACCTCCGGCGGGTAATAAGAGGTGGTGTCCGTTGCAACAATATGTGCGCCTTTTCCCAATGCGAACACGGTCTCGGTAACTGCACCGCCCACGGTGATAATGCGGTTGCAGTCAGTGTTTGAAGATGGCTCAGAAGCATGCATTGCAGAGAAAAAAAACAACGCGGTGGATAATACGGATAGGAAACGAAACATGAGCTGCTTTAGGCCGCTTTCTCTAGTTTTGCTACCAGCTTGCGCCATAATTCCAGCTCTGGAATGCCAGGCTTGCGCTTGCCAAAGAAAGTGACAATCAGCGTGCCGTCTTCTGCAAAACATTCCACCGCTGTTACATCACCATCCACAGTGGGTTTGATGGTTACCCAAGTTTCTGCAATGCCTGTTTCATCCAGATGCAGGTTAAATTGCGGGTCCATTACATTATACCATTTGCCATGCTCCAGCAGCTTTTTCACTGGGCCAGTGTGGATCTGAATATTGCCTTTATTTCCTACGAATACCATGATCTCGCAGTTTTCGTCCCGTGCAAGATCCAGAATCTGACGTGCAGAATTGTTGGGCACGCGGTACGCAAATGTCTCTCCTGCTAAACGATGTGCTTGTTGGCGGCCTACCTGCAATCTCATCAGCATGGGGTAGAAATCATGCGTGTCTTCTAGCTTGCTCCATGTATCGCGCAACGCGTCCACATCAATCTCGCTATCTGCACGATCTGGCTTAGCAGGCGGGTAGGGCGTTACTTCCAGATTTGGATTTTGCTCTTCTGCTTTAAATTGCGCACGAATAGCATCAAACACCGCCTCATTACTCTTATTGGTCCAGTAGATTTTATGTACTGCATCTCCGGCCTTATCAAAAATCTGGATGGATTTACGCAAGCCCGAGCGTGTGTCTTCTTCCACCGCAAAGCAGCTGGCCCAATGTTGCATGAACATACGCAGATCAATATCCGGATTCACCGCCAGGCCAATGGTCATTTTTCCATGCTGCTCATAGGAGAGATTATCATACACACCTTTGCGCTCATGCACGCACCATTGGTTGCGCGTTAAGGCCATTACCTCTCCGGCTTTAGTCACTTCAGCTAAAATAGCCTGAAAATCAGTATCAAGTGCTACGATGTTAGCGCTGCCAATTTGGCAGGCTACCAGCTCAGCTTCTGATACACCCAGCTTGGCCGCTGCATCACGAATACGTAGAGAGGGTTCTTGTTTCTTCAACACTTCATAACGCGTTTGGATGTCGTCTGCTGAATTATAATCCACCTCAATAGCTGAAATATTCATGGTGATGCTCCTTTGTATTAATCATTTCCGCGTCATACCGCGGCTTGACCGCGGTATCCAGGGTTACAACGCTAGATCTCTCTTAGTCGCTCTGGATCCCGTGGATAAACCACGGGATGACGCAAGAAATGTATATCCTTACCACTTAAAGCTGGTTTTTACTTTATAGTTACGTCCGGCTTCGATGGCACCTGCGAAGGTGCGGGCATATTCTTTATCGAAGATGTTATCTACACCAACGCTCACACCAATGTGCTCGTTCGGCTGCCAGTTAGCAAACACGCCATGCACGCCATAGCCTTTGCGCTCTTCACTCACATCATTCACCTTTTTATGCGCTGCTACATAGCTTGCATTCCAGCCAAGCTCGGCATCCCATTGTGGTAATTTACCCACCAGCTGTGTGTTGAGCGTTTGCGGTGTGAGGTTGTAAATATACTCGCCCGTGTCTTTGTCTTCACCGTCTATATAGCTATAGCTGGCAGTGGCGCGGATGATATCATTCTCGTAACCAACAGCTAGTTCAAAGCCATCAATTTCCGCACGGCCCAGATTTACACTTGGTGTACTACCTGCAGAGCAAGCAGGGTTTACTACCAATGGGAATGGGCATGGGCCAGTTGGATCAAATAGGTTGAATCCTACCACATCAATATCAATGAAATCGTCAGCTTCTGTATTATAGTAAGAGCCTTTTACGAATAGCTCATCGCCAGAGGTAACTACATCATCAAAATTAACACCGGCACCAATTTCAAAGGTTTTACCGCTTTCTGGTTTAAGTGCAGGGTTAGCCACAAATTGGTTGGTATAGGTGCCACCAGGAATGGCCGGGATAAAGCCCATAGCCGGCAAGCCCGGTGCTACCGTGGTGAAATGTGTACCGGAAGCATAAAGTTCGTTCACATTCGGTGCGCGGAAGGCTTCTGCATAGCTACCAAATACCATGAAATTATCATTTGGCTTATAGGTGGCTGCAATCTTCGGAGAAAACTCGCTTTCATCCTGATCATTGCCTTGTGTGTCTTCGCTGGAATAATCATCGTAGCGTAAGCCAGGTACGATCAAGAGCTCACCCTTGCCAATATCCAAGGAGATTTCATCTTGTACATATACACTCACAAACTCTACTTCAGCATCCGGCACCGCATCATACTCGCCGTCTGTAGCGGCAGAGTTTTTACCGTTCTGTTCGTCTTTATAATATTCAATACCGTATTGCAGGCGGTGATCAATATCACCTGTTTTTACATTACTTACGTTAGATAGCTCAAGGCCCAGCGTTTCTAACTCACGTGCTTTTTTTGTGCCCACAGGGTCAGTACCATTGCTGGTGAGTTCTTCTTCAGTGATAGAGGTGTCCGTATAGTACATTTTCGCCTGCGGGTTAAAGAGCGCATTGCCATTGTCATACGCATATTCCAGCTTAAACGTTTGGCTTTCTACCTCTTTATCCACTGTTTGGTTGGAGTTTGCTAAGGTCAAATCATTACGTTGCCCTTGCGGGTTATTTGGCTCTTCAGAATCATTCTGATAGCGCAAATAATAGGCCTGCAGGTTATGGCCAGGTGCGGGCGTGTAATTCACTTTCACCAAACCGCTTAATACATTATCATCGCCGGTCAAATCATTGCCGTCGGCCAACTCAATATCGCCTGAATCACGGTATGTCAGGCTCACAATCGCATCGGCATTATCTGCGGTGCCATAACCAGAAAGAGACGTAGAAAATTCTTCATTCACTGTTTCATAACCAAGAGACAAGCGTGCGCCTTTGGTTTGGCCTTCACGCAGCAAATCATGCGCATCTAGTGTTTCTAGCTGTACTACGCCGCCCAAGCTGCCAGAGCCATATAAAGGAGAGTGTGCACCGCGCGCCACTTCCACAGATTTTAATAGGGATGGATCGATGAAATAATTGCCGTCATGCTGAGAGCTGAAATTTTGGCGTACACCGTCTACGGTTACCAAGATGCTGTCTTTATCAAACCCACGCAGTGTGATATTTTGGCCGTTGCGACGCGCAGAACCATCAAATTGCACTGCAGCTTTTTGCGCAAGCACATCATCCAACGTGCTGGCCAAGGTAAGCTCTTGGCTGTTATTTACATTCACAGCATCCACCATGGCTGGCACATCAAAGCTTGATTGCTCAGACTTGGTAGCCACCACCACGATAGGGTTTAGTGTGCTGTCATCTGCCGATACTGATACAGCAGAAATGATAGTGGAGATAAGCAATGCGCGCTTCATGGTATGATCCTTTAATGGTTAATATATTCTAATTATGAGAACTATAGTGGAATCACTTAACAATTCATAATTTACGTTTCCTGCGACTTGATCGCAGGATCAAATGTAGCAGTTATGCTGCTGGAGCATTTGACCCTGTGGCTAAACCACAGGGAACAATATCTTTTATGAATTGTTAAGTGATTCCACTATAGTTTCACAATTTAGTTGCGAGCGATTATCATTATCATAACAGAGGCGCAAGTGGAAAATGGGCTGATTTCAATAAATTATCACTCATCCATAAAAGGCGGGAGTTCTGGGATTGCAAATTCTTGTGTATTGGCGTTATTTTCATTGTTCTCAGACTGTTTTTCAGCAGCCGGCGCAGGGCGTGAAGAAGGTTTTGTTACCGCTTCTTTTTGGGTAGCGCTGCCCAATCCTAGCAGCTCTAAGAAACTCACTTTGCGCGTTTCTGCTTCCACAAACCCGTCTTTATTCAAGAGCTGCATCAAATCTTTTTCTTCTTCAGATGCATGAGAGGTAAGCGCCTTATCTTTTGTGGCCGTATGCACTGTGCGCGTTGCCGTGCGCGTGGCTTCCCGCTCATGCACTGCCGTGCGGGGTGACTTCACCACCTTGCGTAAATCAGCCTCCTGCTTGGCTGCTTCTGCTGGTGTAACCACTGCTGCAGCCTCTTTTTCTTCTTGTGCCGTATCTTCTAACAAGGCAGCAGCGCTGCTTGGTTGCCACAGTGCTTGCTGTGGTGTTTTTGGGGTGGATTTTAGCATTTTTAACATATCATTGCGCATGGCCGTATCCATGGCAGGCACAGTAGCGGGTATGTTTTGCTCTGTCTTTTCATCTGTCGCAGCTGCTTCTATCGTTTTAACAGTTTCTGTATTCGCTGTTTTTTCTTCTGTTTTAGTAGTAATTTTCTGATTTGTGCGCAGCGGCACATCGGTGCGCGCAATGCCTGCCACATCCTCTGTAGGTTGTTGTTTCACCTCCGGTGTAGGCAATGCTTTTATAGCAGGAGCGTTATTTCTACTACGCATTGGTGGCTGTGTTTTTACTGCTTCAGCTTTCTTTGCAACAACAGGTTTTTTCTGTGGTTTCACCTGTGGTTTAGGTGCCACTTTTTTGGGTGCTGTTTTAGCTGTGTTCTTCGCTGTATTCATACGTACTATATTGCGTGGTTTCAGCGTAACAGGCGGTATCCAGCTTGGTGTATCATCCGCTGCAGCAACAAGCTTAGGCGCATGGTGCTGCTTCGCTATTTTACGAATGTCTTTCACAGATTTCGTTTCTGCCTTATCGCCATAACCAGGAATAAAATTAGGATTATATTCCATCACCCGCTCATGTTTATAATACCGGCCTACAGCGCTGCCATCTTCCACGGTAAGGTCACGATTGGGGTGATATGGCACCGGGCTCACATCCGGGCGCTGTGTGGTTGCTGCAGGAATATGGGTGGGGATAGGCAGGCCACCAAACATGCAAGGAAGCGCCTCAATCACGCCGCTTCTTTTTTGTGCAAAGATGTTATATTTTGTGCCAGCCGAGAGTGGGCTGCTGGTGTTGGCATGCACAATCACATGGCGCATGTAAGACGGCATGCCAAAATGAATATTCTCCACCGACATTAACAGTTCCTTGCCATTGCTGCGTGTTGGGCCCACCTCCACAATGGTGCCAGAGAAGGCCAAGTCAGCCGCACGGGCTTGTTCCGTGGAGCAGGTGGCCCACACAGAAAAGTTTGCAAAAAACACAGCTACAGAAGCAGCAAAAGATACGATTCGGTTCACGTGAGTATATCCCTCCCAACGGTGTAATGTTTATTGTAACAGCTGCATTAATTCTGCCCGCGCATGCGAAAGCGGGCGATCCAACGCTTCTGCCACATAAGTGGACAGAACATAGCCATTGGCACGCAGTGCGTCAATGGTGCTGGCATGCGGAGATATGCCTTCTGTTGCAAAGGTGCGTTGTAAACTATCTGCATCGGGCAAGGTGCCTGTTTCGCGTGCAAATTGTGCCTCAATTTTTGCAAATTGTTCCAGCCAATCAGGCTGGTGTAGTTGCTGTAAGAAATCTTGCAATGCAGTGAAAAATTCTGGGTGCGGGTCACGCTCAGGCAGAAAATAATAACAAAGATGCACAAGGGACTGCACCGCCAGCAATTTGGGGTGATGGGCCAAAATTTGCGGCATTACGGAATGGGAAAGTTCCACCGTGTAGCTGCCCAGCTGTGATTCTATGCGTGCATTCCAACTGCACCGTACATTATTGCCAGGTTGTAATATTGGCATGATGGTTTTTTTGCCACGCACCATGCCTTTATGCACGCCATGGCTGTGAGTAAACAAGGTCAGAAGTTGTTTATTGTCACTAAAAGGCTGCAGATGCAGCACAATGCCATCATCCTCCCATCGCATTGGTCTTCTTCACCTTCACATAGAGCTCCAAATAGATGGGTACTTCAAAATGATATTCCATGTCCTTCTGTGCAGCAACGCGAATATCCTTAATGCGCGCGGCCTTATGGCCAATAATCATTTTCTTATGCCGCTCATTCTCCACCAGAATGCTGTGATAGATTTTCCAGCCTTTTTCCTCTTGCTGCAGCACATCAGTGGTAATCTCAATTCGGTAGGGCAGCTCTTCATCTAAAAAGAATAATGCCTTCTCGCGGGTGGTTTCTTCCAGCATGGCACGGGTGGTGATGTCAGTAATTTGGTCTTCTGGGAACATCCAAGGAGCATCATCTGCCATATCAAACAGCGCTTGTTTTACCTTATCCAGCCCATCTGCTTTTAGCGAAGAGATCATGAATAAATGCGCAAAAGGGTGCAGTGAAAAATAATGCTCTGCCTGCTTTAGTAATGCCTGTTTTGGTGCTTTATCTACCTTGTTCAGCGCCAACAGCAGCGGAATATTACGGCCCTTCAAGCGCTCAATAATATGATGCGTGTGTGGATTGTTAGGCTTGCAGGCATCGGTCAGAATCAGTGCTGCGTCCACGCCTTCTGTGGCATCCCATGCTGCTTGCGCCAGTGCAGATTGGCTCACATTAGCAATAATGCCTGGTGTGTCCACAAACACAATTTGCGTGTTCTCTTCGGTGTAAATGCCAGAAATACATTGCTGTGTGGTGTTGATTTTTGGTGTAACGATAGAAATTTTATGACCCACAAAATGGTTCACAAAGGTGGATTTTCCTGCATTGGGCGCACCCAAAATGGCGACCAAGAGCGAGCGTTGTTTGTCTAGCGAAATGCTCACTTATGCATCACTCTCATCAATGATTTCCAGCATGGCTTCTGCGGCAGCTTTTTCGGCCTCTTTCTTGCTGCTGCCTTCACCCAGTGCCGCGCCCAAATCTTGAATGGTCACCTGCATGCTAAAATGCGGTGCATGGTCTGGCCCTTCGCGCTTGATTACTTCATAATGCGGCAACGGCAAGCCGCGCGCTTGGACGCGTTCTTGCAGCTCTGATTTTGGGTCCCGCGGCGCAGATTCCATGCTGCGTACCAAATCCATGAAATAGGCCTCAATCACTGTGCGGGTGGTTACATAGTCCGAATCCAGAAAAATCGCACCGATTACAGATTCAAACATATTCTCCAAATTATTTTCGGTGATTTGACGGGCTTCCATATTATTAGTGCCGGTGATGTGCTGAATAAAGCCGCTCACCCGTGCCAGATCGCTCAATGTTTTGCCACACACCAAAGCGGCGCGGCGCTTGGCCAGCCCGCCTTCGGGCTCATCGGGAAATGCTTGAAACAGCATTTCAGAAACCACCATGCCCAGCACGGCATCGCCCAAAAACTCCAGGCGCTCATAGTTGATTTGCTTGCGCGCACCCGGGTGTGTCAGCGCTTCTTCCAGCAATTGTCCATTTTTAAAATTATAACCAAGAATATTACTCATGGAGGTGCTTATAACCTGCATCAACTACCAATGCTACTGCTATTAAGGAATATGATGGCACTTGTCATTTCGAACGTAGGTGAGAAATCTCATGCCACTGTAGTTTCGCCTTTTTTGTGGTGGAGTATGCCCTTATGGTGAGTGCCTCTAGAATGTGGCATACGCAGCTTTTTTCTACGTCTCACCATTCGGGCACGAGATTCTTCAGTCGCTAACGCTCTTTCAGAATGACATTATTATTGGCTAATTTACCGCAGTAAATCTTTTTCCAGCTGCAAGGTGGCACGGCGGTTCAGTAAGTGGCGGTAGACTTGCACATTCTCTGTCACGCGCATCACATAGTTGCGTGTTTCGTTAAACGGAATCATCTCAATCCAGTCCACCACCTCTTCCACACTGCGCAGGCGACGCGGGTCACGGTTCGCGGCAATCCATTTGCGTGCATTGCCCGGTCCGGCATTATAGCTGGCAATAGCTAAGATGTAGGAGCCATCAAATTCTTCAATGCGATCGGCCAGATATTTACTGCCGAGCGTGACGTTATAGCGCGGGTCTTTGGTGAGTTTATCACGCTTGTAACGCAAGCCGAGATCCTTGCTCACCCGCTTGGCGGTGGCAGGCATAAGCTGCATTAAGCCGCGCGCACCGGCATGGCTCTTCACCGTAGGATTAAACAGGCTTTCTTGCAGTGTAATGGCATAAATTAGCGGCAGTTCCGGTGCAGTAATGGGGTTGCCTTGTACGTCTGTGGTCATGTTATGTTGTGGGTAATAATGTGCGTCAGCAATATGGTGCGTGATGTGGCTAAGGCGCTTTGCCACCCACACGCCATAATCATCGCGTCCAAAGCGTTTGATATGTTTCAGCAATGCTTCGCCTTGCGCCGGAGAGTTGGCATTTTCCACCGCCTGGGTAAAAAAGCGAATGGCATAATTATGTTGCCCGGCCTCATGCAGCAGCGCACCAGCCTTTACCAAAGGATTGCGCAAAATGCTGTTATCATTACCTGCCTCTGAAAGTGCAATGCGCTTGCCGCCACGCTTTTGTTTGGCCAGCTGGCCGTAATAGGTGGTATCAAATTGTGCGGCAAAATCATACCATTTTGCTGCATTCTCGCTGTTATTCAGATCGTCACTGGCGCGGCCCAACCAATAGCCTGCCCGGCCCAAGCTGATAGGTGTTTTAACCGCATTATACATGGTGTAAAAATGACGATAAGCTTGCTTCGGCTTGTTCAAAAAACGCAGGCTAATCCAGCCGGCCAGCCATTCTGCATCCGAGAAGCTGGTGTTATGTTCGGTATCAGCAGGGAAGGAATGGGAGGAGGCCAAACCGTAAGCATAGCGCGCATCGCCCTTTTTTAGGGCATTATTGATTTGGTAACGCGTCATCTTCCACCATTTTTCTGGGTATTTCAGCTCATTGGGAAGTTGCTGCAACAACCATTCTTTGGAAAAGCGTTTTCTGTGTTTGCGGTCATAGCGGTAGAGGTCATATAAAAACAGCTCATGGCTACGGAATTTTTTTGGCACGGCCTTGTGAATCTCAAACGGGTTGGTCTTTTTGGCTTTCAAACGCATCCATGTGTTGAAAAAGGATGTATGTTTTTTGCCCACCAGCACCATCATGGAATTCGCCGCCTCTGTATTTCCTTCATGGATCAGCGTGGCAATTTTTTCCGCATGGTCTTGCTCGCGTAAATGCTTTCCATATAGATTGCGCACATGGTTGCGATAGGTGCGGTTGAGGCTGGCACCTGCCCAGCCTTCACGCAACCATTGCACGGCTTGTTTTTTGTCAAATAAGCCAGCCGGCTGTTGTTTCAACAGCGCCATGGCCAGCACTAATTTCCCACGTGCTGTATAGGGTGTGCGTAATGCACCATGCTCTGTAAACAGCTCAATCACTTTGCTTTCTGCATTGGTAAGTGGCAGATTGCCTTCTATCAATTTCTGCAGTTTGGTTTGGTTGGGCCATTTTACATTTCCATTGGTAAAATATTCCAGGCGCTTTAGGGTCAATCGGCCAGATGTAGACATCATCTCCCGCCATGCCACAATATCTTGCACAAGCTTGCTGCCTTGCTTGGCAATGGAGGCCGCTGCAGCATGATCCCCTTTTGCCGATTTTGCAAAGGCCTTTCCAAGCACCGTAGCATCATGTGACTTTGCCTGCAGATTGACCACAGGCAGGAGGCAGAACAGAAACAGAATAGAGGCTAGCTTTTTCATGATGGTTATGCATATGATAGATCACAAAAATTACCAAGGAAAAACACAGCATGTTTCACGGTTCTTACACAGCATTACTCACGCCCTTTAAAGCCAAGCAGGTGGATGAGGTGGCGTTCGCCAACATGATAGAGCGCCAAATTAACGCAGGCACGCATGGCTTGGTGCCCTGCGGTACCACCGGTGAGTCGCCTACGCTGAATCATAAAGAGCATAATGCGGTGATTGAGCAATGTGTGGAAGTGGCCGCTGGCCGCGCGAAAGTGATGGCGGGCACGGGCAGCAATTCCACCCGTGAGGCAGTGAGCATGACACAGCATGCAGAAGCCGTGGGCGCAGATGCTGCATTGGTGATGACACCCTATTACAACAAGCCATCGCAGGAAGGTATTTACCAGCATTTCAAAACCATTCACGATCATTCGCATATCCCTATTTTCTTGTATAATATTCCTGGCCGCTCAGTGGTGGATATAGAGCAAGACACCATGGCGCGCTTGGCAGATTTGCCGCGCATTGTGGGTGTGAAGGATGCCACAGCAGATCTAGCGCGGCCCAGCGCATTGGTAAATCGCCTGGGTGGCAGTGCAGAGGGTTTTACCATGCTTTCTGGGGAAGACGCCACGGCGGTAGAGTTCAATCAGCTGGGGGGGAAAGGTTGTATTTCCGTTACCGCCAATATTCTGCCAGAAGAATGTGCTGCCATGCAGCAAGCGTGTTTGGATGGTGATTTCGCCAAGGCCGCAACAATTCAAGACACACTCATGCCGCTGCATGATGTGATGTTCATTGAGTCCAACCCACAGCCGGCCAAATATGCCGCGCATCTGCTGGGCTTATGTGAAGACACCATGCGCTTGCCCATGGTGCCACCCTCTGAATACACCAAAGCAAAAATCCGCAGCGTGATGGAGCAGATGAAGCTGATTTAGGGTTTAGGATTACTAATATGAAAGTTATGGATATTCAGTAGGTGTTGGCAAGCCTCCCTTACATTTTTCCGACATCGTGCAACCACTTTTCCAATTGTATGAATTTCTGGATTGCAAGAGTGCCCATATTGTTCTTTGTATACCTTCTTTTCTTTTTCTAATTTTGATTTTTGGTCTTCATGAAATTTACGATAAGCTGATATATCACTTTTTATTTCTTCTGGTGCTTCTTTGAGGAGGTGATCCCAATGTACTAATTTAAGAGGGGCATCAAAACTATCATACTCTTCTCCTAATCTTTTGGCAATTGGCCCAGAGCCAAGATATATATTACCAACTGCACATGCTATTTTTTCTAAATCATTATATATCGTCATAAATTAATTCCTTACATAGTTAGGTTTAAGATTTTTATTCTATCTTTATATTTTTCTGGAGGATAGTATTCAATCTTATTTACACGCACTTGACATATTCTGAATATTGTTTAATATTACGACTATACCATCTAATGAAGGAGTAATATGCGCAATGGCGAGACGCAGTGACCACAGCCGTGATGAGTTGAAAGAGATGATATTGAACACCGCCGCAACCTTGCTGGCCGATGGCGGTATTTATGCCATCAGCGCGCGGAATATTGCCGGGCAGATTGGCTATACGGTAGGCA
>JAHDHN010000093.1 GCA_020631295.1 Rickettsiales bacterium
CAAGATTGTGCCACCGGTGTGGCGTTCACGCGTGATCCGTCTACGGGTGATAAGGAGTTCTTTGGTGAGTATTTGATCAACGCGCAAGGCGAAGATGTGGTAGCCGGTATTCGCACGCCGCAGCAAATTACTATTGAGGGCAAAGAGAAAAATCAATCAGACTTACCAGCGATGGAAGAGACCTTGCCAGAGGTCTATGCAGAGTTGGTGAATACCTATCAGATTCTGGAAAAGCATTACCGTGACATGCAGGACATTGAATTTACTGTGCAGAACGGCAAATTATGGATGTTGCAGACCCGTAACGGTAAGCGCACCGCAGCTGCAGCCGTGAAAATTGCTGTGGATATGGTGCAAGAAGGTTTGATTAATAAAGAAGAAGCTTTGTTGCGTGTGGAGCCTGATGCGTTGGATCAGCTCTTGCACCCTACGTTGGACCCGAATGCCAGCACACAATTTTTATCCAAAGGCTTGCCGGCCAGCCCAGGTGCGGCCTCTGGCGCGGTGGTGTTTAGTGCGGATGATGCAGAAGCAGCAGCCGGCCGTAAAGAAGACGTAATTTTAGTGCGTATTGAAACCAGCCCAGAAGATATTCACGGCATGCATGCCGCCAAAGGTATTTTGACCGCGCGCGGTGGGATGACAAGCCACGCAGCCGTGGTAGCACGCGGCATGGGGCGCCCTTGCGTGTCTGGTGCGGGTAATGTGAGCATCAGCTACGCCGAGCAACAATTTAAAGTAGGCGACACGCTGGTAAAAGCGGGCGATGTGATCACCATCAACGGCTCCACCGGTGAAGTGATGTTGGGCAAAGTGCCTACCATTGAGCCAAATCTATCGGGTGATTTTGAAACCTTAATGGCCTGGGCGGATGAGGTGCGCGCACTGAATATTCGTACCAATGCAGACACACCACAAGATGTACAAACCGCGCGCAATTTTGGTGCTGAAGGCATTGGCTTATGCCGTACGGAGCATATGTTCTTTGACGCGGAGCGTATTGTATCCATGCGTGAAATGATTGTGGCCGAAGAGCCGGAAGCCCGCAAAACGGCGATTGATAAATTACTGCCCTATCAGCGTGATGATTTTGCGGCTATTTTTGCGGTGATGGACGGTTTCCCGGTAACTATTCGCCTGCTAGACCCACCATTGCATGAGTTCTTGCCTCATAGCCAAGAAGAGATGCAATCCGTGGCAAACGCGGCAGGTGTGGATGTGGAGATTGTGTCACGTCGTGCTTCAGCCTTGAAAGAGCAAAACCCAATGCTGGGTCATCGCGGTTGCCGTTTGGGCATCAGCTACCCGGAGCTTTATGCCATGCAAGCGCGTGCTATTTTTGAAGCAGCCATTGCTGTGCAAAAAGAAGGCAAGAAAGTGCTGCCAGAGATCATGATTCCGCTGGTGATGACGGCCAAAGAATTGGAAATTCTAAAAGATTTGGTGAACAATACCGCCAAAGAAGTATTTGCTGAGCAAAATGCCACGGTGGAATATTTGGTAGGCACGATGATTGAGCTGCCGCGTGCAGCCTTGCAGGCAGGGCAGATTGCGGAGCATGCAGAGTTCTTTAGCTTCGGCACCAATGATTTAACGCAAACCACGCTGGGTATTAGCCGTGATGATGCAACCAACTTCATCAACCACTATATCCAACAGCATGTGATTGAGAAAGACCCGTTTGCGACTCTGGATCAAGACGGTGTTGGTGAGTTGATTTCCATTGCCAAAGAGCGTGGCCGTGCCACACGTGCGAACATCAAGCTGGGCATTTGTGGTGAGCATGGCGGTAACCCTGCCAGTATCCATTTCTGCCAACGCGTGGGTTTGAACTATGTATCTTGCTCGCCATACCGTGTGCCGATCGCACGCTTGGCAGCCGCACAAGCTAAGCTAGAAACCGGTGATGAATCCGCCTTGCAGCGTGCTGCTTAGGCAGACTGCACATAATTCCTAACATTGTTTCCTGCGGCTTGTCCACAGGATCAAATGCAACAGTTATGCCATGTCAGTATTTGACCCTGTGGATAAACCACAGGGAACATTAAAGCATATCAATTGCACCGGTAGCCAATGCGTCTGCTTTTTCATTGCCTGGGTTACCGGCATGGCCTTTTACCCATTGCCAATCAATCGTGTGGCGCGCGCGTGCAGTATCTAAGGCCTGCCACAATTCTTGGTTCTTCACCGGCTTCTTACTGGCCGTTTTCCACCCTTTTTTCTTCCAGCCATGGATCCATTTGGTAATGCCGTCCAGCACATAGGTGGAATCGGTATAAAGTGTAATCTCACACGGCTCTTTCAGGGCATTCAGCGCTTCGATCACGGCCGTTAATTCCATTTGATTATTGGTGGTCTCTGCTACCGCGCCAGAGAGGCATTTCTCACGCCCATCATGCTGCAGCACCGCACCCCAACCACCCTTACCTGGATTGCCAGAACATGCACCATCTGTGTAAATCGTTACCTGTTTCATAGGAGGTGTTATAATGCAAAAACACTGCGTTGCCTATCGGCTATTTGTCTGTTAAATACAAAAGCATAACCTTAACAAACAAAGGACATCCTTATAATGAAAAAACTCTTCCTCACCTGTTTGCTTCTTCCGGCTATGTCTATGGCGGCATCATTAGCTAAAACCGAGGCTTTAATGGAGGCGGTACAAATAGACCGCATGCTAGATATACAGCAACAAACGGCACATGAGCAGCTTGGTGATGTGATGGGGCAAGCCATGCCGCTAGATGCATTATCTGCAGAAGACAAGGAATGGTTTGGTGACCTATATACCAACCTTCTCACAGACCTGTTTGCAAAAATTAACCCTGTAATCCGTGAAGGTTTTGTTGAGTTCCACCAGAATCACTTCACTGATGAAGAACTGGATGAAATTATTGCTTGGTATAATACTGAAGAGGGCAAAAAATATGCGTCGCTTAGCCTTGAATTCACTGCAGAAATAAATAAAAAAGTAAGCGAAGCAATGATGGCAGAAATGCCCTCACTTATGCAGAATGTTATGACCCAAGTGCAGAAGCGTTTCGCCAACTAATATGCATGTCTAAGGTCATTATTTTATATGAAAATGAAGACTGGATAGGTGCTACTACTGCTGCACTGGAAAAAACTGATGTGCCTTACAGCTTGTGGCACCTCATGGACGGGCATTATGACACTGCATCTGTACCAGAAGAGGCCGTGTATTTCAGTAAAATGAGCGCCTCGGCCTATACACGTGGTAACAGTGCAGCCGCTACTCATGCCGCAGCTATTTTCAGCTGGTTAGAGCAGCATGAACGGCGCATCATCAACGGATCTGGCGCGTTGAAAATGGAGATCAGCAAATGGCACCAAGCCAATTGCTTGCAAGCAGCAGGTATCCACACACCACGCAGCATTGCTGCCTTCAGCAAAGCAGATGTGCTGCATGCATGTGATGTGCTAACACCGCCTTATATGCTGAAACCTAATTGCGGTGGCAAGGGGCTGGGCGTGCAACGCTTTGAAAACAAAGCAAGCCTGACGAGCTATTTGGAAAGTGACGCTTACAGTCACCCGGAAGACGGCATTTGGCTGCTGCAAGAAACCATCCAAAGCGCC
This sequence comes from Rickettsiales bacterium, assembly GCA_020631295.1. GTDB lineage: Bacteria > Pseudomonadota > Alphaproteobacteria > Rickettsiales > UBA8987 > JAHDHN01. The sequence goes on from JAHDHN010000093.1 coordinate 3,601, forward strand.
ACACCCACCATCACCCGCATGGAATTTGTAGGCGGCACATTTTTATATGCGGTGCAGGTACATACTGGCGGCGGATTTGAGCTGTGCCCTGCAGAAGCCTGCAATATTGAAGAGATGAAAGCAGCAAGCAGCTGCACCTTAGATGCCACGCCGGATATGTTCACCATTTTACCTGATTTCGAGCATCCACTGATTGCACAATGCGAAGCATTTTTGCAGCAACATGGCGTGCAGGTGGCCGGTGTGGAATGTATGGAAGATGTAAACGGCTCCTGTTACGTGTATGACATCAACACCAATACCAATTACAACCCAGAGGCCGAAGCCAAAGCCGGTGTCTCGGGCCTCAGCTCACTTGCCACCTACCTAAAAACGCAACTTGCTGCGCTTTAAGA
>JAHDHN010000094.1 GCA_020631295.1 Rickettsiales bacterium
CGTGCCGTATCGGCGCCATATTGCTGAATAATGGCTTCCGGATCTACCACATTGCGCTTGGATTTGCTCATTTTTTCTACGCGCAGTGCATTTACTGCAGCACCCGTCTCAACATGCACATACTCGCCCTCATTTTTGCGCAGCACCTCCTCTGGGAACAGCCAGTTGCCATCACCGTCTTTATAGGATTGGTGGCACACCATGCCTTGCGTAAGCAGGCGCGCAAATGGCTCATCAATCTCGTGATAACCGCATGTTTTCAGTGTACGGGTGAAAAAACGGGCATAGAGCAAATGCAGCACCGCATGCTCAATACCACCAATATATTGACCCACCGGCAACCAGTGACTGATTTCACCCTTCTCAAATGCTTTACCTTGCGGCTGTGAGGCATAGCGCAAAAAGTACCAGGAAGACTCAAAAAACGTGTCAAACGTGTCCGTTTCTCGCTCGGCCTTGCCGCCACATGTTGGGCAATTGGTGTGCTTCCATGTGGGGTGGTGGGAAAGCGGATTGCCAGGTTGATCGAACGATACATCTTCCGGCAGGGTTACGGGTAAATCTGTCTTAGGGACAGGCACTGCACCGCAACTGTCGCAATAGATAATCGGAATCGGACACCCCCAATAGCGCTGGCGGGAAATGCCCCAATCACGCAAACGAAAATTCACCTTTGCATGGCCGCTTTCTTGTGCTTCCAACTGCGCAATCACTGCCTCTTTGGCTTGCTCCACATTCATGCCGTTCAAGAAGTCCGAATGGATCATGCTGCCCTCGCCTGTATAGGCCTCATCCGTTACTGTGAAATGTTCATCACCCTCTGGTGCTACCACCGGCAAAATGGGCAGGCTATATTTCTGCGCAAATTCCAAATCACGCTGGTCATGCGCCGGGCAGGCAAAGAGCGCGCCGGTGCCATAGTCCATCAGCACAAAATTAGCGATATAGAGCGGCAATGTGTGGCCCTCAATAAACGGATGTTTGATGCGCAAACCCGTATCAATGCCTTCTTTCTCTGCCGTTTCAATGGCTTGTTCACTCACGCCCAAAGCCGCGCATTTGGCGCGGAAGGCAGCAATGTCTTCATTCTGCTCAGAGAGCTCCAGCGCCAGCGGATGCTCGGACGCAATGGCGCAAAAACTTGCACCAAAAAAGGTTTCAGGGCGGGTGGTGTAAATCTCCAGCCTGTCATCACGGCCTTCCATCTCCAAAAACACTGTGGCGCCCACCGATTTCCCAATCCATTGGCGCTGCATGGAACGCACCTTGTCCGGCCAGCCTTCTAGAGTATCAATGCCATCCAGCAGATCTTGTGCATAATCCGAGATACGCAAAAACCATTGCGTCAGTGTTTTACGCTCCACGGGCGCGCCACTGCGCCAGCCTTTGCCGTCAATCACCTGCTCATTAGCCAGCACGGTGTGGTCCACCGGATCCCAATTCACCACCGCTTCTTTTTGGTAGGCAATGCCGTTTTTTAAAAAGTCCAAGAACATTTCTTGCTCAAAGCGGTAATACTCTGGATCGCAGGTGGCAAATTCACGGTCCCAATCGTAAGACAAGCCCACACTTTGCAGCTGCGCGCGCATCACATCAATATTCTCATAGGTCCAGCTGCCTGGATGCGTGCCACGTTCAATCGCTGCGTTTTCTGCCGGCAAGCCAAACGCGTCCCACCCCATTGGGTGGAGCACATCAAACCCTTCTTTACGCTTAAAGCGCGCAGTCACATCGCCAATCGCATAGTTACGCAAATGGCCCATGTGAATCTTGCCCGAAGGATAAGGCAGCATTTCCAGCACATAATAGCTGGGCTTATCACTTGGCTCTGGCGTGGCATAAGCACCCTCTGCTGCCCAGCTTTGCTGCAGCGCTGCCTCAATGGCCGAGGCATCATAAGAAGGAGTGGTGTGGTGTGGTGTAGGATTGTTCATGCCAGCACTTATGTGCTGCTTTCATGGTTTTCGCAAGTGGGGAAAAGTAACTTGCCTGATCCTAATGCCCAATAAGGTTACTTCTGTTTTGTGCTGTTGTTAGCAGTTCAGTATCAAGTTGACCTGTATCAATTACACGCCCGCGTGCCACATTGGTAGGGTCTACTATCACATGAAGGCCCTTTACTTTAGCGCCATCGCCAAAAAGCCTATCAAGTTTTGCAGCTATATTTTCCGTATTCTTAATAGTTTCTGTGGTTTTTGCACCAAATACTTGCATCACCCGCGCAAAATCCAGCTGTGTTTCATGAATAGTTCCTACCCCTGCAGGGTTGTTTATATCGCCTTTTGCATACGCCTTTGCTTGGTTGTTCAAAATGGCACCATGTACACCATTATCTACCACCACCACGGTAAGGTCTAAACCCATTTCAACGGCTTTTATAATCTCACCTTCTTGGCCTACCATACCCATGCCACCATCACCCAATACCAACACACCTTTTTTGCCAGAACGTTGCAAATACCCCAACATTCTGCCCATATGCTTACCCATAGATTCTGTTGGCCCTACAAACTCTTGGCCTTTATCAGGGTCAATCACAACATCTTTTCCCCATGTAAAATAGGCACCGGTACCAAACATAATCACGGTGTTGTCACCCATTTTTGGGCCTATTTGACGCATGAGTTCTTGCAAATTAAGATTGCCTGCAAAGGGCACATTTTCATTAATGTGTGCTACATAAGATGCATGGTTGTTTTCTACCCATTTTTGTTGTTCTGAACTGATCTCATATTGCTTTTTTACTAGCGTATCTAAGGTTTCATCCATATCACCAAATACGTTCAGGTTATAATCTGAGAACTCATGACCACGGTAAAATTCAGGTGTTATATGTACAACTTTTACTTCTCCAGCGGCTAAGTTTTCAATGTTAAAACGCTCGTTGAAGCCCAGTAAATCAGGTTCATGACCTCTTGATCCAACCCATACTACTAAATCCGCTTCTTCTAGAATTTGCTTTTCTACCTCTGGGCGGTTGATATATGCTGCTGAACCGGCATAATTTGGGTTTGTAGGACGTTGCTCTAAATGCATGAAGGTACCATATGTACTCACGCCTGCTTGTTGCGCTAATGCACTGATTTTATCCATATATTGTGTGCCGCCATTCCCCACAATAAATACAGGGTTTTTGGCTTCGTTTAGCATTTCATGAAACTCGTTGATATGTTCTTGATTAGGTTTAATATAGTCTGGTTCCACATCTGTAGCAGTAGGCATTCTTATATCATCAGGAATTTCCTCTGCTAAGACATCCTGTGGTAATGCTAATAGAACACCACCCTGTTGGCCACTTCGGGCTAACTTAGTGGCTTTTATCAGTGCTTCAATAATATTAAGAGATCCCTCTTCTTTACTGTGATAGGGCATTGCAAGCACCGTGCCTTTAGCAAAGATATCGCCAGCTTTTACATAATCAAAATTTTGCCATGCTTTACGGTTGTTAACAATAGATGACTTCGCAACAGTGGCGATTTGCACCATTGGGACTGAATGGTCTGTACCTGAACGTAATGCTTCCAGGCCATGTAATGTTCCAGGGCCACGTGTACAAGCATAAAACCCAACAGTGTTGCCCATATCAGCCTGTGCCCAACCCATGGCACCACCGCCAGCTGTTTGTTCTGAACGTGTTTCTACAAAGTTAATATTGCAATCGGTAACGGCATCCAACATGGTTGCCATCATGGAGCCTGGCACACCAAATATTGTTACAGGGTCTTTACCATGAATAGATTCAATGGCTTTTATCAATGCGTATCCGCCCTTCATACTATATCCTTTTGCAATAATTATTGGCTTTTGAAAATAACAAGAAAATGGCTAAAATGCAAATAAATTTATGTATTTCTCTGCGGTATCTCTAACTAGCCAAACCCTTTCACCCCTGCTATAGCCCTTCTTATGCTAACAGCGTTTGAGAGATTGGTGGGATTGCGGTATTTGCGCTCAAGGCG